>CAMBUD010000069.1 GCA_945871035.1 Planctomicrobium piriforme | reverse complement strand
GTCGAAGAATACGGGCGACTGCTTGAGTGGCTCCGGTTTTGCTTGGCCAATAGTACCTAAGGAAAGGGTTGCCGGCTGGAGCGAGCTGGCTGTCAAAAGGAAGAAATCATCCGACTCAAGATCATCAACAGCCGTTGCAATAGCGGTGCCATATTCGGGCATACCCGCGAGCGGTTCCTGCTGCCATGCACCGTCTTGGTAGCAGAGCGTGAAAAGCCGATTGCGAACATTGTCGAGCGTGGCAAGAATCAGCCGATTCTGCGTGGGAGTAAAGGAAACCAGTGACACCCTTTCACGCGGTGCAAAGACTATGTGCAGCTGTCGTTCGCCAGCTAAAAACTTTTCAAAGTGGGTGGCCAAGAGCGCACCAGCCGGATAGGTTTTGCCAGCGATCAGCCAAGGACTGCGGAGCTCGATCAGCAGCCACTCACGATGGACAATTGCTGAAGCATCAGCCGGTTTCTCAATTCGCAACAGTTTGTCATCACGGCGAAGAAAAAGCTGACTGGTGTAAAACGTTTGTTGCTGCAAGACAAAGTCGCGCTCAAAGCCGGGGGTTTTGTCACGGTAGGCGGCCACGCTCATGTCTTGGGAGAGTCCCTCAAAAATAACCTTTGCCGTGGCAAGAGGTGTGCCTCGCGACCATTCCCGTACCGTGCGTGGATAGCCCGAGGCTGTCAGCGATTCGGGCCCAAAATCGCTCGCTACAAAGAGGCTGTCGGCCGTGCGCCACGCCACGCTGCTTTTTGCCTCCGGCAACGCATAGCCGGAGCTTACAAATGCTTTCGTTGTGAGATCAAACTCACGAACGACAGTGGCATCTGCACCGCCCCGCGACAGCGATACGAGGCAGAGCCGATTTTCCGGTTCCAGTGGAACGGCTCCGTGCCAAACCCAGTTTTCGCCCTCCGTAGCTGCCAACGCATCGAGATCGAGCACCACGTCCCATGCTGGATCTGGCGACCGATAATCGTCGAGCGTTGTTCGCCGCCAGACTCCCTGCGGATTTTTTTCATCACGCCAGAAGTTGTAGAAGTGGGGACCGATCTTGTGAATCAGTGGGATACGGTGTTTGGAGTCGAGAATGGAAAGGATGCGCTTTTCAAGCGTGCCAAAGAGATCGCTACTTGCCAGCTCTGCGGTGCTTTCGGCATTGCGGGCGCGAACCCAGTCGAGCGATCGCTCCGCTGCTACATCTTCCAGCCACAAAAATGGGTCGGCTGGTGATTCAGCAGGCTGGTCGGCCGAGACAGGTAGTGGCATGGTGATCGCAAGGCTCCACACAAAAAAGAAGAACAAACGCGAGAAGTAGCAAAGTGCCATAGCAGTCAATCCCGATCGTGCAGACTTCACAATAAAAGCACCAATGGCGTGTCTGTTTAGGAACGTGTCTGACCGGTACCGGTAACGATGTATTTGTAAGTGGTGAGCTCACGGGTGCCACAGGGGCCACGTGCATGCAGTTTGTCGGTTGAGATTCCGATTTCAGCACCCAAGCCCATTTCGCCCCCATCGTTAAACCGCGTGCTGGCATTGACCATCACGACGGCTGTATCGACTCGCGCAGCAAACCGATCGGCGGCAGTTTTATCGGAGGTAATGATCGAGTCAGTGTGGCGTGATCCATACCGGTTGACGTGGTCAATTGCCGCGTCGAGCGAGTCCACGACAGCCACTGAAATCTTAGGCCCCAGATATTCCGTCGCAAAATCGGTGTCCGTGGCTATGCCAGCATTTACAATGAGCTTTCTCGTTTCGGCATCGCCCACAATTTCAATACCGAATGGTGCAAGTGCTTGGGCAATGACTGGCAAAAACGCAGCGGCTACGTCCCGGTGTACCAGCAGTGATTCAACGGCATTGCAGACTCCCATCCGCTGGCATTTTGCATTCACGGTGATGGCTTGAGCCATTGCAAGATCGGCTGCACGGTCGACATACACGTGACAATTACCGGTGAAGTGCTTGAGCACCGGCATCCGTGCCTCGGCGCAGACCCGTCGAATCAGCGTTTCTCCACCGCGCGGGATGACAATATCGATGAGATCATCCATTGCTAAAAACGCTCCAACAGCGTTCCGGTCGGCTGTGTTGACCAATTGCACGCAGTCGACCGGGAGCCCATTGGCCTGGATTGCCGTGCGCATGCTGGCAACCAGACGCGCACTTGAATGGGCAGCCTCCTTGCCACCGCGCAGAATGATGGCATTGCCGGCAGCCAGTGCCACTGCGGCGGCATCCGCTGTGACATTCGGTCGCGACTCATAAATGAAAAATACCACCCCCAGCGGCACGCGGATTTTACAAATATCCAGCCCATTGGGTCGGGTGGAACGCTCCAATATTTCACCCACCGGGTCGGGCAGACAAGCCACAGCACTCACCCCAGCCGCAATCCCCTCGACGCGGTGGGCATCGAGCAGCAAACGGTCGACCTCGGCTGCGGTCAGACCAAAATCAGCCGCAGCTGCCAGATCGAGTTTATTCGCGGCCAGAATGTCTGCCACATCAGCACGAATCTGTGCGGCTGCCGCCTGGAGCGCAGTGGCTTTTTGGGCAGCTGGTGCGCCGGCCAATTCGAGAGCGGCGCTACGGGCGCGAGTGGCAATATCTCGGCAGTGTTTTGTGAGATCTGGCGACAGCGCTGAAGCGGGGAAAAGTGTGGCCATGCAAGGCAGTCTCCAAATGAAAAGATTGAGCCACTATTGTAACAAAACGGGGTCGAAGCATTCAGCAGTCGATCAGTAGCAAAACAATTCAAGAGCGCTGCGCACCATTCCAACGGCATGAACGCGGACGATTTGGACACCTTGGGCAGCGAGAACGCAGGCGGCTCCTGCCGAACCACCATCTCGCTGGGCAACGGTGGCGGGTCGTCCAATCGCACGGTCAATCATTATGCCGATGAATGCTTTTCGTGAATGGCCAACCATAATCGGAACGCCAAGGTCCAGAAAATCTGCTGCGTGCGTCAGAAGTGTAAGGTTGTGAGCATGCGTTTTGCCGAACCCGATCCCCGGGTCCAGGCAGATCTTTCCCCGCTGAATACCGGCCGCGAGTAGTGCCTCTCGACGGGCTGCCAGATAAGCATGGACTTCAGCAACCACATCGCTGTAAGTCGGCGCTACCTGCATCGATTGTGGTGTGCCCTGCATGTGCATTGCACAGACCCCTACGCCGGTATCGAGAGCAACCCGGATCATGTCGCGGTCGCCCGCTAGCCCCGTTACATCGTTGATGATTTCAGCACCCGCTTCAATGGCCCGGGCCGCGACAACCGATTTCGATGTATCGATCGACACTGCAACGCCCGCCCGCTCAACAAGCTGCCGGACCACCTCACCAACACGACGCCACTCCTCGTCGGCCGCCACCGCCTGCGAAAATGGCCGCGTGCTTTCGCCACCCACATCGAGGATGTCGGCACCCTGCGACACCAGTTCGAGCCCGTGGTTGACGGCCGCTTCAACGCTTGCGTGTTGCCCACCGTCGGAAAAGCTATCGGGCGTGACGTTGACAATCCCCATCACGAGCGGTCGCTTGAGCGCGGAGCCGGGGTGCGGTAATGCCAACTGCAGCGTGCGTAAGTGCCAATGCGTTGGGCGGCACGGGGTATTCAAATGAGCAGACATAACGCCGAATGTATCAGCCCGGCCGCACCTGCCCAGAGGGCCTCTACCAAGGCTCTTCCATAAGGCCGACAATTTGCTGGGCCATTTTGACAATGCCTTCTTGCTGCGTGCTCACAACCGATCGTCCATATTCCGGTACGAGCATGGCTGCTTGACCAACATCAACACTCGCTGCCGGCAGCGGCACCGCACCGGTGGCCAGCACTGCGCCGCCGCGATCAGCCCACGTGACGAGCACTTGGATGTTCATCTCCACCTGCCGTGACTGGTCGGTCGGGCTTTCTACCACCATGCGCTTGGTGTCGGCAACGATGCGTCCAGTCAGCACACTATCGGCCTCGGATGTTCCCACAACCTTAAACGGAGTGCGTTTTTCAATTTCCTTGCAGACCGCCTCGGTCAACCGTTGCCCCATGTCGATGCTCGGTGTTGTTCGAAAACTCTCCGCTTGAAAAACGGGCACATACACAGTGCGAACATTGGGTGCATAGAGCGTGTTATTACCGAAACGATAACCCGCACAGCCGATGCAGAGCGTCACGAGAAAAAGCAACAGTTGAAGGTTGCGGTTGAAGCGGGCGTGCATGGCAGTGGCGTTCTTTCAGCGGATTGGAGCTGCAGCACCGGAGCTGTCTTCCCGGGCGATGACGGCACTAGACTCCGCCATAGCGTCGAGTTCTGCCTCCTTCAGAGAGTCAGGATTGAGAACGCGAGTCAGCATTGGAAAAGGATTGTCGGACACATCGTCGACGCCGTTAAGAATGCCGAGCTTATCGCGAGCCTGCTGGGCCAGCATTGTCTTGGGATAATCGCGTGCGATCAGCGAGTAGTAAATGCGTGCTGAAGTGTAGTGCTTTCCAGTCGCATAGAACTCCGCCCGCGACCAGTGCCGCCGCGCTTGCTGGGCGGCGATTTCGGCACGAGTTTTGAGCACGCGTTCTTCTTCATCTTGGGCAAGTTGATCGGGAAACTGCACGAGGGTCTGATCGGCCAAGAGTTCTGCTTCGTCAAGCACGCCACCCTCATAGCCGGCCCCTTGATAGGCCCGCAGTTTTGATTGCAGTCCTAAGAGATGAGCCTGCATGAGAAAATCACTGTCGGGATACTCGTTGCGGAGTAAGCCGTAGAAGTAGTCTGCATCTATCCACTGTCGGTCAACGAAGTGGGCATTGGCCTGC
Source organism: Planctomicrobium piriforme (assembly GCA_945871035.1). GTDB lineage: Bacteria > Planctomycetota > Planctomycetia > Pirellulales > UBA1268 > BAIKAL-G1-2R. The sequence continues at coordinate 8,025 of CAMBUD010000069.1, read as the reverse complement.
GCCATAATACTGTCGTCAGCGAGGGCCCCGCGGGGATCGTTGATACGCACGTGATCGAACGCCTTAATCGCCCGGCCGCGTGTATCAAACAGCGGCCGACTGCGATCGACTAGATTGGGAATAATCGTCAGATAGCCATTCTTTTCGTCAAGCGCAATCCAGTATTGGGCTATGACAAACTGTCGCTGTGCAATTCGATCAAGATAGCGCGTGTTGGCATACTTTTTGACTAGTTCGTCGTAGCAATCCTCAGCCTTGGGATATTGATCGGTGAAAAACCAGCATTCCGCCAGTTGCCAAAGAGCATCTTCTTCAACGACGGAGTCGGGCCAACGATCGATAGCGACTTTATATTTGGCACTCGCTGCAGCGTATTTCTTTTCGCGAAAAAGGGTGTCTCCATCGGACATTGCCTGCCTGGAGATTGGCTCGTTTGGTCCATGACCGATCATTTTCTTCCAGCGGCGCTTGATGTTGTCCCCTTTGAAGTAGTCCCAGCCCGCATCCCCTTCAGTGGGTGTAAACTCGGAGGAAATGACAGCGGATTCAGTGTCGTCGCTCTTTTCGTCTGCCAGTTTTTGTTTGACTTCGACGGCATCATTCTTAGCCCAAGGCCAAGTGGGTGCTTTAAACGTTGCGCAACCGGCCGTTAGGGCGTTGCACAGCAGCAGTGCCGCCAACGTCGTGAGTCGGATAGACGGTGGCGTCAATGATGATCTGCGTGTCGTGGGCATGGGTCTAAAGTGCCTAGGAGGATCGCGTCTTACGTGAACGCAGCGAGGACAAAAGCAGTGGAGCAATCTTGAGTCTTCTGCCAACAAGATGGGCGAAGTAGGTGTTCATAATGGCACGCATTTCTCCACGAATTGCATCCGATACGGCAAGTGTGCGCCAGCTATTTTCCGATTCGGCAAGCGATAGCAAGGCTTGCATGGCGTCTGTGGATACCGAGACAACAGATCGCTTGCCCCGGCGGCATCCGATGCATAGCGATCCACCGTCGAGCATGCCGAAAGCGGTTCGTCCTCGATTTTCCAAGAGCATTCCACATTCTGCGCAACCTTTAAGCATCGGCGCGTGTCCTGCCATGCGCAGCATTTCAAGCTCCGTTCGGATAACGAGTGTTTGGATCTGATCATCGTGACCGTCATAGTCCGAAAGTTCCCGCAGTGTTTTTTCAGCATTATCGAACAGTTCCGTTTGCGGATCAGCATCTGCTGTGAGCACGTCCAGCAGTTCTGCGACATACATGCCGCCATGAAAGGCCAACAAACTTGAACCAACTCGAAACCTGCTCTCAAGCCGCGCCTCTGCCAGCAAGTCGAGACCGTCTGAGGATTTACGGAAGACGAGTACCTGACAGGACGAAAGCAGGTCAAGTGCGGCATCAAAGGCACTTTTTTGTCGCCACGCGCCCTTTGCCAGAGCCCGCAACTTGCCGAATTCACGCGTAAAGAGCGTTACCACAGCGCTGGTTTCACTAAATGGAACCGTGCGGATCACGATTGCTTGTGCATTGTCAGCAGCCATGGAATCAATCGTGTCTCCGGTGTGGAAAACAAAGGTCTTTTCATACCCCAGCCGAGCCAATCAGCCCGTGGACGCGAATGCTCTAGCGCCGCAGCCGCTCGACCCTCACGAGATCGATACGGCGTCGCGAGGCCGCCAAAACCCCTAGCCTCACGCCGTGCGACTCAATCTGTTCACCCACTTCAGGAATGCGTCCGCACTGATGGAATACCAACCCCCCAACAGTATCGAAGTCGGCTTCTTCCGGCAGTGCGATCTGCATGCGCTTATTTAAATCAGCGATGCGCACCCGGGCCAATGCCTCGCAGATATCCGCTGACACTACCCGGATACCATCGCAGAACGCTTCGTCGTGTTCGTCGGCAATTTCCCCCACAATTTCCTCGAGTGCGTCTTCGATTGTGACGAGCCCGCAAACCCCACCAAACTCATCGGTGACAACCGCCATGTGGGTATGAGTGCGCTGAAAGTCGCGCAAGAGTTTTTGTACGCTCATCGATTCGGGCACAAACGAAGGAAGTCGCAAAAGAGGGCGGATCTCATGGGGCACAGAGGCTACCGTTTGGTCGGTTGGTTTTGTCAGATCGCCGACCAGTTTCGTGAGCAGTTCGCGCGTGTGCAGGATGCCCACAACGTCGTCGGGCGAACGATCCCAGACGGGCAGCCGTGTGTGAGCGCTCTCCGAAGCCATTCGCAGTGCCTCATCCCACGGTGTTGCCAATGGAATAGATATTATTTGTGTGCGCGGTGTCATGATTTGCGAAACACGTACGTCATCAAGCTTCATGACCCCCTTGATCATATCGCGGGCGGTATCCTCTAGGCGCCCATCGCGATGGGCCTCATCCACCACCAATCGCAGTTCGTCTTGCGGCCGATCCGGCTGAATCTCTTCGCCACGGCGTCCAAACCAACGGCCCAGCACTGAGGCCAGCACCGCCAGCCAGCGAACGGTTGGTGAGATCAGGCCAACCACCGGTCGCCACAATCCCCACGTAGCCAACACGATGCGTGGCCCTGCAAACTTTGTCACGAGCATCGGTACGACAACCAGCACCAGCCACACCACGGCAATCCAGCCTGTCACGGCTGAAAAAGCCAACGCCCCAGATCCACCAGTGGCATCGATCAGACCAGCAGATGCCAACAACGTGGCCACAACAGCGGCAATCACAACAATCGAAGCCGCCATGAAGGCAATTGTTTCACTACCCGCCACGATTTCGTCGTAGCGTTGCGGGCAACCCCGAAGCCGACAGAGTTCTTGGAGTCGATGACGCTGCGCGCCGCGAATGGCACGCGCCTGTACGGCCGCAATGCTTGCCAGCAGCAGCAGCAGCAATGCCGATTCAACCCCCAATGATTCAGCAGAATGCATCAGGCTAGGGTTCCTCTTGTTGTGCGGCTGCGTTGTGGACAAGGCAGGCCGATAGCACGCATGAGAGAGCGTTCGCGGGCGCGCATCGCACGGCTTTGTGCCGGTGTTGTGTCGTCGTATCCGGTGAGATGCAGCAGGCCATGGATCACGTAGAAGATGAGTTCCTGTCGGGGAGTTGAGCCAAAGCGGCGACTGCACGAGCGGGCAGTTTCCGTGCTGACAACAATGTCTCCCTGGAGTGGCGCATCGCGAGTGCTGTCTGACAGATTAAATGTCAGCACGTCGGTTGGCCCCGATTTGTTGAGCCATTGCTTGTGGAGCGCTGCGATACGAACATCGTCGACGAGCACAACGCCAATCTCGGCACGGCTAATTCCCTCGGAAACCAGCGCTCGACGCACCAACTGTTCGAGCCTCACCGTGCTGATGCGCAGAACCTTCTGAAGATCACTGACACCGACGGAAAGATCAGATTGTTTTTGGCGGTCACCCATGCCGCGAATGCGTGCAGATGCCACTAAGCCGTCCTTTGGTCGGGATACTTCACGCGACCGTGATAAACAGCTGTTAGGCTTTTAACCAAGCTCTGCTCGATGAGCTCGAGTTCTTCAAGCGTCAAGCCACACTCGTCAAATTGTCCGTCGAGCAGTCGTTTCATCGCTAGGTCGTGCACGAGGCTTACGATGCGAGCAGGTGTTGGCTCAGTCAAGGCTCGGCTAGCGCTCTCGACTGCATCAGCGAGCATCATAACCGCCGATTCGCGAGAACTTGGCTTGGGTCCTGGATAGCGATAGCTTTGTTCATCCACCTCGCTGCCGTTGGGATCCGCTTGCGATCGTTCCGTCGCCCGATGGTAGAAGTATTCGACGAGGGTTGTCCCGTGGTGTTCGACGATGAGATCAATGATCGGCTGTGGAAGATTGTATTGCCGGGCGAGTTCTGCGCCCTCTTTGACATGAGCAATGATCACCAGTGTGCTCATCGCTGGCACCAGTGACTCATGGCGGTTAGCCTGCTGCCCTTGGTTTTCTACAAAGTAGGCCGGCTTCAGCATCTTGCCGATATCGTGAAAATAGGCTCCTACTCGCACCAATAAACCCCGTGCACCAATAGCCTCGGCGGCAGCCTCGCCGATGCTCGCCACGTTGATCGAGTGGTTGTAGGTTCCCGGAGCGCGGCGCACCAGTTCCTGCAAAAGTGGATGGGCAATGTCACCCACTTCCAGCAGGCTGAGATCGGTGAGCACTCCAAATGATTTCTCAATAAAGGGCAGCAGGCCGGTCATCAGAAAGCCGGCCAGCAGCGCCCAGACACCCGTTCTGCCGGCCTCGTAGAGCAGTTGCCAGTCGAGTTGTCGTTCTTCAAGAAGACTCGCTCCGAGTTGCGTGGTCATTGCCACCGCACCAGCCCAGAGTCCGACGTAGATCAGCTTGCTGCGACTGCGAATACGTCCCATCCAAAACACCATGGCAGCGGATGCGGCGGCTAGCGTGATGTAATCGGTAAGCCCACGACCCAGTCCTATGACAACCACGAGCGCTACCTCTGCCGCTAGAAGCAGCGACAAATCTTCGTCGTATGCAATTGCTACCGTCATGGCAAAGACTAAAAGCGGCACAATTTCTGCGCGCCATGCTTCCTCGGCGGAAAGCATGCAGAGCACAATTGTGGCAACTGAAAGCCCCAGCAGTGTCGCGATGTGCCCGAGGTCTTCGAGTAAATCGTGATGATGCATATGAATGTAGAATCCAGCCAGCGTGAACATTGCCACAAAGAGTCCAAACAGCGATGCTGCCCGAACGACCCGCTGAGCCGGATCCTGCTGCCGTACGAACTCGTCGTGCTCGCGTCGAAGGAGCACAAGTTGTTCCGAACTAATCGGCGCACCTGGATTCACAAGCAGTTCACCAGCAGCGTAGCGCACAAACTGCGGCAACGTTCTCTCGGCGGCATCCTTTTTGGCTTTGGCTGTCGCATCTCTGTCAATCTCCAGCGACCCGGCTAGCTTCTGATCGATCCAATCAAAAATACGATCAGCAAAAGCCCCCCTGCTCAGTTCTTCATTCAGTATTGATTTCAACCGCGACTTCGCTTCTCCCAGCAAAACGGTCGCCACCTGTACGCGAGTCATGTCGCCATTATTGCCCAGCAGATGGACGTCGATTTCCGTTTGGCTACCCTCATCGATGTCGTGTTGAATCTTTTCGAGTACCCCAAGATTTTCAATATCGAGAAAAGCGAGATCGATCGCCTTCTCAAATTCTAGATGCTTGTCTTTTGTGTCGAGTTGGGAACGAAAGGACTGGAATATTTGTTCTGCTTTTGTCAGCACCGGTTCTGCTGCCGCATCAGTAGTCGCGATGGTTTCCGCGGATTCTTCCGGTGAGTCGGTTGTTTGAGACGGAGCACTATCGTTGGGTGCATCGGTAGCAGCGGAGTTTTCTGTCGGTTCAGGTGCTACTGGTGGTTCTGGATTGTCAGCCGGGACGGCTTCCGTCTGTACCGGCAGTTTTGCGAGGGCCTCGGCGGCTTCGGGGTCAAATTCAAGCCAATCATCTCGTGACACGGTGGCTAGGGAATCCGCAGCCACTATCTCTGTGACCCTATTTTTGAGTCCATCGCGCAAACGCACGACTGAGGCTTTGTCTTGCCAGTAAACCACGCGCACCTGCGCCACCGCTCGCTCCTGCGCGGTGCGAGTCCGATCTGCATCGGGCTTTTCAAAGGGCACCCGTGCCACGATGCCACGCGAAATCACCGAACCTTCACGAAACGGCAGCGGCTCGGTCCAGCCATGCATCAAAATGAGCAGCACGGCCGCAGCCGCCAGACAAATCGCAATTTGTATCAGCACCTCCGACCGTGAGACTCGCTCAACGAGCAGGCTCCAGAATCCATGCGGAACCTCAACGGTTGATCCGCGTTTGGTGCGTCGCCGGTAGTGGGATGGGGGAATACTCATGGGGCGTCGTACGCCTCAACGATGCGCTGGACAAGCGGATGGCGGACAATGTCTTTGCCACCGAGGTGCACGCAGCAACAACCGCGCACTCCCTGCAAGCGAGTCATCGCATCGACAAGACCACTTTGCCGATTCTGTGGTAAATCAATCTGTGTGGTGTCACCCGAAATCACCATCTTCGAGCCGATCCCAAGTCGCGTGAGAAACATTTTCATCTGCGCAGCGGTCGTGTTTTGTGCCTCATCCAGAATGATAAAGGCATTATTGAGCGTGCGGCCTCGCATGTACGCCAGCGGAATCATTTCGACAACATCCTGTTCGGTGAGCCGCTTGAGTACTTCATAATCCATCATGTCGTGCATCGCATCCAGCAGAGGTCGCAGATAGGGATTAATCTTTGCCTGCAAATCACCGGGAAGAAATCCGAGGCTTTCGCCCGCCTCAACGGCAGGTCGCACGAGCACAATTTTCTGCACCTGTTCGGCACGCAAAGCCGAAACCGCCATTGCGACAGCAAGAAATGTTTTGCCGCTGCCAGCGGGGCCGGCACAGAGGACAATATCATGTTCGCCGATCGACTTGGTGTAGGCAGCTTGCCCCTCCGATTTCGGCAATATTTGCCTGCCAGGCCGCTGCACTTCAATCGGTTCATACGCGACGAGTGGTTTCTCACCGGTGGCAACCGACAACAGTTGCGACACGTCTGCGGCATCAATCGCGCCATGCTCGCGAGCAATGCGGTCGAGTTGTTTGAAGACCTCGGTAGCCCGCAGCACAGCCGGTTCCTCGCCTTCGATACAAATTGAGTCATCGCGGGCAGAGACTCCGACTCCAAGCGCCGAGCGAATGCGTCGAAGGTGTTGGTCTCTCGGCCCGAAGATGGCGAGTAGCCTCTTGGAATCGATAACCGCGATCGTCGTGCGAGGCATCGAAACCCGTGGCGAATAAAGTCGCCGACGGTATCGAGGAATGGGAGTGGAAAAGTACTTCTCTACTATACATCCGGATTGCCGACTTTTCATAGGCAGTCACTCACGGAGGATCATTATGCAGTCAAAAATTGAGCTACAGAGGCAGAAAATCAACGCGGTTCGCAAGCTATTGCGGTCTGCGGGACCGCTTTGCGGGACTGTTGCCTTGATCGCAGGTCAGGTAATCGCACCGAGGCATCGCTGGTGGATTGTAGCGGTGGGTGTGCAAAATCCTTAGCGGGAATGCCATTATATCGATGGAATAGCCACTGCGAAAGTGGGGTACTTGATTCCGCATCCGATTGGCAGTTCTAGTCGACACGGTTCCCGAAAGCTGATCAGACTACTGGGAAACGCGGTCGCTATGGCTGTGCACACCGCCGCAACCCAACTGCCAAGCAATCGTCAGGCCGAGAGTGATCATCACCATCGGCTGCCACTTCAATCGTACTTCTGCGCGGCGGGCCGACATGGACACGGCTCCTTTGAATGACTCGACTGCTCTCCGGGCAATGCCAACTGACGGAAGACGCCATTGAGTGTGAACGAGTGTGAACGAGTGTGAACGAGTGTGAACATTGGGCTCCGCGGGCCTTGAGTGGAGCCCAAAAATCCCCCCGTCGCTCGCAGGAAGGACGGACCACCGGAGTCGACGCCGCACGAATTGAAAACTGTCCGATATTCTTTAGGCTCTCAAAACATTATGGTGGGGCCAGCCCACGGCTCAGTGCCTCACTTCAGCGGCCGCTCATCGCGAATCCATCCCTTGCGGAAGTGCCGCTGACCGGGCGATCCTCTCCACTCCTCGGCAGGTTGCCGCCGGGCACATCGTTGGAATGATCGCGACGCCGAGTGCCGAAGATCAACTGTTGCAACTCAATCATCACGCTCAGCAGCGCGGGGACGAATACCAGTGTCACCGCCGTGGAGATGAGCAAACCGCCGAGCAACACCGCGCCGATGCCGCGATACAGTTCACTACCGGCACCCGGCGCGAGCACCAGGGGCAACAAACCGACTAGGCCGCCGATTGTGGTCATGAAGATCGGGCGAATACGGGTGCGCACGCTTTCAATCACCGCGTCGCCGATGCTCATGTGATCATCGTGAAAGTGAATCAGCGATTGCTCGACGATCAGAATCGGGTTATTCACGACGGTGCCGACCAGCATGATGAAGCCGAG
>CAMBUD010000068.1 GCA_945871035.1 Planctomicrobium piriforme | reverse complement strand
TCAACCATGCCATCGGCGTAAATTCCCAAGCGGGTCTTGCCTGCCAGCCCCTCCTTGAGATGCGTGAAGATGTGCATCTTGGTGGAGTTCCACCAGATAAAAAATGGCTTGTCTGCTTTCTTTGCACGCTCCATGAAGTCGAACGTTTTCGCGTTCACTTCCTCGTCGATCGTTTCCATTCGCTTCTTGTTGAGCGGGCCGGTGTCGGCGATGCGGCCGTCGGCAAAGCTGTGGATCACGCCGCGTGGGCCAAACTTCTTTTTAAACTCCGGATTGGTGGGGTAGTCGGGGTGCTCCGGTTCTTCCTCCGCATTCAAGTGGTAGAGGTTGCCGTAGAACTCGTCGAAGCCGTGGGCCGTGGGCAGCATGTCATCCCGATCGCCCAAGTGATTTTTTCCAAACTGACCCGTCGCGTACCCACGGGCCCGCAGCAGCGTGGCAATCGTGGGATCCTCTTTCTTCATCCCTTCTGGCGCGCCCGGGAGGCCCACTTTCGTGAGCCCCGTTCGAATCGGCGATTGCCCCGTGATGAAGGCCGCCCGACCAGCCGTGCAACTCTGCTGCCCGTACCAATCCGTAAAGAGCGCCCCTTCGCGGGCGATGCGATCGATGTTGGGCGTTTTGTAACCCATCATGCCGAGGTTGTAGGCACTCACGTTGAACTGGCCGATGTCGTCTCCCCAGATCACCAGAATGTTGGGCCGCTTGGGGGCTTGGGGCTCGGCTGCGAGCGAAACCTCGCCGCAGACTAAGCCGATCAAAGCTGCCGTGGTCGCATATCTGACCCACGTTCTCATCCATCCAACGCTTCGGTTTTTCATCTCTACTTCTTTTACTGGTGGGGATGAAGACAAATAGTTTGTGACACAAGAGGCAAGGATTTTTTGGCAACTGTCGGCCATGCGCGAGCCAAACATTGGCTATCGATTATTCACTCAACGATTCGAGAAACGTGTCGGTTGGCTCATACCCTGGGGCGCAGGTGCAGAGAAAGACAAGCTCGCTGGGGCCGGTGTTATGAATGCTGTGCCGCAGGCCGGGAGGAATGGCAATGGCATCGCCCGGACCAACCATGCGGCTGAGAGGGCCCAGCGTCATCTGGGCTGTGCCAGACAGAATGTAGTAAATCTCCTCAGTCACTCGGTGGTGATGGGGCGTGGTGGCCTGGCCTGAGGCCAGCCTGGCCTCTGCCAAACTCTGCTGCCGAATCGATGAATTTCGATGGGCCAACAGCTCGCGAATGGTTGAACCATCTGCCGTTGTAAAGGGCACCGCATCGCGTTGGTTGATCACGTCCATAGTGGGCAATATGCTACCGACCACCGGAGAAATAAGCGAGTGCCCCAAGACCCTTTGCCGACACCCGCAGTGAGCTGGGCCGCTGCGGCACGCACGTGGCTGCTCATCGGAGCGACGGGCTTTGGCGGACCGGCCGGACAGATTGCGATCCTGCATCGGGAGGTTGTGGAACGCAAACGCTGGCTCGGCGAAGATGAATTTCTCGCTGCGCTGCGGTTGTGCATGCTGCTGCCAGGGCCGGAAGCGCAGCAACTGGCAACGTATGCCGGTTGGAGGCTGCAGGGCGTGGCAGGCGCAATCCTTGCGGGAACGCTCTTTGTATTGCCCGGTGCTCTTCTCGTGACGGGCCTGGCATGGCTGCATGCGGCAAGCGGTTCGCTCCCTGCGGTGGCCGCGGCATTTGCCGGCACGCGACCGGCCGTTGTGGCGCTGGTGGTGCTGGCCACGTGGCGCATTGGACGCCGTTCAATCAAAACGTTGACGGGGCTGGCGATTGCGATTGCAGCCGTTGCTGCGATGGCAGTCGGCGTGAGCTTTCCGCTGGTCATTGTCGTGGCGGCCATCATCGGCATGGTGATCGACGTGCGCACAGTCAAAAGATCAGGGCACGAGCTAACCAACGATCCTCCGCAGGGCGTGAGCGCAGCGGCACACGATCCCGAAGTGGCCCCGTGGCGCATGGCCACCCTCTGGCCAGTGGTGCGTGCGGCCACGATTGGCTTGGCCGTGTGGGCCGCAGCCTATGGAGGAGTTGTCGCTTGGAATCTAGCCGGCGGGCGTGGCCCGGCGATGGCCATGCTCTTTACGAAAACCACGCTGCTGTCGCTCGGTGGTGCCTACGCCGTCGTGCCGTGGGCCCTTGATGAATCGCTGGCACGCGGGTGGCTAGAACCACCGGAACGCTTCGATGCGTTAGCGATGGGAGAGGCAACTCCCGGGCCGCTGATTCTGGTCGTTACATTCATCGGATTTCTCGCCGGCTGGAAAACGCTGCCCGCTGGCGATCCGATTGCCGGTGTCTGGGGTGCCGCCATTGCCACGGCTTTTGCTTTTATTCCATCGTTTGCAATGGTGCTGGGATTAGCGCCCTGGGTGCGGTCGATCCACACCGGTTCGAGGCTTGACCGCGCTCTGGCAGCCATCGGGGCGGTGGTCGTTGGGGCGCTGGCGCTGCTGGCAGTGCGATTGGCTATCGAAGCATTTGCTCCCGGCAACAAGCCGCTGACACCGTCTGCCCTTCTGCCGGTGATGCTCTCGCTGGCCTGCGGCACCGCGCTGCTTCGCGGTTGGCTGGCAACGCCCGTGGTGGTGCTGGCGGCTGCGGCCGTGGGAATAGTAGTGGGCTGGCTGCACTAGGGGCCAACAAAACCTTATCCGGCAGACTTTCGCCAGCTCAAGAGCGTAGAATAGGCATTCTCGTGTCGCAGCCTTTTTCGGATCGCTCGGAGGTCGCCATGAATGACATGAATGCCATGAATGCAGATCCCTGCGTCGGGCAAGCCCCACCGTGCATTCGCTCGCAGTGCTTGTCGCTGGCCGATGGCTTTGTGCTCGGCATCTACAGGCGCGGATTCGTGCAAAGCCTTATCTTTCACGTGGCACTGTTGCTGACGCTGGCGCTGATTGTTATCGATCCCAAGCCGCTGATCCCGGCCGTGGAATTGATCGTCGATTTTTCAACAGTTTCCGAACAGTCGCTAGACATGCAGGGGATCGAGATGCCCCTGATTGCCGCTGAGCCGTCGGATGAGAGCGCAGAAGAAGCGTTGGCGAACGACACTCTGGCGGCAGCGATTGCGCAGCTTGATCATGTGGATCGTGCCGTAGATGTGGGGACGATTGAATTGGTCAACTGGTCAGACGCCGCTCCCGTCAGTGGGACTGAGGCCAACGACCTACTGGCAGAGGTGCCGTCGGCCTTGCAGTTTTCACAAGCCGGCCTGCCGACAGGACAGGTTGGTTTCAACGCCGGCCTTGGCAATGCCACTGGAAATGGAATTGGCATTGGTGGCGAGATTGGTCGCCGCCTGAGGGGAGCAGGAGCCCAAACCGGTGACGTGCAGATTTCCATTGCTTGGAACAACCTCAACGATATCGATCTGCACGTGATGGTAGAAGCAACCCGGCCGCTGCAGGGAGTATCGATTGTCAATTTTCTCAACCGCCGTGGGGCATGCGGTGGCTTACTGGACGTGGATCAAAACGTGAGACCCACCACCGCGCAGGCAGTTGAGAATGTATTTTGGGCTCGAGGAGTTGCTCCCTACGGCCGATACACCGTGGCCGTTCACCACTATCACAATTGGGGTGGTTCCGATCCCACCGCTGTAGAACTGGTGATTCTTGTCGACGGCCAGGAAAGCCGGTTTAAAACAGACGTTTATTATGGGGCCCCACCCAAAGTGGTGACGAGCTTTTTGCGTGGCAAGCCGACCGCCACTGCCTCCGCAGCCAATAAACCATTTGCCATAGACTAGTGACCGGCGGTCTTGGCCTGAGTCTTGGCCTGAGTCTTGGCCGGACTGGCGAGCCGATCCTTCTGCGGGCGACTCATTTTCTTCAGCGCCGCCTCCCGCTGTAGGGCTTTGCCTCTCGTGGGCTGCGATTCCTTGTAGGCCAGCACCACTGGGAGTCTGCTCCGAGTGTACCGCGAGGCCGTGCCGGCATTATGGGCCAGCAGTCGCTTGGACAGATCGTTGGTCATGCCGGTGTAGAGCGATCCGTCGTGGCAGCGCACCATGTAGACCAGCCACAGGCTAAGAGTCGGAGTTTGTGTCATTGTCTGGATTGTATAGCCAACGATTGCCGACGGTCCTAACGGTTCTCGGGCTTGCCCGGGCCGGTAGAGCCAGAATCCGCACGATCGGCGCAGGATCGATTTGGGATTTGGATGGTTACCCCTTACCATGGGGAGAGAACTGCCAAGACCGACTCCAAGACCGACCCCAAGACCGACTCTGTGAACAGCCCTGCGCTTGCGTTTGCCTACCCGCTTTCTTTCCCGTCTCTCAGCCTAGCGGTGCAACCCCGTGAACTTCAAACAGCTTGAAATAAACGTTGAGTCGGAAGTCGCGCCGGAAGTCGCGCTGGAAGTCGCGCCGCTGAGTACGTTTTTTGATTCATTCGATAGCGTGTCGGAACTGCTGCGCAAATCAGAAACCCTTGCCGCTGCAGCGAGAGGCCAGGATTCCGTGGCCGTTTATTCGACTGCTCGCAATGGTGTCACGGCGCCCGTCGCGCCTCTGTGCCAGCCACCACTCATACCGCGGTCTGCGCCTGCCGCCGATGCGATCCCTTTTCGACCGCTTCTCAGGCGTGCGATGGCGCTGGTGCACATTGTCGACGACGGCCGCGAGGATGGGGAGACGGTGCGCATGCGCGGCGATTCACTTGTGATTGGCCGCAGTGAGGGAGAGATCGTGATCCCTCACGATTTTTCAATGTCTCCCCGCCACGCCGCGATTGCCAGACGTGTCGATGGGGGTTGGCAGCTGGCCGATCTAGGCAGCGTGACCGGGACGTTTGTGCGAGTGACAACTGCCAAACTCAAAAATGGCTCCGTGCTACAGGTGGGTGCAACGCGGTTTCGTTTTGAAATACTCGCTGCAACCAGCGACCCAACCGAAGCATGGCTGGTGGAGATTGTGCCGCAGGGAAACGGACGGCGGTACGAGTGCCGGGGAGCCACCACCTCGATTGGCCGTGCCAACGGCGGTTGCGATATTGCCATCAACGATCCCTTCATCAGCCTCACACATGCCCAACTGCATCGCACAACGCACGGCTGGAGAATTGATAATAGCGGGCTCAACGGACTGTGGGTGCGCATCAATGCACCGGTGATCATGACGAATCCGTCACAATTTCAATGTGGCGAACAGCGGTTTGTGTTTGTGCCGCTGCTCACGTGAGCAACCACTCGGGTAGCCGTCGCACTTTTCCCTCGGGATCGACGCACACCACCGTCGTCGATCCTGTGGCCAAAATCGTGGTGCCGCGAATCACCTCGTAGCCGTGCTCGATGCTAGCGCCGCCAATCTTTTCAACCCACGTACGGATCACTAGCAAATCGTCGTATTCGGCCGCAGCGCGATACTTGCAGGACACCTCGGCCACAACCATCAAGAGCCCGGCTTCCTCAAAGGCACGGTACGTTGTGCCGCGGGACCGCAGCATTTCAGTGCGTGCCATCTCGAAGTAGGTGAGGTAGTTGGCGTGGTGCACCCGACGCTGCCCATCGGTTTCTTGATACCGCACCCGAACCTCCATCTCATGTGTGTGCTGAGCCATACTTTACTTTCGGATTTTAGACCCCCGTTGGGGGCCACGGGGCATGACCAGCGGCGACATTGCCGCAGCGTTGCTGGTGACTCTATTCTTTTTTTAGGCTTTTGCGCAAAATAGTCGCCGTTGCCAATCACTCTTTAGAGCCCAAGCTATTCGGGGTCGTGGAGTGGTCATCGTGGCTCTGGTTTTAAAAATGGAGCTTTTGAAGTGAGCATCGGCGAAGGTGATGGCGCAGGAGTCGGTTTTGCCACAGCCCGCGGACGCAACTGGCCGACGCTGCGACAATTCACCGTCTTTCTGGAAAACAAGGTCGGCCAACTCCTCGAGGTGGTGCGCCGCTTCGACGGATCACAAGTCCGAATTGTTGCCCTCTCCATTAACGACTCGGGTGAATGTGCTTTTGTGCGTTTTCTGGTCAGCCATCCGGATCAGGGCCGAGAAATTCTCGAACGCGCCGGCTTGGCTCTCATCGAAAGCGAGCTGATCGGCGTAGAACTTCCGGATGACCGGCAGCCGCTGCAACGCATCTGCACGGCACTCTTGCAGGCAGAGGTCAACATCATCCAAGCCTATCCTATTCTCGTGCGACCTCGTGGCCGACCGGCCGTGGCCCTGATGGTTGATAACACCGAGATGGGGCTCGAAACACTCGGCAACAAAGGCTTTCGGATGATCACCGAAGGCGATCTCGACGAAGACGATTGACGCGTCAGACGCTGGCCGCTGCCCTTAATCAAATCCTTCGGGCAAACCTTGCACCTGCCTGACAACGATTTTCTGAATCGAATCCCAAGCGACGGCAGTCAACGTCACAGAGCCATCGGCAGCCTCACTGGCAAAAAGACCATGCGTGCCGCGCGACCACTGTCGCTCGTAATAAGTGGGCAAAATCACACTGCCGCCTGTGATGTGCAGCTCCACAATGCCACCGTGTTCTCGTTCCAACCAGAGGCGAGCCACCAGTTGGGCGGTCGGGTTATCGTGCAAGACCTCCTCGGTGGGTTCCCGATCATCACCACGAATGATCGATTCGATGGCCTCCACGTCTGCGTGCGATTCTGGAGCTTCTGGGGGTTCTTCGCTCTGGGCCACTGCCTGAAAGAGTTTTTTTAACTCACTTTCCTCTGCGCTGTCGTCGAGTGCTGGCGGGGCTTCGGTTAACGCATCAGAGAGCCCCTCTGGCACGGCCTGCTTAGCCGTTACGCGTTTGGGAGACGTGTCGACAGCAAAGTCGATAGTCGACAGATGTTCTTGTGCCCGATTCACCACCGGTTGACTGGCAGCAGGAGTTGTCGCTGCTTGCCGTTTCGGTGCTGAGCCGACTGCGGGAATTTTCACGACCACTCCACACTTTGTGCAGGTGCCCTGCTTGCCAGCCTGAGCGACCGGCACGCGGAGTCGGTGCCCGTTGGAGCAAAAGAACGTGATTGCATCGTTGGCTACGGGCTGGGGGCCGGGCGTGTGCGCCTCGGGAGCCTGTGCCTTGCTGCGTGGCACAATATTCGTTTTTTCTTTCGGCATCATGCGAGTCTTTGGCAGACGTTTTTTGGTGAGACAACTTCGTGAGGCAACGCTGACTGAAAAGGATGTTTACAAGCTACCACAGTGCATCAAGAGTTTAGCGTATAACTCGAAGACTTGACGCAGGCACGCCCGCCTCGGACACTGCCACCTTCCCCGCACGCTCGGTGCAGCCGAGCAGAACCCTTGTTCTTTTTACAGTTTGTGGTGCACCCATGCCCATTCAGGTTATCTGTCCCGGCTGCCAGGCACGCTTTAGTGTGAGCGATCAGTTTTCGGGCCGGAGCGGGCCCTGCCCAAAATGCAAGCAGCCGATCAAGATTCCGGCGAAGATTCAGTCTATTCAGATTCACGAACCCGAAGCGCCGACGACCACGTCGAAAGGCACCGGCAGAGCACCGACGGCGCCGATCCGCCGCGTCGACAAGCCGATAGCTCCACTAGTGATTGTCGCCACTGCTGTTGGCACAGTGATGCTGATGGTCTTGGCGCTCTTGGCACAATGGGTCTGCGGTGCGGCGATTCCATTCTGGCTCATGGCGCTGGCTGCCCTAGGAATTGCTCTCCCCTGCGTGCGAATGGGCTACGAAATACTGCGCGAGAAGGAACTCGATCCCTACCGTGGCCGCAGCCTGCTGATGCGAACGCTCATCTGCGCCAGTGTCTACGCTGTGCTGTGGGGCGTACGCTGGCTCTTGCCAGCGGAGGTCACTGCTGAAATGTGGCAGTGGCTCTACATCGCACCAATCTTTTTTTTTGCTGGCAGCGTGGCTGCACAGGCCACGCTCGATCTCGATTGGGGCCCTGGCGCAGTACACTACTCGCTCTACATACTCGTCACGACGCTGCTGCGCTGGCTGGCCGGTTTGCCACCCATTTAATCGCAATGGAAACGTAATCGCAACGCAGATACTGGATCGCCAATGCCGCTGAGCGCTTTGCCAGAACTCATCGCACTCGATGCAATCACCGACGGAGTGCGCATTCCTCCCGGTGTTACCGTGCCGCTCACGCCGCGAGTGCGGGCGTTGCTGGATACCGCCGACATGCGGCGGCTCGCGCGGATCAGCCAACTGGGGCTTGTGTCGTTGGTGTATCCCGGTGCAATGCATTCCAGATTCGAACACTCGCTGGGCGTCTACCGAATGGCGCTTGAGTTTCTTAAGCGACTGCAGCACGACAGACACTTTTTGGCCCTTGTGGATGAGGCTGATGCGGCGGCATTCATCGTGGCGGCTCTCATGCACGACATCGGCCACTGGGCCTTCTGCCATCCGATCGAAGACATGGCGTTGACCGGCCTACCCAACCACGAATCGCTGGTGCGCGAGTTGATTGAGCAGGGGGAAGCCGCCGGGATTCTCGCAGAGATGTGGGGTCTCGATCCCCAGCGCGTTGCCGCGCTCGTCAGCGGTTCAGCCACCGACCCTGCCGGTCGGATTCTGCATTCGCTGCTGTCGGGCCCAATCGATGTCGACAAGATGGATTACCTCGCTCGCGATAGCCTCCACGCTGGCGTACCCTACGGACGTCACTTCGATGAAGACAGGCTGCTTGGTAGCCTGTGCCTCAATGAAACAGGCACGGCTCTGGCGATCACCAACAAGGGGCGCACTGCCGCCGAATTGATGGTCTTTGCGCGTTATGTGATGTTTAGCGAGGTCTATTGGCACCATACGGTGCGGGCTGCCACAGCCATGCTGCAACGCGCGGTTTGGATCGTGCGCGCAGCAATCGAGCCGGCAGAGTTCACCCGCTTTGATGATAAAACGTTCATCGACTGGCTGTCGGCAGCTGCCGTGGGCACACCGGCAGAAGCGCTGGTGGATGGAATCTTTGGCAACAGCCGACGGCTCTACAAGCGCGTGGCCACGTTTGACGCACTGCACCACCCTGAGATTCACAGCCGTCTGTCGGGCCGATCGCAGCTGGAGACCGTCGAACTTTCTCACCGCCTAGCCGGCCGATTGTCAATGGATCTTGGCATCGACCTGCCCGGTGCTGCCCTGCTTATCGATGCCCCGCCAGCCGAACGGGAAGTGCAATTCGACCTGCAGATTCGCGATCGGGTCGGGCGTTGCTCCGAAACAGAACCGCTTTCATGGCAGCCGTTAACCGCTTTATCGCCGGTGGTGCGCAGCTTGGCTCACGAACAGTTTGACGACATCGTGAAACGGGTTCGCATCTTTGCGCCCCAGCAGCAAGCAGCTGCGTTGGCAGCGTGTACCGGGCTTGAAGCAATCATCCTCTCGGTCGTCTAGAGCACGTGTCTCGCCGGCTCGGGTCCTCGACTCGGGTCCTCGGCCCAGATCCTCGGCTCATATCCTCGGCTCATATCATGGTGCCGAATCAACCGGCAGCTTTCCCTCTTTGATACGATCGCCAAACGTCGGAGATTCGGCCGCCACCGTCTCCAGAGATTTCTTGATTTTCTCTACGTTTTCCTTGTCTTCTTTTTTATCCAAGAGTTCGGCCAAGGCCTGGCCGTAGGCATTGCGATCCTTCTTGCTCTTGCCTTCGTGGCAGACATTGCACTTGGCCGTCTCGACCGCAGCAGCAAAAGCTTTTTCCTTCGGATCGGTACTGTCGGCCTTGACGTAGATGGCCTTAAATTGATCGAAGAATTGTTTGATTGCAAAGGCTGGTCGCGGCACAATTCCTGCACAGATGGCAACAACTGTCCCCAAAACTGCAATCCGAATCCTACGCCGAGACGGTCTACAAGCCATCGCACAACTCCCTTGTTGATAGACTCCAAGCTCAATGGGTAAACGGGGCAAGCGCTTCAATCGCCGGAATGTACATGCCCACTGCAACTACATCCACTAGAGTGTTTTGGGCTTTGAGTTGTCAAGAAACAGTCGGTTTTTAGGCCGATGCCCACAAATCTGTATTGAAATCTGCGTGCGTGATTTAGGGGCGCAGAGGCAATTCGTCCGGGGGTTCTTTGAGTTGTGGTGTGTGTATCAGCGGCTGAGATGACGCTGCATACTCAATTTCAATCCGTTCGGCCGATCCATCAATGCGTTTGAAAACGCTGCTGCCGGCATAGCGGCTGCCTGCGTCGATCCATTCAATAGCCGTCCGGTAGAAATCAGCATCGGCGATTCCCGACTGCTCCAGCAAAGCGCCTGTTTGTGGAATAACAAATTGGCAACTCTCGGCAAGCACTTGCAGCAGTGGGGCCACGGGCCGTGCCGGTGAATCGAGCAAGAAGGCAAAACCCTGATCGCAAACAAAAGACGCATTCTTGAGGGACAGTCGCACCGACTTGCCAGCCGTGCTGCTGGGAGATGATCCCTCCGCCCGTAAAAATCTGGCTGGTGTCTTAAAGCTACCGCCGGACCACATCACATCCACACGACCGCCCCGTGAAGCATCCAGAAAGACCGCGTCTGTTCGAACGGTGCAACGGCTGATACGAATTTCCTGTCGCGTCGAGGCTTCCGTACTCTCACAGACGGTCTTGATGACCGATGCGCTGGCAGACAAGGCAGGAGCCGCCTCGGGATCGGATAGATTCTCCGAATCGTCGAGCATCTCTAGCAACAGATCCTCGCAAACCAATCCCGCTGTACCGTGCAGAGCAAATAGCACTGGTTGCCACAATCTCTCACCACCGGCTGTCGTACTTCTTTTTTGGATAGTGGTTAACGAGCCTGACTGCACGCCAACACCTTGAATCTCGAGCGAGCCATTGGTGATCGTGCAGGCGGCAGAATCTGCGCTGGCTACCGGAGTGTTGATAAAGCGAATGATCGGCTGGGAGCCAACTGCCGCCCGCAAGACGAGGTGCTTGCCGTCAATCGCAAAGGGTAACTCCTCGCGAACGCCAGAAAACACCAGTTCGATCTCGTCGCCATCAAGGGCGGCACTCACCGCTTCAGCCAGCGAGGCGTAGTCTGCAGGCCCCACGGGCACAGCGACAACCCGGCGCATATTTTCCGCAGCCACCGGAGCGGTGCTAGCAGCCGCATCCAGAGCAAGCTCCGTGTCCAGTTTCGCTGCCAAATCGCTCGCTGTCTGGTAAGCATCAACTCGCATGCTGATCGAGCGGTACCAAAGGACGGCCACAATCGCAGCCAACAGGAATAGCGGCAAAATCCAGGGCAATTTTGCCGCAGGAGGCCGCTCCAGTGCTTGTGCAGGCACCAGATCCCGTGGCCGTAAAGCTGCCAATTGAATATCTGCTTTGGCCGCAAAAGCATGCAGATCAGCAACGAGTTCGATCGGCCTTTGGTAGCGGTTTGCCGGATTCTTTTCCATCAACCGGCCTAAGATCAGGGCAAACTGCTGCGGCACATCGGGCCGCAGCAAATCAATCGCCGGCGGGGCATCGTGCTGTTGCTGGAGCAATTTCTGCACCATCGTGCCATCGGCAAATGGTGGCCTGCCCACGAGCATAAAAAAGACCGTGCAGCCGAGCGAATACAGATCGCTGCGGGTATCAGCCGAACGTGGATCGCGGGCCTGCTCAGGAGAGATGTAGTCGAACGTACCGAGCGTCATGCCGCTGACAGTGAGGTCCTGATCGCCTGTCGGTTGATGCAGGCGGGCAAGACCCATATCCACAATACGTGCCCGGCCGGCCGGGGTGATGATGATGTTTGAAGGCTTAATGTCGCGATGCACAACATCACGCTGCGCAGCATGCTCGAGGGCATCGGCGATCTGAATAGTGGTGTCGATCGTGCGGGGCAGATCAAATGGTCCACTTTCCTGAATGACTTCGCGCAGATTGGTGCCTTCGATAAATTCAAAGACGATGTAGTGCCAGCCGTCTTCATCGCCGACCGCGTGCACGCGACCAATGTTTTCATGGTCGAGGCGGGCCGCTGATTGAGCCTCGTTTTTAAAACGCCTGAGCATCTCCTCGTCTGCAGATTGCTGCCGCAACAGCACCTTAACGGCAACGATTCTGTTGAGCGTTGTGTCGAGCGCGCGAAACACAACTCCCATACCACCACCGCCAACAAAGCGTTCCAGTAGGTAGGGCCCCAGCGATCGTCCTTGCAGCGTTCGGCCCACCTCCGCCATAGACATCTGGCCATCAGCGGCAGCCGACAGTGGGCTGGAAATCACGGTTGCAGAGGCCTGAGCGGCGAGAGGATCACCGCTGCTGCTGCGGGATTGGTCGAGGGGTTGTTCGGGCAATGCATCCATAGACAGCGACCCTAACACCCGGCCGAGGCAGCGGTCAACGGGCAAGGCCCCGCCGATAACCAGGCATTTGCATTGTCGTTGCCGGCCTGCTTAGACTCAGCGGCGGAATTATTCTACCGACCATGCACCGGAGTTCATGATGGCAAGCACCCATTCAGCCGAGAGTCCTTGGGCTGATCGGCCATCGAGCCAGTTAGCGACCTGGTGCCTTGTGCTTGGGGGTGTCTTGGCAGTGCTGGGCGGATTGGCACTCGCCTCACCCTGGGCCGCCTCCACCCTGATCGACGTTTTCTGTGGGGTCACGCTGATTGCGGCGGGTATTTCACAACTGGCGATGACGGCCGGCACATTCTCATTTCGCGGCTTTTGGCTCACGCTTTTATGCGGCGCTCTCTCCATCGTGGCCGGCACCGGAATGCTTGTGCTCCCAAAAGCGGGCGTAGAGGCCTTGGTCATTTTTCTCGGCATCATGCTGCTGTTTGAAGCGGCCGCAAAGCTGACGGCAGCCTTTGCCATTCGCGAGAATTACCCGTGGGGCTGGCTCTTGTTCGACGGCTTGCTGACCGGCGTGCTCGGTGGCATTCTCTTGACCACGCAACCAGCCGAGGCCAGCATCCTGCTGGGAGTCTTTGTGGGAATCAATCTGCTCTCGAGCGGCGCCACATTTGCCTGCGCTGGTTTGTGGCTCAAAAATCACTAGATCGCTTCTT
>CAMBUD010000067.1 GCA_945871035.1 Planctomicrobium piriforme | reverse complement strand
TCGAGCAGGAGCGGATCGCCGCCGGAGAGAATCACCTCGTGAATCGTTGCATCGGCGGCCAGCGTAGCAAGTGCTGCCTCGATGCCTGCGCGGGTAGCCCCGCTTTCAGCATAGGGAAATGCGCGCCGAAAGCAGTAGCGGCAATTGACCGCACAGGCTCCCGTCACCAGCAAGAGCGCGCGGCCAGCATATTTCTTGACCAGCCCCGGCGAGATGAGGGCGGCATGCTCTGCCAGCGGATCGGTTGAGAATCCTGCCGCCGCTTTAAGCTCGTCGCCCCGCGGGAGCACTTGCAAGAGGAGAGGGTCACAGGGATTGCCCCGCTCCATGCGAGCCAAGAATGCCTGTGGGACCAGCAGCGGGAAGTCGCCGGCAGACTTCCGCGCCTCGCGCGCCACCGACTCATCAAGCCCCAGCAATCGGCAGAGTGTGTCGGGATCGCGCACGGCCTCAGCGAGGTCGCGTTGCCAACGCTGGCCAACGGAGGCCGAATCGATCGTCAGCAGTGGTGCAGCGGGCATTGTTGTGAAAAATGAGCCGGGGTTGGTTTGGAGGTGCCGCCGGCCATTGCGCGGAGGCTATTGAGTGTCTTGGCTGCTTGAAATTGGGTCCGTCGTTGACAGGTTGGACGTGGGCAGCAACGCTAACGCTGTCGGTGGAAAAAAATCTCGTCCGCGCTCATCAGCCCACGAGTAAAAAACGCATCGCAGGAGTAGACGCAGTGGCATCTTACAATACGAGTGAGTTTAAGAAGGGCCTTAAAGTTCAGATCGACGGCGATCCCTACATCATGATCGAGTGTAATTTCGTCAAGCCGGGCAAGGGTCAATCGCTCTACAAGTGCAAATTGCGCAACCTCTTGCGTGGCACTGTCTTGGACCGCACCTATAAAAGTGGCGATTCTCTCGATTACGCCGACATCTCCACGATCGATGCCCAATTTCTCTACAAGCAGGGAGACCTGTTTGTTTTCATGGACAACGAATCGTATGAGCAGTACGAACTCTCCAAGGAGCAGGTAGACGAGGCTTGGAAATGGATCAAGGAGGGCACTGTTTGCTCCATGCTCCTCTACAACGGCAACCCCATTTCGATCGAGCCGCCCAATCACATGGTGCTTAAAGTTGAATACGGTGAGCCGGCCGTGCGCGGCAACACCGCCACCAACCTCACAAAGCCTGTGAAGCTCGAGACTGGCGCAGAAGTCATCGTGCCGGCTTTTATCGAACAGGGCGACATGCTGAAAATCGACACACGCACCGGCGAGTATTTAGAGCGCGTGCGGGGCTGATTCGCAAGCACTGTAAAAAAGCTTTGTCGCTTTGGCTCAATCCCACCACCAGCGGCCAGCCGGTGCGGTTAAGCTTTCGCCACGGACGCTGGCCACGGTGCCGCTATCGTCCAGTAGTAAATTCTCGGCATCAAGCGCGAGGCGCGGCTGCATGGTCACGCCTCCACCAATCGGCGTCAGCAGGCGATTTCCACGCCAGACAGCGGCAATCGCCGTCTCCACTTCAACGGGCGGGGCAAGCCGTTGGATCGAATAAACTTCTTCATTGCAGAGCGCTTGCGCCCCCCACTGGGTGCGGCCATACGCATCATGCTCCTGGAGATAAGCGGCGGCAACGGCTAGGTCGATCAGGTTGCGAAGCTGAGCATAGACCGGATTTCTCGCAGCAATCTCAGGATATTTTTTTGTGAATGTTTCTGTAAACATCTTGCTGGCTCGATCGGGGCGGTCGGCACCCAGACGGCTACCGTCGCGCATCACAACTTCATCGGCCCCGCAGAGTTTGACGCCGCGGCCGACCAATTCGATTGCCAAATCATCGTCGCTGATTCGTACGCACTGGTAGTTGGGAACAAAATACCAACGCTGCAGCGCATTGCCCGCCACACTACCAGCACTGGCAAGATCGATCCACGTGCTCATCTTCACCGGCGGCCTCTCCAGACCGATCCCGATCAGCTTCATGCGGTAGTCGGCCTCCACAATGACTTGGGCAAAGTGTGTGGCCGGTGAAACGCCCTCCACGCTTACAGTTTGTTTGCCCAGCGCTTCTTTCATTCCGGTCACAATTTGCTCCGTGCTGCCCTGCGGATTGATGCGGCCAATCTTCTTCAGAAAGGCTTGCATGGCCACGAGTCCCTCTTTTTTTGGATCGATCGAGCAACGGATGGACTGGTCAGTGGGTTGCCCCGGCGGAAAGGCACGAACCGCGGCGGCAAGATCTTCGAGCAACACAATTGGGCTACCTGTTTCGATGCCCACGACGCGACCGGTTGCATCCTCCATCCACCCCTCAGCGGGTCCTGCCAGAACCACCTCACCCTGTTCTGAGCCATTGCCTGGATAGACAAACACATACTGCAGACGCGTCAGACCTGCCAGTCGCAACATCTCCGCCGGAATGCCGCGGCCGGCTGCTCCTGCTTTGACCACTTCGGCCTCCAGTCGCGACAGCGCCACCTTCCGCAGTTTCGAACTTTTTTGCAAATCAACGGCGAGTGCGGCGCAGGCCGCCTTGCGACGCACAAGCGACAGGCCGGCATCCGTCACAGAACTGGTGCGCAGCACTCCCTGAGCATCGATGACAACACCCGAGGCGCCGGCTTGATTGCCGTTATTGCCGCCCCCGCCAACTTGACCACCAGCCTGGCCGCCAACTTGACCGCCAACTTGGCCGCCAGCTTGACCGCCAACTCCGCCGCCAACGACCTGCGACCAGGCTGGCGGACACAGCCACCCACACGCGCTAGCGATCGCAATTGAAAACAGAAAGGGCCGCAGCAACAGCACGCGCCGAGACACGCGTTTCGACACGCGCCTATAGAGGGTCCGGAACATGAGAGGCACCCGTAAAAATTGGTGGAGCGAACGGGGATCTGGAGAACTCAGGTGCGGAGGGTAGTTTTTATGGTGCGCTGCTGCAATGCGAAGTTATCCCTGCTTTGAGCCTGTTCTCACGGAACTTCGGCCACCGCTGCCACGACTATTCTCCTTTGATCGTCCTTTGCCTAACGTCAGCGCAGCCCGCAGGCAACCTGCTCCGAGGAGCTCGGTGATGGCACTATAGAATTCCTGCGACCAGGCCACCTTGTCGCGATCGGCCTCCAGTAGCACGCGTCGCCCATCGACCATCTCCAATAGCATGCGCAGCGGAATCTGTCCGGGATGCCTGCGCACGATCTGAGCCAAACAGTCGAGCGTGCTGCAGTCGTGCAGTGATTCTAAAAGCTTCACCGTCACACTGCGCACCGGCCGCTGCCAGACAGCGGCGATCGGCACGATGTCATTGACGATCAGATTCGTCTCTTCACTATCGGCACGACGATCAACCGTTCCTGATACCACGATCACTGCATCTGCTTGGATACACTCTCCAAGTCGGGCGTAATCTTCCGGCCAGCAGATCGTGCGCACGATGCCGTCCATGTCTTCCAAGTCAAACATGCCATAACGAGTGTGCGTCGATCCGTGCCGTGCCTGTTTCACGTTTGAGAGCTTGAGTGCCGACACCAGTCCGCCGATCAGCACATCGCTTTTTGTTTTTGCCCTGCCCAAATCTGTTGTGGCATGGGTGCAGACAGCCTCCAGCGTGTCTCTGTACTCAGCCAGCGGATGGCTGTGAACGTAGTAGCCGAGCACATCCTTCTCGTACGATCGCATCTCCAGATCTGTGAAGCTCGCCACATCCGGCAGATTCGAAACCAAGGGTGCGGCCGCAGCTGTTGGCAGATCGTCAAAGGCTGCAAATAAGTTTTTCTGGCCGCTCTTGCGATCGGCTAACCGCGAGGCACCGGCAGCAATCGCCCGCTCCACGCCAGCCAGTAACGCGCCGCGATGCCCGCCCAGCGAATCGAGTGCGCCGGCTTTGGCGAGGCTTTCCAAGGCTGCTTTATTGACGATCGTCGCATCGACGCGGCCACAGAGGTCGAATAGATCGCCGTACCGCTTGCCTGCCTGCCGTTCGGCACAGATCGCCTTAGCTGCCGGCACACCGCAGCCCTTGATGGCCGAAAGCCCGAAGAGAATCTTGCCTTCAGCCACCGTAAAATCGACATCGCCGGCATTCACATCGGGCGGGGACACGACGATTCCCATGCGACGGCAGTCCTCAATGTGCTCTACGAGCGCATCTTTCTTTTTGAAATTGCGGCCAGTGATGTCACCCGAGAGCAGCGCCGCCATAAACTCCACGGGAAAGTGCGTCTTTAAATAAGCCGTCTGCCAGGCGAGCAATGCGTAGGCCGTTGAATGGCTTTTATTGAATCCGTAACCGGCAAATTTTTCGATCAGTCCAAAGAGTTCCTCTGCCTGATTCTTGGCCAGTCCCTCTGCCTTGGCCCCCTCGACAAACTGCTGGCGAAACGCCGCAATCGTTTCCAGCTTTTTCTTGCCGATGGCCTTGATGCAGGTGTAGGCGCTGGAGAGCTCGATGCCGCCAAGCTTTTCCAAGATCCGCATCACCTGCTCCTGATACACCATCACGCCGTGCGTTTCTGCCAGCACTTCTTTCATGACTGGGTGGCGGTATTCGGCCCGCTTGCGGCCGTGCTTGACGGCCACGTAATCGTCGACCATGCCACCTTCCAACGGTCCGGGACGATAGAGCGCGTTGACGGCCACAATGTCGAGAAAATGGTCAGGCTTCATGCGCTGCAGGAGGTCGCGAATGCCGCCGCTTTCCAACTGAAAGATTCCCTTTGTCTCGCCGCGACAAAGCAGATCGAACGTTGGCTGATCGTCGAGCGGAAATGTGAAGGGATCGGGTCGCATGCCGGTGGTGGCCTCAATGATGTCGATTGTCTTAGCCACAACCGTGAGGTACCGCAGGCCGAGAAAATCCATCTTCATCAGGCCAACGCGTTCGACATCGCCCATCGCCCACTGCGTGATAATTTCTTCCTTGCCCGTCACCCGCTGCAGTGGCACATACTCCACCAGCGGTCGATCAGCGATGACAACTGCTGCGGCATGCGTCCCCACATTGCGCGCGAGTCCTTCGATGCGACCGGCTAGGTCGACGAGTTCTCGCACCTCCGCATCGTTCTCGCAGGCTGCGGCCAATTGCGTTCCTGCCGCCGCTGCTTTTTCTAGCGTGATCCCCAACTGATCCGGTACCATTGCCACAATCAAATCGACACGGGGGATCGGCAGACCCAACGCTCTGCCCACATCACGAATGGCGGCGCGGGCCGCCAGCGTGCCAAAGGTGCCAATCTGGGCCACGTTGGCCGCCCCATACTTTTTCTTGACGTACTCGATCACCTCACTGCGACGCGCCTTGCAAAAATCGATGTCGATGTCAGGCGCCTCCAAGCGGTTGACGTCGAGAAACCGCTCGAAGAGCAGGTCGTATTCCAGCGGACACACGTGCGAGAGATAGAGCGCGTAGGCAACCAACGAACCGACGCCCGATCCGCGCGCCGCTGCTGGAATGCCGTTGTCGCGGGCGTAACGCACAAAATCCCACACGATGAGAAAGTAACTGGAAAAACCGAGTGAGTTGATCACTTCTAGTTCGCGGTCGAGTCGGGCCATGACCTGCGCATGCAACTGCGGAGCCGCATCAGTTTCGCCATCCGCGCCAGCCGCGTTAGCCGCGTCAGTCGTGACGGTCCACCGTTTCGGCATTGATCGATAGCGATCACCAAGCCCCTCCAGGCAAAGCCTTCGTAATTCTCCAGCAGCGGTGCAACCGACGGGCACATCAAAGCCGGGAAAGTGGCGCTTGCCAAGGTCCAACTCAATCGATACTGCATCGGCAATCTGCTGAGTCTGCGTCACTGCCTGCTCCGCGAGCGTGCGATCCATGCCGACAAACGCAGCGTGCATTTCGGCCGGACTCTTCAGATAAAACTCGCTCGAATCCATGCGCATGCGCGTCGCATCACTCCGATACCTCCCGGTGTTGACGCACAGTAAAATATCCTGTGCCTCAGCATCCTCTCGATTGACATAGTGGCAGTCGCAGGTCGCCACCGGCGGGATGCCCAGTGCGCGAGAGATATCCAAGGCGGCTTCCGTCACCTGCCGTTGCAGATCGAGACCGTTGTCCTGAATCTCAATAAAGTATCGATCGCCGAAAACCTGCTGGAACCATCCTGCGATCTGGCGGGCCTGCCCGAGAGAGTCTTGCTGCTGTGGTGAACTCCCGATCAGCGACCGACTAAACTCACTCGACAAGCAGCCGGAGAGGCAGACGATTCCTTCACTATGAGCTTCGAGCAATTCGCGATCGATGCGCGGCTTAAAATAAAAACCTTCCAGGAACGCCTTGGTGGCCAACTGCAGCAGATTGGCGAAGCCTTTTTTATTCTGGGCTAGCAGCGTGAGATGGTAGCTCGCCTCCTTTTGGCTGCCGGCATCTTTCTGAAACCGACTGCCGGGGGCGATGTATGCTTCGTAGCCGATGATGGGATTGATGCCGGCTGCCTTGGCGGCACTGTAAAACTCCAACGCCCCATGCAGATTACCGTGGTCGGTGATCGCCAAAGCATTCATGCCCAAGGCAACGGTGCGATCGACCAGGCGTTCGATTGAGCTTGCACCGTCGAGCAGGCTGTAATGGCTATGGCAATGGAGATGGGTGAAGGGCTTGGTCATCCACGTACTCGCTGCAGGGAAAAATACCGGTGCTGGGCTGCAGCATCCGCTACCGCAAAAGGGGACGGCAGGCAGGCTGTTCGCTTCCGCAAATCACAACTCTTCTAGGCCACTCTCTTCTCAGCCACTGTTTATGCCTCACGCTGGATCACCTATTCTGCGCAGCAATTCTGCGAGGCGGGCCTGCAGGTCGAGAACGGCCTGCCAGTGCGCAAAATCGATTTCAATTTTTTCATTTCCCGGACGCATCACGGCCCCTTCTGTGGCCTCGCGCAAGATGGCTTGCACGTAATCGAGCAACTCGGAAAGTTCGGCCGATTGTGCGGGGCTCATCCGGGATGGCAGCGGCGGCGGACCACCGGGCAAGAGCGGCGACCGCACCTCGCCCACGTCCTCGATCACGTCCGATTGATTGGCGGCCATGCGTTGCAAACGAACTCCCATCTGTCGGGCGCGGGCCTCCTCGGGCGGAGCCATCTTGGCGGCAATTTCTGCGATGCGCCGATCAATGTCGCTGTGTGAGCCGACCAGTAGAAGCGACCGGCCAACCGAGATCATATCGCCGTCTCGCAGAATGCGCACCTGAATATCCTCACCGTTGACCTTTGTGCCGTTGGTGCTTTCCAAGTCTGTGAGAACGATCTTGTCGTTATCTTCCTGCAACTTGAGGTGGTAGCGGCTGATCCGCTCGTCGTGAAGCTGGATGGAGTTGCCCTCTTCGCGACCGATCGTCACAGGCGTCGGAAGATTGTCGAAGATCCGACCCCGATCGGTACCGTGAAGAATACGGAGAGTGACAAAGGCCATTGGAGTGCGCTCGCGAGGCAGATCGGTTTTATGCCCAACACCGAATGGCGGGTAACCAATCATATCTTTCTCCATATCTTTCTCTTTGAGTAGACGCTGTCAATGCGAGCGGGCGCGGCTCGGTCGCTGCCCGGTCTGGCCCGGAAAGATGTTGGCCGCAACAGATTGTTGGGCTGGTTCGTTTTGAACTGCCGGAAAAAACGCTAGGATGGCGCCACGCGCCCGTAGCTCAATTGGATAGAGCATCGGTCTTCGGAACCGAGGGTTGCAGGTTCGAGCCCTGCCGGGCGTATTGGCATCGTTAGCGAATGGATCGGCCGTCGGCCTGGCTGTCAGCGCTGCTTGTCCCGACAGCGTTACCGTCCGCGTCGAAGTATTCCACGCCGCCACCGTGGGCGTCGCTGCGGGTGCCAATCGCAATCGCATTCCTCCCAAGCTGATCCTTGATTTCAATCCGACCGCCCGCATCTTCAACACGGCCCATGCGTACAAGCACTGTGCCGTCATCGCCTTGAATAATGATCTCACGACACGTTAGCCTGAGAGCTTCCAACTCGTTGACCTTGGCGGCAGACAGGCTTTCCGCTGGTATGGCCACCGCCCGAACCGCTAATCCCAGTGCCAAAAATAAGAGCGGGTACACCGTCCAACGTTCGCGACTGTTCATGCAGGGATCCTTCGATTTTGAGCGTTAGTCGCCGTGCAATTGTCTCAGTCGCCCAGAGAGTCGCAAAATGATCTGCGCTCGCTCAAACTGATCGAGCCAGTCGCTGGTTACTGCCGCAATCACACTGGTCGGTAGAGGCACAGCGCCACTGGCACAACTCTCGCCCAACTGCGCTGCAGCAGCGAGGCGGTAGGCGGCTAGCGTTTTATCACCGTGAAAGGCTATGAGTTGAAAATCTTCGCTCAGGAAAGCTGCTACGGGTACGCGTTGGCCCCCGCAAACTTTCAAGTGGGCCGCAATCTCCGGTCGGGCATCGCGGTCGATAAATCTCAGATCGATTGACTGCGAAACTGCCGCAAAGTGGGCAAAGATTGGACACTGATTGACGCAGTCGCCGCACCATGCACCGGCCAACACCAGCACCGGCATGCGCCGAGTAAAGCCGGCCAAAAGCGACTGCTGGGCGACGGTCAGCGTGACCTGCGAGTGAAACGCATCCCAGCGTGAAGTTTGATCGGGATTGGCATGGCGTTCTAAAAATGCCCGGTAGGGCAAAGCCACTGCACATGCTGCCTCCCACGCCTCGGGAGTGGGAGGGACGCCGGCACCGGCAATCGGCACAACTGGTTTGCCTGGTGCATGAACAACTGTCTCAACCATAAGAATGAGGTTCTCCAAAATACCTTCTGGGACAACAGGCAAGCTACGCGGTATTGCAAGCATACTCTGTTTCACAAAATCAGCGCAGGCAGCAAAGCCGGACTGGAGCTGACACAATGCGAATTCAAACTGAGGCCAAAACGGTCTTGACCCTTCAAA
This sequence comes from Planctomicrobium piriforme, assembly GCA_945871035.1. GTDB lineage: Bacteria > Planctomycetota > Planctomycetia > Pirellulales > UBA1268 > BAIKAL-G1-2R. The sequence goes on along the minus strand of CAMBUD010000067.1, from coordinate 4,269 downwards.
AAACGTTCCCTACTGTTCCAGCCTCCTGCAGGGAATAAGGGATCGTTGGTTGAGTCCCACTCGAAGGGAATCGGCAGCACGGATGCTCGCCGCTCCTTCGAATGCGAACAGCCTGATGGCTCTTGCCACGCAGCAACGCACCATAAACCCCGAGAATCCCCGCGCAAAACTCCGACTATATTTTCTGTCCAATCGCTCCCGGAAACGGTTCAGCCTCTATGCCCCCCTTAGGGAATCTGGACCGTTCCGGGGGTTTTTTTGCGCCTACACTATGGGCATGCCAGTTCACCCATCTGCCCGCGATTCTGCTGACACCCAAGCGGTGGCTGCGCGTCAACGAGAGGTTGCCACCCGTTTGCTCCGCTGGATCATGGGCGGCATCGTCGTCTGGGGTGCGGTGCACGCTCTGGGCGCGTGGACGCTCAACCATGATGTCCGACGGCCGCTGATTGTGCTGATCTGTGTGGCTGCCTTTCTTGGATTTTGGCTGGCGATGCTAGCCAACCGCCGCCAACGCATGAAAAAAAAACACGGGCCGCTGGGGTGACGCATTCAAGCTATTGCTGCGTAGAGTAGGAGTTGGAGCGGCAGGGGTCAGGTCCATTGGCAACCGGTACAATGCGTTGCGGGAAAGTCTGGCGAAAAACTCCTTATTTTCATGCGCCATAAACGGCGTACAACGGAGGTGACTGAATGGCAATTGTTCTTGGTTCTTGCCTAGACAATGGCTTGTCGATGCTCTCACAGCGGCCTGAAGTCGAGCGGACGGAAAGCGTCACCGGCCTCTCGATCGGGCAGTATTTGATTCGCCGTCTTTCCGATTACGGAATCAAACATGTGTTTGGACTGCCCGGCGATTACGTCCTCACCTTCTACAGCATGCTGGAGCACAGCGCCCTCGACTTCGTCAGTTGCACCCGTGTAGACTGCGCGGGCTTTGCTGCTGATGCCTATGCACGGGTCAACGGAATGGGCGCGGTTTGCGTGACGTACAACGTTGGGGGCTTGAGCCTTGCCAATTCGATCGCCGGCGCGTACGCCGAAAAAAGTCCTGTCGTGATGATTTCGGGCGCACCGGGCCTCGGCGAACGGACCAACAACCCGCTGCTGCATCACCGCGTGCGGGAATGGCGCACGCAGTTGGAAGTGTTTGAGAAAATCTGTGCAGCATGCGTCGAGATCGTCGATCCAGCCACGGCCTTTCGTGACATCGATTACCTCCTCGATACAGCCCAGCGCACCAAGCGACCGGTTTATCTGGAATTGCCACGCGACATGGTGACGGTTGTGCCGGTTCAGATTAGGCCTTATCTCTACCCGAAGCCGCAGAGCGACCCAGCAGCGCTCGGCGAGGCCGTGCGCGAAGCTCTGGCCCGGATCGCGCAGGCTTCTAAGCCAATGATCATCGCCGGAGTGGAATTGCATCGCTATGGATTGCAGGCCGACGCGCTGGCTCTGGCCGAAACGTCCGGAATGCCGATTGCTGCCACCATGCTCGCTAAAAGCGTGATCAGCGAGGTGCACCCGCTCTACATCGGTCTGTATGAGGGGGCCATGGGCCGGCAAGAGGTGACGCAATTCGTTGAGGAAAGCGATTGCTTGATCCTGCTAGGCACCATTCTTACCGACATCGATCTGGGCATCTTCACTGCCAAGATTGAGGCGCACAACAGCATCTTCGCCAGCAGCGATGAGCTGCGCATCAGCCACCATCACTTTCATAATGTGCTGTTTGCTGATTTTTTACGGGCCCTGGTCGCTGCCAAGCCACAAGCTGCCAAACGCACTCTTCCGCCCGGGCCGGCTGCGGCTGCCGGCCCGTTCACGCTCGTGCCGGCTGCGGCCATCACAACAACGCGACTGGTGCGGCGGCTCGACGAAGCACTCGATGATCGCACGATTGTGATTGCCGATGTAGGCGATGCGCTTTTCGCCGCAAGCGAGTTGGTGGTGCGGGGTCAGACGGAGTTTATTGCTCCAGCGTATTACACCTCGATGGGTTTCGCTGTACCGGCAGCGCTGGGGGCGAAGATGGCACGGCCCGATCTGAAGGTCGTGGCCCTAGTTGGGGATGGCGCTTTTCAAATGACCGGCATGGAACTCTCCACAATCGTGCACCGTTCATTAGCCGTCACGGTGATCGTGCTCGACAACAAGGGCTACGGCACAGAACGGCTCATTCACGAAGGCAGCTTCAACACTATCAATCCGTGGCAGTACCAACTGCTGCCGCAGGTGCTCGGAGGCGGCACCGGCTACGAGGTGCGCACGGAGGGTGAGTTTGACAGAGCACTCAGCTTGGCACTGGCCGACAGGAGCGGCATGAGCCTCATCCGCGTCCACATCGGCTTGGAGGACCGCAGCCTCACGCTGGAGAGACTCGGCGCCGGTTTGGCTAGCAGAATGAAAAGCTGACCCAGCGCAGCGTCCCTCATTGCTTGAGGTTTGGCACGCCAATCGCCATGCCATAAGCCTTCACGAGATCAGCGAGTGACGCCTTGAACGACTTCTTGAGGCTCTCCTCAACGCCTGTACCTTCCTTGATATTTTGCACGAAAGCCGCAAACTTTTTGCGATCGCGAGCGACCAGAAACTTCACCAAGCCCGACGCGATGCCGTACTGCACAGCGTCGATGTGGGCATCGGCGCCAGCATCCAGAAAGCCCGGTCCAAGACTCCCCTTTGTTTTCATAAACTCGATCGCAACGGCTTCCTTCAGCGGCACCTGCCGACACGCCGGAACCACCTGCGTACCAACCCACTCGGCAATGCCCTCATTGAGCCAACTGGGCAAACGCACCGGCGACATCCAGCGGTGGTTGAAGCCGTGGCTCGTTTCGTGAACCAGCATGTGCGCAAAGGCCGGGCCATCGTCGCCGCGATGGCACGCCATCACAACGCGGCCGTCGCTGCTTTGATGACAGATGCCGTGGGCGCCCCCAGGAGCCGTTTTCATAAACCGGCCTTCGAAGGCAATGAAATCATCTTCCTTGAGAAAGGCAAACACGAGGCACTTCCCCTTCCACACCGGTTCGCCACGCGGGATGCCGTAGAGATTGCAGAGAAAATCGTGCATCCCATCGAGGCTCGCCAGAAAGGGACCGATCTGCCCGAGCGGAATATCAGTGGCCACCAGAAACTCATGCGTATGACTGCTCTGCAGTGCGGGAAACGCCTGTCGCACCTCGACAACAAACGCCTCCAGATCGGCGACGGCTGCTGCCTGTTGTTCGGCAGTCAGCACCGGCCAGGGGGCAACCCCGGCCTGCTGCATGCGTGCGAGCGATTCACCGATCCGCTTTTCTCGAAACTCCCGCATCTGCCGGCTGCGCACCTGCACTGAGTTCATCCCCTTGACCGTGGTCTCGTAGATTGTCTCCCTCCCGGCGATCATTTTGATAATGCCCGTCATGAGCAGACTGGTCGATTTGGTTTCTCCTTCCAGCCGCAGTCGCAGCGAGACCACCTTTCCTTTCTGCTGGTTTATGCCCTCAAGCGTCGGTCGCACAAATCGCTTGCCAGCTCCCAATTCAATAACGTCCAGCGTGTGGCCGATGTGAGGCGTGAGCTTCGCAACCAGCGCCGCAGTCTCGGCGGCAACGTCAGTGGCAGGCTCGGGAACAGTCTCGGTGGCAACGTCCGAGGCAACGTTGGTGGCAGTCTCGGCGGGGACCGCGACGCGGGTTGTCGCACAGGCCATCGCCAAAACTGTCCACCACACAACACACGGCCCACGGCAGGGGCCGCGCTGGGACGGACGCATCAGTGAGGCGGGCTGTGAAGGTTGCCTGGTTGAATGCATCGGTTCCTTCAGTATCTGTATCAGTATCTGTATCTGCATCTTTATCTGCGCAGCTGGGTACTAGAGATATCCGATTGAAAATCTTCGACTGGGATCGCAGTGGTAATATCTTGCAACTGCTGTGGCACGTCGATCCGGGCGAGATTTTTACAGGCCGTATCGCGCGCACGGTCAAACAGAATAATCCGGCGTGCTTTTTCGGCGATCTGACGCACAGCCTGCGTGGCCGCCTCGACCGAGCCACCGTAATACTTCAACTCCAGCAGCCGCGTGTAGGTGTCGGACCCCATGACAAATGTACTGTCGGGGAAAAGGGCGGTCTTCTCCAAAAAACTCGCGGCACTGGTGAGCCAGAGAGTCCGATCGGTAAACTGTGCCGCGCGTGTGCGCATTTCACAGTAGTCCAGTAAGGGCTTGTCGACGTTTACAATCGAGAGCTCGTAGGCAACCTGCTGCGACGAGATGCG
>CAMBUD010000066.1 GCA_945871035.1 Planctomicrobium piriforme | reverse complement strand
GGCGTCCCAACTGCCTTCCAGCAGCGAGGCCGCACCACGTTGTGAACCAGACCCGCGCACTCCAAACCGCGTATCACCCACCACGAAAGATCGAACTCATACCAAAGGTGTCCATGCGATGCCGACATCTGTTCAGCATGGTGATTGTTATGCCAACCCTCGCCATGCGAAATCAACGCAACCAGCCAGTTGTTGCGGCTATTATCGGAGGTGCTGTAGTTGCGATAGCCCCATAAGTGGGTGAGGGAATTGACGGCCCATGTGCTGTGCAACACGAATACCGTCCGCACAAATACACCCCACACCAACAGGCTCAGGCCCATCTGAACGGACCCCTGCAAGGTTCCCGTTGCGAACCATCCGATAGCGTATCCTGCCAGCAAAAATAAAAATGCATGTAAACAATAAACTTTCAACCATAACGCGTTCCGTTCAAGTCTTAGATAGAACGGATCGCGCAGTAGGTCCCGAACATACCACTCGTAATCACTGTACTGGTAAAACTCTTGATTGCGCACAAACAACCAGCCCAGGTGGGCCCAATAAGCGCTGACCAGCGGCGAATGCGGATCCGCTTGCTCGTCTGAATCTTTGTGGTGCAAACGATGGATCGCCACCCAGCGGGCGGGTGAATCTTGCAGCGTGCAAATCCCCAACAATGCGAGCGTGTGCTCAAACCACTTAGGGCATGTAAACCCACGGTGAGTCAGCAGTCGGTGGTAGCCAATATTGATGCCCATCATCGCAAACAGAAAAACTCCTGCTATGCCGGCCACCAAACCTGTCCAACTGAAAAACCAAGGGCTAAACGCCGCTAGGGCCAGTCCGTGCACAAGGCCTAGGGCAACCACATACTGCTTATAAAGTCTGATTGGTTGGGCTGACTGAGGAATTTCCAATCGATCCTCACGCCCCACAGCGGCTTCTGGAATCCGTTTCTCGGCAGAAAGATTCGTCATTCACCTCATCTCCGTCACAAGAGATACACACCTAAAAAAACCAGCACTTCTCAAGTCGAGTGTCAAGTCGAGTATAGTTCGCCGAAATCGGACGGAAAGAGAAACCGCTTAGGAGGATTATGCGGGTGGTACGTACCCGCTGGCCGCTTACCTGCTTAGTCAAACCGGGCTACTAGGCTGGCTCGCACTCTGGGTTGACGAGCGCGGTCGGGGCGGTTAACTGTGGACAAAAACAGCAGACAAAGACAGACGCTGCCCCCCCCTTTGGGGAAAACTGTACCAGTCCCCCTTTTCGTTAGCTTGGATCTTATATTCTAAACAATGTGGCCCGAAAACACTGCGAGAAATACACGTCCATGAACGCAACCGCTTTACGAAATCAACCAGCGTGGTCAGCCTTGCAGGCGCATTATGCAACTACTAAAGATCACCATCTCAAACAATATTTCGCGGATGATCCAACTCGCGGCCAGCGATTTGTTGCCGAAGCGGCAGGAGTCTATCTTGATTATTCAAAGAATCGCATCAACTCCGACACGCTCCGCCTGCTCCTCCAACTCGCTGTTGAATCTGGATTGCGGGATCGAATCGATGCAATGTTTCGCGGAGATAGAATCAATGTCTCTGAAGATCGGGCCGTCTTGCATGTAGCCCTCCGCGCGCCTCGCGGAGCGTCCCTGACCATCGGTGGCCAGAATGTTGTGCCGGGGGTACATGCTGTGCTCGACAGAATGGCAGCTTTCGCCGAGCGTCTGCGATCTGGGGATTGGAAAGGCCACACCCAGCAGCGGATTCGCACGGTGGTCAACATCGGCATCGGAGGTTCTGATCTTGGGCCGGTGATGGCCTACGAGGCACTTAAGCACTGGAGTGACCGGTCGCTCGCATTCCGTTTTGTCTCGAATGTCGATGGCACTGATTTTCTCGAGGCCGTCAGTGATCTTGACCCCGCCCAGACGCTGTTCATTGTTTCTTCTAAAACGTTCACCACCTTGGAAACGATGACCAACGCCAACTCAGCGCGGGATTGGTTGCTGGCCGGCTTGAACGGAGACAGCGCAGCGGTGGCCCGGCATTTCGTCGCGGTTTCAACCAACGCCAGTGAGGTGGCTAGGTTTGGCATCGATACCGACAATATGTTCGGGTTTTGGGACTGGGTTGGTGGCCGCTATTCAATGGACGCAGCGATTGGCTTGTCGACGATGCTGGCCATTGGCCCCGCACATTTTCGCGACATGCTTGCGGGGTTTCACGAAATGGACGAGCACTTTCGGACAGCCCCGTTTGAACAGAATCTACCCGTGCTCCTGGGAATGCTGACTGTCTGGTACACCAATTTCTTTGACGTCCAAACAATTGCTGTTCTGCCTTATGAACAGTATCTCAAGCGATTCCCTGCCTACCTGCAGCAGTTGACAATGGAGAGCAACGGCAAGAGTGTCACGCTCGACGGCAAGCCGGTGAATTATGCAACTGGTCCTATTTTTTGGGGCGAACCCGGCACCAACGGCCAGCATTCTTTCTACCAACTCATCCATCAGGGCACGCGGATTATTCCCTGCGATTTCATCGCTTTTTTGCACTCGCTCAATCCGCTCGGTAGGCATCATGACATCTTGATTGCAAATGCTCTGGCCCAAACCGAGGCACTGGCGTTTGGCAAGACGGCGACAGAGGTCGAGGCGGAAGGCACGCCCACTCAACTCGTTGGGCATCGTGTCTTTACTGGCAACCGACCATCCAACACGATTCTTCTCGACACATTGACGCCAGCGGCTTTGGGAAAGTTGGTTTCGCTCTACGAACACAGCGTCTTCACGCAAGGCGCCATCTGGCAGGTGAATTGCTTCGATCAGTGGGGCGTTGAACTCGGCAAAGTGTTGGCTCAAAGAATCGTTCCTGAATTGGAAAGCCGGGCTGATCCCATGTTGAGTCACGATAGTTCGACGAACAACCTGATTCGCCGGTACCGTGCCGCACAGAGGCGTGACTGATGGATGCGCAGACAGAAATCCTCGAGAATCCGTCGGCGCTGGCACGCCGCGTGGCCGAGTGGATGACCGATACAGCCGTTGCCTCCACCGGCCCGTTTCGCGTGTCGTTGTCGGGAGGCTCAACCCCCAATCTGCTCTACGGTCTGCTGGCCACGGCCCCCTTTTGCAACCATTTTCCCTGGGAACGCGTTTTGTGGTTTTGGGGCGACGAGCGATTTGTGCCACTCGAACACCGCGACAGCAATTATCGCATGACAAATGAACAGCTGCTTTCAAAGGTGCCGGTGCCGGTGGATAATATCTTTCCGGTTCCCACTCACGGCACGCCCACAGAAGCCGCCTGGCAGTACGAGCAGACCCTGCAGCAGGTTTATGGCGCGAAGCAGTTGGATCCGCAACGGCCGCTCTTTGACATCACGCTCCTCGGGCTCGGATCCGACGGCCACACCGCGTCGCTCTTGCCGGGTCAACCTGTTCTCGACGAACGCATTCGCTGGGTGGCGGCAGTCTCGCAGGGACGACCGGAAGTGCGGATTACGCTGACGTATCCCGCCATCCAAAGCAGCCGACACGTAGCCTTTCTCGTCGCCGGCCAAGAGAAGGCGCCGGTGCTTGCTGCCATCCGTGCCGGACAGAGCGATCTGCCTGCTGCCCGCGTGCGACCGGTTGGCGAATTGCTCTGGTTTATTGATCGCGCTGCCGCCGGCTAACTGGCGGCACGACGCGAGGCGATCAGGGCTAACAAGGCCTTCTGCGGGGCGACGAATTTTTCAACGCCTTCGGCCATCAGCACCTTTTCCATCTGCTGCATATTGATCGCAGCGTCGAGCTCCTTGAGCACCGCCGCCGGCGGCATCTGATCGACCTGTCGTGAGAATGTGCGACTCGGATCGGCGGCGGCGGCAGTGGTCGCCGGTGGGTTTGTCTGGATGCCATCGCCGGCCAATGCCGTCACGTACGTACAGGGATCGAGTCCCTGCTGCTTCACGCCAGTGCTGGCAAAGATAATTGCCTGTTCCAGAGGTGTTGGATGGGCCTGCCAAAACGCATTATTTTCAGCCCACACTCGCTTGGCATTGACGATGGCAAGCATCCCTTGTGCCGCTGGCGACAGCGTGGGGACGTGCTCTTGTGTATAGACATCGATCCGCGAAATAAACACGCTGTAGACGCTCTTAAAAGAGTCGAGCGAGGCTCGCTGCTGCGCGCCTTTCCAGACGGCATCACGGGCGCGAATGTACTGTGGCATTGTGAAGATGAGCGTGACATTCAGCGGCACGCCCGCTGCGGCGAGCAGCTCGATCGCTCGAATACCAGCGGTGGTGGCCGGCACCTTGATCATGCGGTTTGGCTCTCCGGCCGACCAGCGTTTACCGAGTGAAACGTAACGTTCCACCCGCTCATCTTCCGACAATCCAAGAGCGACATCCTCCAGAATCGGGTCGAGTTCAAAACTCACCCAGCCATCATTGCCTTTTGTGCTCTTCCAAATATCGAGAAACACCCCTTGGGCGCTGCGCACTAGTGAGTCTGTCAACGTCCATGCGATGGCTGCATCGTCGTGACCAGCAGCCATGAGCGACGCCAATGAATCATCAAAGCGGCCGGTCTTAATGAGGTCGGAAATAATAACGGGATTGCTTGTAGCACCGGTGGCACCATCGGCACGGGCCTTTTGGATCAGGTCAGGATCAACTGAATCAAGCCAGGCCTTAGTGCCGGAAGCGATGAGCGATCGAAGGCCGTTTGCCATTTGGAATATTCTCCGTTTCGAGTTATGCGATCGTGTGAGCGCGGTGCCACTCCACAGTTTCACACTATGCCTCTTGTGCCTCAGTCTTGGCAAGCCACACATTTCTGGGCACTGCTTCCCAACCCGCTTTGTTGACAATCGGTTGAAAATCTCGCCTAAAACTGCCAGAGTCAAGGCTCGCCATGATTGGAAGCTCTGGAACGGCGAAACGGGATTGTGAAAACGGATTCTATGCATGTCACGAGTCGATCAACTCATCGCCAAACACGCTCCCTGGGCCAGTACCGATCGCCAGTGGGCCTTGACGCCGTTTGAAACATTCATGTGGTTCGACGATCGGCCACAATACCCGCTTTTATTTGAGATTCGTCTGCAATTCGCCGGTGCGATTGATCCACTGAACATGCGCGATGCCTGGAAATTCGCTCTTGGCCGTCACCCCCTCTTGCGATCCACAATTCACATCCACTCAGGCCGCCCCCACTGGCATGCGGCAGCGACCGGTTGGCCGGAATTACAGGTAGTCGCCAACGGAACAGAGCAACCGCCACCCGTCGGGGCAATCGACTTGGAAAAATCGACGGGCCTGCAGGGGTGGCTGATAGAAACATCGATTGGCTGGGACGTGAAGATGGTCTTTTCTCACGCCTGCTGCGATGGGCAGGGGGCACGGATGTTCTTGCAAGACCTCGTGCTCGCGTACTCGGTGCTTCGTGGAGCGAGCCTCGAAGACAATCCGTTCTTTGCCGCCGATGTCGCCCACCTCGACCGGCGTGGCGAGTATCCGCCGACCGTCGGTCTCGACAATTCCAGATGGCGTAAGTTTCGCAAGGCATTTCAGTTTGTTGTTGTCAGTCCGCAACCTGCGGCAATCGAAAAGTCGCTGCGGCCTCGATCGCTCGTCGCCCCAGAGGCCAGCGTCGTCGGCTTTTGCGCGCACACATTTACTGCTGCGGAGGTCGCTGAAATGCAGGGCCCACGGCAGCGTTCTGGTGTCGCTTTAAACGACATAGCCGTTGCGATGCTGTTCTCGATTTTGGGGCAATGGCAACGCGATCATGGCATGCATCCCAATGCGCGGCTGCGAGTATCCGTTCCGTTTGATCTGCGCAACCGCGAAGACGAGCGGATGCCGGCGACGAATCGCTACACCTATATGTTTTTAAATCGTCGCTTAAAAGAATGCTCGCATTGGAAGACGCTGCTGTCCGGTCTGCAAAGCGAGATGCAATCCCTGCGGCAGTCAAGGATGAACGTGGAATTTCTTGACGGACTTTGCAGGGCGGCACGCTGGCCGAGAGTGTTTCGCTGGGTGCTCAAGCGCCGGCGCTGCTTTGCCACAGCATTGCTGACAAATCTCAGCGACCCATCGAGGCGGCTTCGCAAACGCCTACGAGTTGATTCCGACGGATGCATGTGGCTCGACAATGCGAAGTGCCTCGACATCCAAATCCAAACCCCGCCGCTGCGCCCTGGAACACACTGGGCCTTTGGCATCTTTGAGTATGCGGGACGGATGACAGTTTCGTTTCGCTATGACACGACCACCATCACGTCGGCGACGGCGCACACCATCTTAAATCGTTATGTCGCCGGGTGGCACGCATGGCTGGTGGATCCGTCAAGCGACCCCATGCCGCCGAGCTGATTTTTGTGCCAGACAACTCGCTCGCTATCCGGCGAAAGCCACGCGCTTCAATGCCTGCATGGCAAGCACGCCTTGCGGCGCAGACTAAGCTTACGAGCTGAAACCCGGCCGGACTGCCGGTGCAGATCATGCAAGTTCTCCCGTTACAAATGTGGGTTGTTTACCCCTCAGCGTGTAAAGTAATTTTTCACACTGGACAAATATCGAAGAAAATAGCGACGCTGGGTGCGTTTGCGGAGTCTGTTCGTGTTGCAATCTCCCCCCTGATCGCTTGCGCAGTAGCCAAAAATCTAGGCCCCCTTAAAAGAGATGCACCGTGAGCGGGACCGAGATTCTCAAAGCAACAGCCCTTCAGCAAGCGCAACTCATTCGCGATGGCAAGATTTCTAGCGAAGAGTTGGTACGGCTTTCGCTGGAACGGATCCACCGCTTGAATCCAATTCTCAACGCCTTTGTATCGGTATTTGATCGTGCCATTGAGACCGCGCGACGCAAAGACCGTGAGCGGATTTCCGCGCGAGGTGCTTTGCCGATCTTTCACGGCGTGCCCATCGGTATCAAAGATCTCAACATCGTTCGCTGGACGGCGACGCGATTTGGCTCAAAAGTTATTCCGCCTGTACCACTGCCATTTGATGACTATACAGTGGCCCCCTTACGGCGGGCGGGGTTTGTCATTCTCGGCAAGCTGGCCACTTCGGAATTTGGCACCATGCCGGTGACGGAGCCCGCGATCCATCCGCCCACAAAAAACCCTTGGTCTCTGGAGCACTCGGCGGGGGGTTCTAGCGGCGGCTCGGCGGCGGCCGTTGCCTCTTGCATGCTGCCAGTCGCGCAGGGTTCCGACGGCGCCGGATCGATTCGCATTCCGGCGGCGTTTTGTAATCTTTACGGTTTGAAGCCCGCGCGGGGACGCGTTCGCAATCAATTCGGCCTACCCGATCGGCGGTTGCTCTATACATCTGGCCCCATCACCGGCAGCGTGGATGATGCGGCTGCCATGCTCGATGTGATGGCAGGGCTCGTGCATGGCAAGCCGCACTGGGCACCTCCGCCGGAGCGGCTTTTTTCTGAGCCCGGGCACGCTGGCGTCAAACGCCTAAAGATTCAGTTCGTCACACGCACAGCCCTCGGTCCAACCCATCCAGACATCCTGAAGGGGTTCGTTCGTTCGCTATCAACGCTCTCCGGACTTGGGCACGATGTCGAAGAGGGATGCCTGCCGGACGGATCGCTCGAGGAGTTTCTACCGCTCTGGCAGCACCAAGTTGCACAGTTGCCGCTCTTGCGCTGGGGCCGCACGCAACCGGTTACATGTTGGCTCGGCACAGCGGGGCGAGTGCTGCGGTCACAAGACGTCGCCACGCTCTTTGATACGCTCAAGGCGAGGTTTGAGCCCGCATTTTCCACGGCCGACATCTGGGTGATGCCGACTGTTGCTCTGCCAGCTCCTCGGATTGGAGCGTTTCGCAACCTGCCCGCTGCGGAGGCATTCGCCGGTGCTGCGAGGCTGGCAGCTTTTACAGTTTTGATGAATCTGGTGGGCCTGCCGGCAGCCAGCATCCCGATGGGATTCACTCGACAAGGACTGCCGATGGGCCTGCAGTTGGTTGGCAAAGCCTTTGCGGAAGCAGATATTTTGGCCCTCTCGCGGCAATTGGAGCAGGCGATGCCGTGGCGACACCACTCACCACCGATCTGAATGGGCGTGCGGGGAGTGCCTGTCGGCCGTGCACGGCGCTGGCCGACTGGCATATTGAGTTACTGCGACCGCTTTCGCGTCAACATAAACTCGTTGCCTTCTGGGTCTACGCACATCGCCAAATGCGCCGGCTCGCCATTTTCAGGCTCTGGTTCCCGGCTGAGTAATCCGCCGGCGGCAACCACTTCCTTTGCACCGCTCACAACGTCCGGCACTTGAAACGCCAAACCCGTCCACGTGCGTTTGCCCTCGCCTCCATCGTGAATGCCAATCACGGCCCCCGCAATCTCGACCTCGGCAATCGCACTGTTGAGCTTGAGCACCCGGCCACCAAAGACGGTGCAGTAAAACCGCACCGCCCGCTCCTTGTCGGCAGCCCAAATCACATATTTCACGCGTTCAATAATCATCGCTGCAGCATCTCCATAAACAGGGACAGGTACAGTTTCTTCCAAAGGGGGGGGTATCAAAACGGAAGCGTTTCCAGTGAAACACCAATTTCTAGCAAATTGTCCGCCGCAGACCATTCGGACAGGCAGAGCAGGCACCCCCTTTTTGGGAGAAACTGTACCTGTCCCCGTTTTTCTTACTTTGTTTCCGGCTCCCAGTTGCGGTTTTTCTGCGCTGCGCGGAAGCCTTGGTTGGTGGGCTTGAGTTTCCAGATTTCGACTTTTTTGAGGGTTGTGTTTGCGCCGATGCTAAAGGCCTTGAGGTCAAACTTGCTGCGGTAATCGGCGTACTCAGCGAGCACGGCCTGGCGATCGTTCGCGAAGACTTCGACAAGGAACTTGTCGACAAAGATACGCAATTCGAAATCCCCGTCTGTGGGCACATCAGCAATGGAAAAAGGTGCCTCCGTGGTGCCGACACGCATCGTGCTGTTTTCAGGCCGGAAGATGATCGGCAGGCCAACGCCCTTGTCGTCTGTAAAGAGTGTGAATCCAAAGAGCTTCCGTTCGAATTGATCGCGTGGGATCGTGATGCGAAACTCCAGCGAGTCGCCATCCACAGAGGCGATTGTTTTGCCGTCGGGAACCACATTGCGGAGCAGATCCGGGGCGCATTTTTCGATGACGATGTCCTTGATCTCGATGCCGTCTGTACGAAGGGTTTCGAGTTCTCGCACAGGTTTTATGCGCAGGGTGCCGTCGTCCGCTAGGCTCAGTTCACGCGGCAGAGACTCAATCGTTCTGCGGTCCATAGAACCATCGGTCTTGCCGAGTGACGCCAGCCAGGCCCACATGACGCGGCGGCCATCGGGCGTAAGCACGCTCTCGGGCGCAAAATAATCGACCCGCCAATGCTTCATGCCAAAGAGGCTTTGATCTTCCCGACGCCAGTTCATGCGACCGTGGGTCTGTGGCACAAACTGCTCGGCTTTCGCGTCCCAATCGCCGATGTAGTAGCGGCAGCCGGTGGAATGGCTGATGCACAGGAGCACCCACTTCTTGCCGAGGGGAAAAAAGTTTGCACAAGAGATGTCCTCGCCGTAGGCCACATCGGGCAGGTTGTGTCGCAGAAAATCGCCCACGAGCGTCCAAGTTTTCAAATCCTTCGACTTCAGCAGTGGCGGATTTTCGCCGCCAGAAATGGCATAGTAGGTGTCGCCAATGAGGAAACAATCTGGATCCCAATGACTGATCGTTGCTTCCGTGCCGTCGGCATTGCGTACGTCGAGCGGATAAGGCGTTTCCCAAGCGGACAGTTGCCGGTCCTTAGCGATGGCAATCTGATTTTTAGCCGATGCCTGACCGTGATAGATGGCCGCGGGCTTGCCTTCCTTAGTGATAAAACCGGTGCCGCTGAACATGCCGTGACCCGTGAATGAGGGCTGGAGTTTTGTGGTTTGCCAGGTCCAGTGCAACATGTCAGGACTGGTGACATGAACAAAAGAGAACGACTCTCCGCCCTTCCAAGGATGGGACAAAATGTAATGCATGTGGTAGACCCCATCGACACAGAATGCGGCGTTAGGATCACCCGGCGCACTTTCGCCACCGGGGTGCATGAGATGGTAGTTCAACGCGAGATCATCGACGATTTTGGACGGCTGTGGTTCGCTATCGGCCGCCCTGACCGATACCAGAGGCCCAAGCAGCAGTGCAAAGAGAATTGTGCGGCGAAGTTGACCGTTCAGGCCAAGGCTGCCGTTGGTGCAAAGGCCGTTCGATGAATGGGTCATGGTCATGACAGTGTCTTTCCAAAGTTTTTTATGGATAGCGAATAAACGGGGACAGGTACAGTTTCTACCGCGCAGTTTTTACCGCGAGAGGAATAGCGAGAACGATCCTATCTTCGCGTGCCAGCCGCGGCCATAGGATCCCCAGATGCAACGCATCTAGTCGACGGCGGGACTCTACACGTGCCCGTGCGGCCGTTCATGATTGCCGTTCCACACGACAGTCACGCGCGGTTGGCATACTTGCTCAAAGACAGGCCCGCACGACTATTTCGCACGACTATTTCGTGAGGGCGTCACTTGACCATCAGCCCACACGCAGTTTCCAAGGTCTATCGTTCAAACGGCAGATAGCCAAGTGCGAGCGTGGCGTTTGCAGGGGTGTTTTTTATGCAACACCCCCCCCTTTGGCAGAAACTGTACCTGTCCCCGTTTTTAGTTGGGCGATGCGACGACGCTTCCAGAGCGACCAGGCTGCCATGGCGATGCCGAGGCCGGCCAAGGCGATTGTGTCGGGCTCTGGCACCACCACAAACTCCGTGAGGAAGCCGCTGCTAAGGCCGCCGTCGAGCGACGCACCAACCGCACCCAGCGTGACGTTGCTTGTGAATGAGTCGTAGTTGACTCCGTTAAAGGTTCGCACGCCCGATCCGGCCGACTTGACCCAGTAGGTGTATGTGGCAGACGCAACCACACTGGACAAATCCCCTGGGGCGAACAACATAAATCCGTCGCCAGCAACCGAATTGGTGTAGAAACCACCAGTAAACGTGGCCCCCGGCAGGATCGAGTTGACGTTAAAATAAATGTCAATGGCGTTGGCAGATGTTAAACCAGAGCCGGCAAAAGGGTCGGCTACGGTGCTCGTTAAGTTGAGCACATCGTTACGGCTATTGGCGGGCTGTGTGAAATCAGGCAGCCCAGCCGAGGTGAATTCAAACGCCGCCCCCAAGCCCGCCGATGGATTAAAGGTATACGCGCTCAAGATACCAGCGGCACCTGCGATGCTGCCCGGGCTGATCGTGCCGGCGCCAGATAATCTACCGACACTTGCGGCGTCACCAATCGTGCCCGAGCCACCGAGAAAGGCTCCGCCGGCAACGCTGACGTTGGTCTGAATGCTGCCGTTTACGACTAGCGTGCCGCCCGCAACAGTCGTCGCGCCAGAGTACGAGTTCGCCCCCGCAAGCGTCAGCGATCCCACGCCGCTTTTGGTGAGGCCGACAGAGCCACTGCCGTCTTGAATCACGCCGGAGAACGTGGAGTTGCCGGAGGCGTTTGCCGTCAAGATGGCTGTCGTACTCGCAGAGGAGTTGGATACCCGGCCGGCCGATCCTCCGCTCAGGGAGCTAACCGACAGGCTGTTGCCGTTCAGATTGAGCGTGCCGGCGTTTAAAACCACTGGATTGGATGCATTGCCCAGAGCGTTTGCATGGCCCATCACAAGCGTGCCGCCCGAGACCGTCGTGCTGCCCGAAAACGTATTGTCACCCGTCACAGTCAGATCGCCGGAGCCATCTTTGACAAGCGAACCGGCTCCAGAAATCACAGGGCTAAACGCCGTATTACTCGACTGGTTGAAGGCGATGGTCGCGTTGTTGGAAAGGGCAACACCGCTGGTCGTGCTGATCGAGCCACCGCTGCCACCGTTGCCAATGGCCAGCGTGC
Organism: Planctomicrobium piriforme; assembly: GCA_945871035.1. Taxonomy (GTDB): domain Bacteria; phylum Planctomycetota; class Planctomycetia; order Pirellulales; family UBA1268; genus BAIKAL-G1-2R. The sequence continues at coordinate 1,288 of CAMBUD010000066.1, read as the reverse complement.
CGCCGGTAATGGCCGTTGCACCGGTGTAGGCATGCGTACCGGCGAGCGTGAGCGTGCCGAGGCCGGTCTTTGTCAGGCCGCCGCTGGAGGCTGCTGATGCTCCCGAGAGGGTGAGATCGGTGCTGCCAGAGTCAATGTCGAACGTCGCAGTCTGGCCGGCGTTGATTATGAAGCTTCGGTCGGTGCTGGCCGAGGCCCCTGTGTACTGTAACGTACCGCCGTTCAACACGAGATTGGCTGCGGCGCTGTCGGCTTGGCCGAGGCCCCCCGCCACACCGCCATTGCCGATCGTGGCCACGCTCAAGACACCGCCGCTGAGCGAGACGACACCCGTAAACGTGTTGGCACCGCTGAGGGTCAGTTTGCCGACGCCCTGCTTGGTCAATCCACCACCGCCACTCAGAGCCCCGCCGATCGCGATATTACCCGTGCCCGTGTTCACAGTGACGGTGTTCACGAGGCTGATGGGTAGGTTCAATGTCTGGGTATTGGCCGAGGCACTGGTGATATTGCCCGTCAGTGCGATGGCGTTACCGGTGATCGTGAAGGCCGCTGTCGAGGAATCAAACTGGAGTCCAGCGAAGGAGGAGCCAGCGGTCATGTCATTGACCTGAGCGGCGCGGGCGGTGCCAGAAAACGTCAGGGCGTTGCCAACTCTGGCGGGCGTCGTCCAGTTGGCTGACGTGGACCAGAGGTTGTCGCCGGGGGCAGTACTATCGCCCGTCCAGATAATCGCCTGCTGCTGCAGACCAAAGAGTGTCACCACACCGCCACTGGCCGTCATCGACAGGGTGCTCGTATTAAAGTTATTCGGAATCCAGCCCGCTGTGATCAGGTCGGCGACATTGTAGTTCGGCGTCAGGTCGAAGCTACCCAGAGTGGTGTAACGGAACAGTTCAACGCTGCCACCCGTAGCCAACGCGCTGCCGCCGGTCTTGAAGTCGAGGTTCCAACCGTCGGCGGCGACCAACTCGCTGCCTGTAGTGCTGTCCGCGAACGTGTTCACGTTCACCATGTCGCCCGCGTCGAAGTAATAGTGGGAACCGCCATTGAGCGTCAGGGATCCATTGACGGTCAGGGTGCCAGCGCCGTTCCCCGGAGCAAGGATGCTGTTGTTGCCTTCAAAGACAATCCGGTCCTTGACGTTCAGGGTCAGAGTGCCCCCGAGGCGGGCACCATTCTCAAAATTGGCAAAGTTGAAGTTCACGGTGCCACTGCCAGTCAAACCACCGCCGGTGGTCGGGTTGTCGGCGTTGAAGTGCATGTTGCTGGCGCCCGCGTTGCCGAC
>CAMBUD010000065.1 GCA_945871035.1 Planctomicrobium piriforme | reverse complement strand
CTACATATTTTACTGGTCTCTCCTGATCTTCTCTCAACGAGCCGCATTGCCGGGCTAGCAAAAGATATGTCTGCGCAAGTTGAGACACTTCGCAGTCTTGACGACACTCCGCGTGGTGGCCCATTTGATCTCGTCCTCATCGATACTGGATCCGTTTTGGGCGATCCGGCCGTAAGCGTTGCCCGCGTGCGGGCAATCGTAGACGGGCAGCAAACACAAGTCGGCAGAGTTCCAAAACTGATTGCCTTCGGTCCTCATGTTGCAAAGCAGCGGCTCGATAATGCCAAAGCCGCTGGGGCCGACGATACTGTCAGCCGCGGAGAACTTCTGGGTGCTTTTCCTGCCCTTGTTAAACGCTGGTGCAGTCGCTAGACAGATTTAAAGGGACTATTAATCGCCGTCGCCAACTGGTTCGTCCAAAACAACTTCATCGAGCTCTGTGCCATCAACATCATAGCGCAAGAGCAGGTAGGCAGCTGTGACAACTGCCCAAAAGTAGCCCCCGGCAAAGGAAGACAACAGCGACTCTAGGCCGCGTGTCCAGAAGCGAAGAGCCTCAATGCCCCAGCAGGCCAGGGGCGCACCCTGTGGGCCAATGCGGATGCCTTCCAGAACAACTGCGGTGCGGGCGTGCCCCATCCCGTAGCTCGTCGCCCAGAAGGCTAGGGAGCTTGTGGCATCGGCAAAGATACCCGCGGCAGCCAGAGACGGCAGTAAGACCACTAACGCGACAAAACCGTAAAAGGCATAGTGCAGCGGTCGCTGGTAGAGATAGGAGAATGCCGTTGAAATAGCCTGAAAACTGTCCCCTCTTTCAACACCTACAGCCGCCACCATCAGGGGCCAACCCGCGACAATTCCAACAGCCAGAATCGCCAGCACCACCGCCCCAGCCAGCATCAGCGGCCAAAGAACACCTGCAACAACAAGCCCTAAATCACTGCGCATGAAAAGACCGAGCAGGGCGCCTGGTATCGACAGAGCAGCGATGCCAAGCAACACAAATGCCACCGAGTTAAATGCCGCCAGCCACTTTCGTGTGCCGTACCAGATCGAACCAAACAGGCCGGGGGCCTCTTCGCCAACCAGTTTAAGTGATACATGCCGCGTGATGGCCGTACCGAAGATTGACCACACAAGAATAAACCAGCCGATCCGTGCCAGTGCTCCAACAGTCTGTTGCAGCGAAGCGGTTGGATTGAATGGTAGTGAAACCAGCTGCAGGATATTCAACACCGACTGCGGCAGCCGATTCAATACGATAGAGAGTGCTGGCATTGCCTGCCTACTCGGGGCAATGGCGCTGCTCCGACTGGACAAGTCGCCAGCGGCACTTGGCAAGATCAAACCGCCAGCAGGATCCTTCATCGGTTCTAGCACGAGATCAGAATCGATGATTGCTCCAGCCGCATCATTTGCTCCCCTTACATCCGCTAGTTGCATCCGGTCGGCTAGTGACCAACCCGACCAAGTTGCCAGCGATCCCAGCGTGGCTAGCAAAATAACCGTTGGTGCAAAAGCGCTACCTGCAGCGCGAAACAGAATCCACCAAGGCAGCGCTTGGCTCCAGCGAATTTCGTGGACGACTCTTCCCGATTGAGTGTCGGTATTCTGCTCACCAGCATTAACATTTGACATGGGAACCCCTCATACATACAGGTGCTCTAGGCTTGGGCACAGAGTATACGCACAGAACAGGTGTCACTCACAACAGCGATTGTTGGCAAACGGCGGGCAGCGACAACGCTAGCGGTCGGAAAATCCCGGCCTCAGCACCGCACTATTGCCACAGCGTGAGAGCTTAGCCAATGTCTTCGGGCTCTTGAGATTCTACTTCTAATTCCTCGTCCGCGCTTCTCTTGATCTCAGGCACGCTGTATGCCTCATCGAGCCAACGCCCCAGATCGATCAAGCGACAGCGTTCGCAACAAAATGGTAGCGTGCGAGTGGCGAGCAGGTCGACTGAGCCACTGCAGACCGGACAGTATGGCATGATGAATAGAATGGCTTATGTGAATAGCAGACGTGCATGGAGACCGATACACTCGGGGCCCCTATGATTCTGTCGTTTTCTTTGGACTGCCCTCCGATTTACTCCCCTCTGTTTTGGCATTACCAGATGCGGCTGAGTCGGCAGCGGCTCCTTTTTTGTACGACTCACTGCGGTAGTCGGTTTTGTAGAATCCAGAACCCTTAAACATGATCGCACTGCCGGCACCGATTAAGCGGCGCAGTTTTTTCTTGCCGCACTTAGGGCAGGTTTTCTTGACGCTGTCGGTCATTGATTGAAATAATTCGTAGGCGTGACCGCAGGCATCGCAGACATAATCATATGTTGGCATTCGGTACTCCTTACATTTCTTCCTTGGCAACTATCACCTGCGCCGGACGTACGACCCGATCGTGGAGGCGATAGCCGCGACTTGCCACCCCAACAATTGTACCCGCTGCCATACCAGGAGTGACCTGCTGACAGATCGCATCGTGTACGGCAGGGTCAAATGATGTTCCCTCTGCCTCAATTGCTCGGCAGCCATGCGCTTCGAGAACCTTTTCGATTTGCTGGGCCGTCATCCGAAAACCTGATCGCAAACTTTCCACATCGGCTGTCTTCTGAGCAGCATCAATTGCCCGCAACACAGTATCCAGTACCGGCAGAAGGTCGCGCAGAAGGTCCATTTCTCTATACCGCAACGCCTCCTCGTATTCGCGGCGAGATCGCTTACGAAAGTTGTCGAGCTCTGCCTGAGTTCGCAACAATCTGTCGTGCATGTCTGAGATTTGCCGCTCGATCGTTGCCGGAGAATCTTCCGGTTGCGTGGCGGCCTGCAACCCCTCTGGCCCACTCTCTTCCTCAAACGAGTCTGCGATCCCTTCGGCAGAGTCTGGCGAGTTCATCATTCAATCTCCTCTGGTTTATTCCCTGGCTCAGGCACTTTAAAGTATTCACTCAGCCGTGTGAAAAATGTTGATCGCTTTGGGCTAACAGATTTTTGTTCCTCAGCTGCAAGTTCGCGAAGCAGTTCTTCAGTTCGTGGCGAAAGTGTCCGCGGCACCTCAACGTGGACGTGAACATGCAGATCGCCGATGCCACGGCCTCGCACCTCGGGCATGCCGAGGCCACGCACACGCACCACATCTCCACCTTGTGTACCGCGTGCGATTTGCAAATTTTTTGCTCCATCAAGCGTCGGCACCTCAACCGTCGCGCCCAGCGCTGCCTGACTGAATGTAATTGGCACCTCACAGTGTAAATCGCGTCCTTCGCGGGTGAGAAAAGGATGAGTCTCAATTTCGATCACGCAGTAGCAATCGCCTGGCGGGCCTCCTTCGGCGCCGGGTTCTCCCTCGCCAGCGAGTCGCACACGCACATCGCGATCAACCCCGGCGGGAATCGTTACATGGCGGTCGACGTGTTCTTCGGTGAGCCCTTCACCTCCGCAGGTCGCACACTTTTCTCGAATCACGCTGCCCGCCCCACGACAGGCAGGGCAGGTGGTTTGCAATCGAAAGACACCTGCCGACTGCACGACTTGTCCCCGCCCAGCACAGTATTCACAGGCTTGCGGCTTTGTTCCTTTTTTTGCTCCGTTGCCGTCGCAACCACCGCAAATTTCATGTCGCGTAAAATCGATTGTTTTTGTGGCACCGCGAGCTGCCTCGAGCAGCGATAATGAAACGGCGCAAAACACGTCGCGTCCCTTGCGAGCGCGGCTGGTTCGTCGCGTTGCACCTCCAAACAATCCCCCGCCAAACATGTCTCCAAAGGCCTCAAAAATATCCGATATGTCGTTGAAGTCGTGCGTTCCTCCGGCAAGACCCGCATGACCATAGCGGTCGTAGCGGGCCCGTAGGTCGCTATCAGAGAGCACTTCAAATGCCCGGGCAGCTTCTTTAAACTGGTCCACTGCCTCTTGATTACCTGGATTCTTATCCGGGTGGAATCTGATCGCGAGTTTGCGATACGAATCCGCAATCTGCGCACCCGTGGCTCGCCGATCAACCCCTAGCACCTCGTAATAATCACGGCTTTGGGGCATGCACGTTGGCTCTCAGAGCGACAGGCTATTCCTGAGACAGACAGGCGAGTTCTAGCGGGCTATCCGAAGAACCCGCGAAACCACAAAAGTCTGAATCAGCACACTAGCGAACGCTCCCCTCTGCACGGTGCTTCTTGGATTCATCTTTGTCGATATTCGTTACGAGTGCTTCGGTTGTCAGTAAGAGACCCGAAATACTGGCGGCATTTGTCAGGGCCACGCGGACCACCTTAACCGGATCAATGATACCGGCCTTGTACATGTCCACGTACTCACCCTTATTGGCATCGTAGCCAATGTGAATCTCTTTCTGAGCCACTTCGTCGGCCACAACTGAACCATCAATGCCGCCATTTTCAGCGATTTGACGGATGGGAGCTTCCAACGCACTGAGCACAATATCGATACCAATCTTTTCGTCACCCTTAGCCTGCGAGCGAGCTTTTTCCACTGCGCTACGACAGCGAAGCAATGCCACGCCGCCGCCCGGTACAATTCCTTCTTCAACGGCCGCTCGAGTTGCATGCAGGGCATCCTCGACGCGGGCTTTTTTCTGTTTCATTTCGGCCTCAGTGCCAGCACCGACTGAAATGATCGCTACGCCACCAGTCAGCTTCGCCAAGCGTTCTTGTAGTTTTTCTCGATCGTACTCACTCTCAGTCGCCTCAATTTGATTGCGAATCTGTTGCACGCGGGCCTGCACATCAGTTTGCTTGCCGGCCCCTTGCACAATCGTTGTCTCATTTTTATCAATGTTGATCGTTTTTGCACGACCGAGATGCGTTAGATCAAGACTCTCCAGAGTGAGGCCGAGGTCTTCACTGATCAACGTGCCACCTGTGAGCGTGGCAATATCGCCGAGTAGTGCCTTACGTCGATCGCCGAATCCCGGAGCTTTTGAGGCACAGACATTGAGCACGCCTCGCAGTTTGTTCACAACCAGAGCCGTCAGAGCGTCACCGTCGATATCCTCGGCAATGATCAGCAACGGCTTGCCAGATTGAGCAACTTTTTCCAGCAGTGGCAACAGGTCGCGCAAATTAGAAATTTTCTTCTCGTGAATCAGGATAAGTGCGTCGTCGAGTTGACAATCCATTTCGGCAGGGCGATTGACGAAATACGGCGACACAAAACCTTTGTCAAACTGCATGCCGTCAACAAATCGAACAGTTGTTTCTGTGGTTTTTCCCTCTTCAACAGTGATGACGCCGTCTTTGCCGACCTTCTGCAATGCCTGGGCGAGAAGATCGCCGATCGAGCGGTCATTGTTTGCGCTGATGGCACCAACCTGAGCAATCTCTTCTGGGCGATCAACTTTTTTGGCCATTTCCATCAACCGGCCAACCGCAGCAGCCACAGCTTTTTCAATGCCTCGACGCACAGCCATGGGATTGCTGCCAGCCGCTACATTTCGAGTGCCTTCGCGAAAAATTGCTCTCGCCAACACTGTCGCTGTTGTCGTGCCATCGCCGGCAAGATCCGAGGTCTTGGAGGCCACTTCGTTGACGAGCTTTGCGCCCATGTTCTCAAAGGCATCTTCGAGATCGACTTCCTTGCTAACCGTCACTCCATCTTTTGTGACGGTTGGGCCACCGAATGATTTATCGATAATGACGTTGCGCCCTGTTGGACCCATTGTCACTGCCACGGCGCCAGCCAGTTTTTCAACACCCTTGAGCAGTTTTGCGCGGGCATTGTCATCGAACAGCAATTGTTTGGCCAAGAGTCGATCTCCAAAAAAGGTAGTATCCACCTGATTGTGGCCGGATGGAGCCTACTGAAAAAATGTAAGTCTGTGAAAAAAGTGTGGAATGAGAGCGTTATTCAGTTCATGACCTTGGCAAGGATGTCACTCTCGCGAAGAATCTTGACCTCGTGACCGTCGATCTCGATATCGCTACCGGAATACTTTCCGTAAATCACTTCGTCTCCGATCGAGACAGACAGCACGGCGCGTTGTCCGCTCTCCAGAAGTTTACCGGAACCAACAGCCACGACATGGCCGCGTTGCGGCTTTTCTTTGGCGGAGTCGGGCAGCACAATGCCGCCAGCGGTGCGCTCCTCGGCCTCAACGGGTTCCACGACTACGCGATCGTCTAGCGGACGAATCTTCAGATTCTTCATTACAAAAAACTCCCAAAAATAAGGACAAAGTAAAAATACTGTATCTACAGAAAGATCGTTAAAAACTACATCATGCCCGGCATTCCCATGCCACCCATGCCGCCGCCCATGCCACCCATGCCACCACCCATGCCGCCCATGCCACCGCCACCCATGCCGTGGTGGTCGTGGCCATCGCCCCCACCCTCTTCCTCGGCTTTGGGAATGTCGGTGATGAGCGACTCTGTTGTGAGCAATAAAGCTGCCACGCTGGCCGCGTTTTGCAGGGCCGTACGCACCACTTTCGCTGGATCAATAACGCCGGCTACTACGAGGTCGCAGTACTCCTCTTTATCAGCGTCATAGCCATCGTTCTTCCCCTTCATCTGCCGCACGCGATTGACAACAACCGGACCATCAACACCGGCATTGGTGGCAATGGCTTCCAGGGGATAACGCAGCGACTTTTTAACAATCAAAACGCCCAGATTTTCATCTCCTTCGAGACCGAGTTTTTCCAGAGCCTTTTCACTGCGGAGAAGAGCCACACCACCACCGGGAACGATTCCTTCGGCAAGGGCCGCTTGCGTTGCACTTTTGGCGTCTTCGATGAGAGCTTTTCGCTCTTTCATTTCCGTTTCGGTCGCTGCACCAACATTGATCTGAGCAACACCGCCAGCAATTTTAGCCAATCGTTCCTGAAGTTTTTCGCGATCGTATTCGCTGTCGGTGGTTTCAATTTCCGAGCGGATCTGGGCGGCACGGCCGTCGATAGCCGCCTTGGAGCCGGCACCGCTGACAATCGTTGTATTTTCAGCACCCACAATCACCTTTTTTGCCCGCCCCAGATCACTGAGCTTAACCGCATCGAGCGCAATCCCCAGATCCTTGAAGATTGCTTGGCCACCAGTGAGCACTGCCAAGTCGCCCATGATCGCTTTCCTGCGGTCGCCGTATCCAGGCGCCTTAATTGCAACCGACTGCACAATGCCTCGAAGTTTATTGACCACGAGCGTTGCCAGAGCTTCGCCTTCCACATCTTCGGCAATGACAACCAGCGGCTTGCCAGCCTTGCTAATGGCTTCGAGAAGAGGCACGAAATTTTTCGCGCTAGAAATTTTCTCCTCAAAAAGAAGGATGTATGGGTTTTCAAATTCACAGGTCTGGGAGTCGGTGTCAGTGACGAAATGGGGCGAGAGAAAACCGCGATCAAACTGCATTCCCTCGACTACATCCACGGATGTTTCCGACTGCTTGCCTTCTTCAACGGTGATGACACCATCCTTACCAACCTTCAGAAAAGCTTCGGAAAGCACGTTGCCGACCGTTGGGTCGTTATTGCCAGCAATCGTTGCAATCTGCATCAATTCTTTTTTATTCTTTTCATTGATTGGCGTAGCCATCGCCATAATCGCCTTGGTGACAGCGGCTACAGCCTTGTGAATGCCACGAGAAAGGGCCATCGGATCAGCGCCCGCGGCAATCATTTTGAGGCCTTCGCGAAAAATTGCCTCGGCCAGAACGGTGGCGGTAGTCGTTCCGTCACCGGCCACATCGTTGGTTTTACTGGCCGCTTCCTTGACCAGTTGGGCTCCCAGATTTTCGAACGGATCTTCGAGCTCAATGTCTTCGGCAACGGTCACGCCGTCCTTTGTCACTTTGGGCGAACCCCAACCCTTATCCAGCACCGCATTACGACCACGTGGTCCGAGCGTGCTTTTTACAGCACGGGCCAGCTTTGAAACTCCGGCGAGCAATGGCTGGCGGGCCTCATCGTCGAATACCATTTGTTTGGCCACGGAAAACTCCTAGGGAAAAAGCGTGAAGAGGAAATCAAAAAGAGCAAAAGTTGTAAAGAATATTTAAAAAGCTGATCTTAAAAATGAGTGTAGTGGTTCGCAATCAACTTCCGAAACACCCGGCGATATTTCTGGGCGTAAGTCGCTAAAAACCAGTCGAGACCAGCACACGTCGAAGGCACCGCTGGTGAGATCAACACAACCTCTCAACAGACTCCTCGTGTTTTGTATTGGCTCTGGAACCGAGTGGCTGACCAAGCAAACAGGCTAAAAAAAGTACGTGTGAGGTACGAGTGAGTGACTGTTTTGGCAGACACATCACCAGTGCCAATCGTTGTAAGCAAGCCGCGTGCCGTGAAAGCATTGCTGGCTGACTAACGATCTTTTCGACTGAAAAACAGCTGATTTTCTAACGGTTGCAGAGCTACCCATCAGCCGCGAGTGCCGTTTTGGCAGTGTTTGGAATCAATGCTTGCCGCCGTCTATCGGCTAGGGAATCCATTGGGTCGGGCCGTTTAGCGATTGCACAAAGCCTGCGAGCAGATTGGCAGCTTGATCGGCATCTTCAAGGGAAATTGTTTCAACTGCCGAATGCATGTAGCGGTTGGGGATGCTGACCAAACCGGTGGCCACTCCCGAGCGGGTTGTTTGCAGAACATTGGCATCGGTTGGGGTTGCCCGGCCACTTGCAGCCAACTGCACCGCAATAGAGCGGTTGGTTGCTGTCTCCAACAGTCGACTCACAACGTGGGGATTCATATTCGGACCTCGGTAAACAACGGGGCCTTTCCCCAGCGCAATGTCTCCCTCTGACTTCTTGTCGATTGTTGGACAGTCGGTAGCGTGGGTAACATCGACAGCGATTGCCACCTGCGGATCGATTCCGTACGAACTCGTCTGCGCACCACGCAAACCAATCTCTTCCTGTACGGTTGATGCCACAAACAAGGCGCAGGGCAGGGGGCCAGCAGCAACCGCACGTCGAAACGCCTCTAGCACAACCCAGAGACCGATTTTGTCATCCATTGCAACCGCACATACTAAGTTATGCCGCAATGGCTGCACGCGCAGTTCAAATGTCACGCAATCACCGATGCGCACAATGCTCTCTGCATCGGCCTTATCGCATGCGCCAATATCGATCCAAAGATCTTTGATTTTGGGCACAACCTTCCGCTCTTCCTCACTCAGCAGGTGGATTGGCTTTCGAGCGATAACACCAGGCACCGCCCCGGTGGCCGTCCAGATCGTAACCCTTGAGCCCACCAGCTGCATTGGATCCCATCCACCGATCGGCTGCACCGAGATGTAGCCCTCGGCATCAATGTATTGAACGATTAGACCTATCTGATCGCAGTGCCCAGCCAATAGCATTCGCAGTGGAGCGGTCGGATTCTTGGCTCCAATAACATTTCCGTGCGCATCGGTCGTAATCGTGTCGGCTATACCGGCAAGATATTCACGCACCAGCCGCTGAACCGGTTGCTCGTAACCGGATGGGCTGGGTGTTTCGAGCAGGCGCATCAGAAAGCCTTGGGCAGATGACTCCAAAATGTTTTTCCTTCAATTGTGTTTCTAGCAGTGGCTACAGACGGGATCCGAGTGTCGGACCCCAGCAGTTGAGCGTTGTACGCCATTCCCGCACGGGCGGGAATCCACGGTCTTCCACCGGGCTTCTGGCCGTCGATGGGCAGAGATTTTTGAACAGATTAGGGGATGGTGCGCCTCGTAGGCGTTCGGTCTATCCGACTTCGTCTTTTCCCACTGTGCATTCAGGGATTAGGATGACGCACTCGATCGGCAAGCAGTCACAAGTCATTCCCGTGCACAAGCATTTCCCATGATTGAACCCATACGAATCGGCATAGTCGGTTTAGGAACTGTTGGTTCCGGAGTCGTGCGTTTACTCGTGGAGTCTGCCAATCACATCAGTCGTCATGCGGGTCGACCCATCGTCGTGCAAAAAGTAGTGGTGCAAGATGTGAACAAGGTGCGCAGCGTGCAGGTGCCGGGAGGGAGCCTCTCGACTGACATTCGCCACATCTCGCTTGATCCGTCGATCTCCGTAGTGGCGCTGCTGATGGGTGGCCTAGAGCCAGCCCGTTCAATGATGGTGGAGCTACTCAAAAACGGTAAGGACGTCGTAACCGCCAACAAGGCATTGCTCGCGGAACATGGACCAGAACTATTTGCACTGGCTCGAAGACAAGAGCGTTCGATTGCATTCGAGGCTGCCGTGGCTGGCGGAATCCCGATTGTTGCCGCGATCGGTGAATGCCTTGCCGCCAATCGAATTGAGTCGATCCGTGGAATCTTGAATGGCACGAGTAATTTTATTCTCACACGGATGGAAGAGGATGGGTCGAGCTACTCCGACGCCCTGAAGCTAGCGCAGAAGAACGGATTCGCCGAGGCCGACCCCTCGATGGATGTCGATGGGACTGACGCCACTCAGAAACTGGCAATCCTCGCGCACCTTGCCTTCGGGGTGTGGGTGCCGTGGGCGGAAATTCCGCGCACCGGAATCGACGGCCTCGACATTGACCTCTTGAAGTATGCCGAAGAACTTGGATACCGCATTCGGTTGGTGGCTGTTGTCAATCGTGCTGCCGATAAACTGGCGATGCGCGTGGGACCGGCACTGGTAAAGATTGGGACTCCGCTGGCTGAAACGAGGGGGGCTTACAATGCCGTCAGCATTGTGGGAGATGCCGTTGGCCGAATGTTTTTTCACGGCTTGGGGGCCGGTCAGATGCCGACTGCATCGGCTGTTGTGGCTGACATCATCGACACAGTAGTTGGTCGCACGGCGATTACTTTCCGAACCACAGGCCTGCTCTCCGTCGATACGCCAACCACCCACATGAATGAAACGGACACGATTGAACGGCATTTTCTTCGCATAAATGTCTCCGACAAGCCCGGCGTTTTGGCACGCATCACCGGCATCCTGGGTAACCATGGCATCTCGATTGCATCTGTTATCCAGCACGATGTCTCGGGCAGTCCAGACACTGGCGTGCCGCTGGTCATTATGACGCACCAATGCGCTTCAATCGCAGTCCGACAGGCGATCTCGATTATCGATCAGACCGATGTTGTTCGCGGCAGGAGTGTTTGCCTGAGCGTGCTGGATGAATAGCCACTGCCATACGAAAGCATCCGCATCTTGAAATATGTCATTGTGATTCCGGATGGGGCAGCGGATGCACCGCAGCAATCGCTCGGTGGTCGCACGCCCCTGCAAGCAGCGCACACGCCCGCCATGGATCTGCTGGCTACGCGCGGCCGCGTTGGCCTCACGAACCATGTGCCGGAGAGTCTGCCGCCGGGATCGGAGGTAGCCTGCATGAGCCTATTGGGTTACGACCCGCTTTTGTATTTCACTGGCAGAGCACCACTGGAGGCAGCGGCTCAAGGCATTGTGCTGGGGGCTCGCGACTGGGCCGTACGTTGCAACCTCGTGACGATTCGTAATCAGTCCATGGAAGACTTCACGGCCGGACATATCTCGAGTGCAGAGGCAGCCCAATTGCTCCAGGCTGCGCAGCAAGGATTGCAAGCAGATTTTCCTGAGATTGCTAGCGGGTGGCAGTTTGTACCAGGCGTCAGCTATCGCAATCTCTTGCTCTATCGTGATCCGTTATCGGCTGCAGAGGCATCTTCTGGGATGCGTATTGCAGCGCCACTGGGAAGAGATGTGCGGACTACGCCGCCTCACGATCTGATTGATACATCTGTAGTGGATGAGTTTCCGCGGGGCACTGGCAGTCGCCTCTTGAGCGATCTCATGACTCGCAGCGCTTTTTGGCTCGAGTCGCATCCCGTGAACGCAGCACGGATTGCAGCCGGCAAGCGGCCAGCGACCCACATCTGGCTGTGGGGAGCAGGACTCGCACCGTCGATGGAGCCATTCAAAACAAAATACGGGATCAGTGGCACAATGATCACGGCAGTCGATTTGTTGCGCGGCTTGGCGGCGCTGGCGAAGTGGAAGCGATTGGACGTAGCAACCGCTACTGGCTATCTGGATACCGATTATGCCGCAAAGGGCCGCGCTGCAATTGCAGAATTAGCAACGAGCGATCTGGTGTGTGTGCATGTCGAGGCCCCCGATGAGGCGAGCCATGAGGGCAACGCTGCTGAGAAAGTCAAAGCGATTGAACGGATTGATGCTCTGATCGTCAAGCCAATTCTCGATCATCTGTCGGGCACCCCCCATCACCGCATCCTTGTCTGTCCCGATCACCCCACATTGCTCTCAACAAAAATGCACTCCCGCGGCTTGGTGCCTTTTGTGATGGCTGGTGCAGGCATCGAGCCATCGGGGCAAAAAGTCTACGATGAAATCGCTGCGGGTAACGGCTCGATGACGATTGAACCAGGTTGGACATTGATGAAACACTTCTTGGATCGAGGATAACGCAGATGGTTTCGGTCTTTGGTGTCGCTATTCCGGATCTTAAACCCGGATCTTAAACTCGGATCCTAAACCCGGATCCTAAACCTAAGGCGTGGTGTTGAAACGGTCCTTTGTTGCCAGATTGATTACCCCGATTGTGCATGAGGAATAGACGGCCATGGCCCTTGTCGTTCAGAAGTTTGGTGGCACAAGTGTGTCTGATCCGCAGAAGATTTTAGCAGCGGCAAAAAGAGCAGCCGAGCGGCATTTGGCTGGCGATCAGGTTGTTGTTGTAGTCAGCGCGATGGGCCAGCAGACCGATGTGCTTGTTGATTTAGCGCGACAGATCAATTCGCAACCCAGCGCCCGCGAGATGGATATGCTTCTTTCCACTGGCGAGCAGGTGAGCGTGGCGTTGTTTGCAATGGCTATCCAGTCGCTGGGCGTTCAAGCGGTCAGCCTGACCGGTGCGCAGATCGGTATCCGTACCGACAGCACCCACACGAAAGCTCGAATCAAGTCGATCTCAACCGAACATATCCGGAAATTGCTTGACGGCGGCGCGATGGTGATCGCAGCAGGCTTTCAAGGGATCGATCAGGATGGCAATATCACAACCCTCGGCCGTGGCGGCTCCGATACTACGGCTGTAGCGTTGGCTGCGGTGTTGAATGCTGACGTCTGTGAAATCTACACAGACGTTGATGGCATTTTTACAACCGATCCGAGATTGCTGCCGGAAGCGCGCCGACTCTCTTCGATTAGTTACGACGAGATGCTGGAATTAGCAAGCCTCGGTGCAGGGGTGATGCATCCGCGGTCGATTGAGTTTGCCAAAAAGTTTGGGGTCAAGGTGCTTGTACGATCCAGCTTTCAGGATGGCCCCGGCACTTTGATACTCCACACCACCCAAACTGTACAGCGGCCGGCAAGCGGCGTGGCTTTAGCCAAAGATGAGACACGCATTACGTTGGAAAGCATTCCTGATCAGCCTGGGTCGAGCCATGCCATTTTTTCGCA
>CAMBUD010000064.1 GCA_945871035.1 Planctomicrobium piriforme | reverse complement strand
GGTTGCATGCGTTGCACTTCTTGTCTGCGGGAGAGTGTCTGCGGGAGAGTTTTAGGCACTGGAGCTTGTGGCACAAGCGTAGCGGATGCGCGGGAGCGGCGAGTAAGTGTCCCAGATGCCTGCGATAAAACCTGCGATAAAAGCAGAACGGCAACAAAATCAAGGCAGAGGCCGCGGCCAGAATATTCCAGCCGCGGCCTCACCTGTGCTTGAGCCTCACGCAAAACTGCGCGAGGATATGGCGACCTGATTATTCAGTCTGGCCCGTCGATTCTTGGCCATTCCGCGAGCAAATGCTCAGATACACGCCCGGATCGATGTCGCCGGTGATCTGCGAAATGTGCGTGTCTCCAAAGGCGTGCATCGTGATGCCGCCTTGGTGATCGCTCCCTGGGCCCCAAGCTTTTCCAACTGCGATGCGGCTATTAAAGCTGGCTGGCGGCAAATACCGGGCCGCAGTTGTCGCCGCATAATTGAGACCAGATAAAGTCACCGGCGTGGTGCCAGTCGCATACCAAATGCCGCTGGTACTGATCGGTGCAGCAGCTGACCCCGGATACGCTACCACCCAAGTGGCTGTTCCATCGATCCAAGCCGCGTAGCCGTGCTCTTTACTTTCAGCAACGAAAACCGTTTTGGACTGGCCATCAGAAACGCTGCCTGCCGTGATCCCCGAGCGACTGGCAAGCCACACACTGGCCCCCACCGACGCGGGCACTGACTGATCCGGTGTAAGCTGAAGTGCACCATTACTGACAGGCATTGTCGCCGTGCCTGAGAGCGCCATGTGCGTCCCGGCCATTCCCATGTAGTTTGTCAATGCAATGGTTCTGCCCGCAAACTTGTTGTTGTACTCCGATGCATACGAGAGGCCGGTTGTTGGACCCGTTGCCGTCGTTTCCACGCTGCTGCCCCCACCAAAGCTCGGACAAATGAGCTGGGAGATGGTTACCGTTGCTGCCGGCTGGCCGGTAGTCGTGGTTTGGCCGCTCATAGCGTTAACATGAAAGGGCCCGTTTTGGAGCTTTGTCGTATTGCCGACCACGTTTGTATAAAAAGCACCTTCTTCCATGTAGGGAAGCAAGTGAAAAATCCAACTGTAACCGGTGCATGCTGTGGACAAAGCGGCACTACCGGCGGTGCTCGTGGTTTCATTTCGATCCGTACCTGCTGGCAGACGTTTTTTAGTCGATTCATAGACCATGATGGCCTGCGCAAGACCACGGATATTGAAGCTACAGCCGGTTCGACGGGCCGCTTCTCGGGCCGACTGCACGGCTGGCAAGAGCGTTCCAATCAAAACGGCAATGATCGCGATCACCACTAGCAATTCAACGAGCGTAAAACCTCGTCGGGCTGTTTTCAGAGTTAAAAGATTCATAAAGCACCTCTGCCCTCGCGGGCTATAAAAAATAAAACTATAAAAAATGACGCTAGAACAATGAACCGAGAACAGATCGGTAGAAGCAGCATTAAAAAATAAAGGAATGTGCCTTGCCGGTTATGCCCCCGACTGCCTCTACAATAATAGGCGATCCCCGCCACCGTCAAGAGCCATCCCGATTCTTATGCCTGCTATTCCTTCCAGCCCGACGCTTGCTCGGCAATTTGCCCTCGCCGTGGTCACCCGCTTACGAGCCGCCGGGCAGGAGGCTTTTTGGGCCGGTGGCTGCGTGCGAGATGAGCTTTTAGGACGCGTCCCTGCCGATTTTGACGTGGCTACATCGGCCCTACCAGAGCTCGTGAGGAGTCTGTTTGGGAGACATCGCACGCTCACAATTGGGGCGGCATTCGGTGTGGTAACGGTTATCGGGCCGCCGGGGGCTGGACACGTTGAGGTGACGACATTTAGGACGGATGCCGACTCCAGCGATGGCCGTCGGCCCACTGCCGTCACTTTTTCAACGGCACGCGACGATGCCCAGCGTCGTGATTTCACGATCAACGGATTATTTTTTGATCCGATAGCCGGCGACGTGCACGACTATGTCGATGGACGGGCAGACCTAGCAGCAGGAATCATTCGCGCCATCGGTGTGCCAACGCTGCGGTTTGGCGAAGACCACCTGCGAATGCTGCGGGCGGTGCGGTTTGCCGCCAGCTTTGACTTTGCCATCGACACCGCGACCGAAGCAGCGATTGTGCAGATGGCGCCCCTTGTGGCCTCTGTCAGCCCCGAGCGAATCGCCGCGGAACTGCGGGCGATGGTGTCGCGGCCCGGTCGGCAACGGGCGCTTGAATTGCTCGAAAAAACAGGTCTGGCCACGGCGGCGCTTGGCGAACTAGCGCCACTTGATTCTGCTGGCACCGCAGCCTGGCGCACAGCGGGAATCATCGTTGCCTCCCTGGAGCAGCCCAATCTCTCGGCAACGCTGGCAATCCTTGCCGAGAATGCCGGTCGCGAAAAACTCCGGCAGATCGCGAAGCGATTACGACTCTCCAACCGGGAAGCACGTACTGCCGACTGGCTCGCGGCAGCCATCACAGAACTGGGCGGTATGGCCGGCGAGCATTTGCAATCGCGGCAATGGTCGCAGGTGCAACCGTGGCTGGCAGACGGCAACGCGGCACTGCTGTGCGATGTGCTGCGGGCGCGGGCAACTGGTGGACGCGGCAGCGCCGAGGCGGCCGCATGGCTGCGCACACAAGCGGCACGGCCACGCGATGAGATCGATCCGGCACCCCTTGTCGCTGGCAATGATCTATTGGCAGCCGGTATACCGGCCGGCAAGGTCATGGGGGCACTGCTCGTAAGATTGCGGGCATTGCAACTGGATGCACAATTGAGCACGCGAGAACAAGCGATTGCGTGGGCGCAAGCCAATCGACTGCCGTAACGCTGGCGGTCGCTCGCTGGCGGTCACGGCGCACGCTGGCTCACATGCGACTACTGCGGCGGTTCATTGGGCTCGGGCAGATCGGCCACGCTATCGAGCTTGAAGATCGATAGAAATTTCTGCGTCGTGCGGTACACCGGCTGCTCGACGGCCACGGTGGCCGAGGCCTTCAAAGGCTTTTCCATTTCGAGTAGCCCGCGGCGCACGAGCATGCGCAGCACGGTGGGCGACGCATCGCAACCGAGTTCAACGAGCCTGTCGCGGGCAACCGGCTGATTCCACGCCACCACTGCCAACACATCGAGCGCCTCGGCATCGAGCCGCACCAAGCGGGCCCGCGTTTCAAGCACGGCGCCAAACTGTGCGCATTGCGGACGCAGGCGCATGATCCAACCCGAATCTTTGGAGACGACCTCGTAGGGACAGTTGTTGGCTTCGTAACGGCAGCGGAGTTCCTGAGCCAAATCGTCGATCTCTTGCGGGCGCACACCCCGCATCAAGCTGGCCACCTTGCGGCTGGTGAGCGGCACGCCGCCCGGCAGACCGACAAACAACAACGCCTCTAAGATACTGACTGGGCTCACACGACAGGCAGCCGTGTCATCGCTGTTGGTGAACGCCTCGTCGTCTAGATCTGGAGATGTGTCGACGCGAGCAACCGCATCAGCTGCCGTCGCTGGAGCGGCATGAGGATCGGCCGTGCCCATCATCGCGGCAAACGCCTGCGCCAGCCGGTCTATGGAAAGACCGCCCTCTGCTGGCGGAGCATGGAAGCCGGCCGGCGGTGGCGACTGGGTTTCGGACTTGCGCTTGGACATCCCTAGCCTCCAACTGTCGCGAGTGACAAACACTTGACGAGCATCCGTGACTTGACGAGCATCCGTGGACTACCACTCATAGAACGACAGACCGACACACTTGCTTCGACAATCCAAACCCGAGCCGAAATGCTCCGGCGACCATTGACCTGCAAAACGACTGTCAACCGCCCCAACGCTTCTGAACATTGCTCTTCATGAAGGCGAGAGAATCGCTGGCCAGTTGATCCTCAGAGGAAAACATTTTTCGCCAGATTTTTGTGGCGGCCACAATATTCGGTAGGGCGAGGCCGAATGCCTCCACGACCATCCAACCGCTCCAGTTGGCGCTCTTGAGGCTATCGAATGTTTCGGCCCAGTGCACATGGCCGCTGCCGGGAATGCTGCGGTCGTTTTCTGAAATGTGCACAAGCACAGTCCACGGTGCGGCCGCTCCAATCGCAGCCGCGAGATTCTTTTCTTCGATATTGGCGTGGAACGTATCGTACATCATGCGCACTGCCGGATGATCGACCGCCTGCACAAATTTCAGCGTCTGAGCCACGCTGGTCAGAAAATAATTTTCAAAACGGTTGAGATACTCGACTGCAATGGTTACCTCCGCCTGTGCGGCGTGATCGGCAACTTTCTGCATTGTGTCGACGCCCCACTTAAATTCATCATCGGTCGGGCCTTTGCCGGTGAATTCACCGATGGCTGAATGGGTTGGGCCGCAGAGAATCGTAGCCCCGGCAGCACGGCAGCAGTCAATCGTCCGCCGTAAGGCATCCACCGCGGCGGCACGAACGCTTGCCGATGGGCTGATCGGATTATCGCCAGCCCCACGCACAGTAACGGCCGTGCGTTCGAGCCCAATCTCGTCGAGCTTGTTGCCCCACTGCTGGTAGAGCGATTCATTCAGTTCAAAAATCGGCATCTCAATGCCGTCGTACCCGAGCGCCTTGATACGGGCCACAACAGGCGTCATGCCGTCGTGCATGCGATCGGTCCAGAGCAGGAGATTCAATCCATATTTCATGCGTGGGTTCCAGAAGAGTGCTAGCGAGTTGGGATTCAATCACGAATGTGCCGCTCTCGACAAGAGGAAACGGCGAGACTTTTCCATTACTTTCGCAGCGCTGCCGCTGGTTTTCTAACAGGTGGGGTTCTTTTTGATTGCCGCCGCACGAGTCGCCGCCCGTCTTTTGTTGTGGAAACGCTCTTGAGCGGTTCGGGGGCTCCACTGAGCGGGTCGCCCACTTGAATCTCGGCCAGACGCTCGTCGATCTTGGCGGCATACTCTGCCGAGAGTTCGATGCCAACAAACGAACGGCCGAGTTTTTTGGCAACCGCCAGCGTGGTGCCGCTGCCGCCAAACGGGTCGAGCACAACGTCGTCACGATGGCTCGATGAACGGATGATCCGACCGAGTAACTGCTCTGGCATCTGGCAGCCGTGCCAGCCCGAACGCTCCTTAAACGTGCCGCAGACTCGCGGGAAATACCACGTATCCTCCCCCTCGCTAAAACCCTCAGGCAAGTCCTGTGGGCGTAAAATCCATGTGTCGTCGGGAAGCCGGCCAGCGGGGTTGGCCCGCTTGTCTCCGTAGACGAGCTCTCGCGCCGAGGGCACGCGGATCGCTTCGGTGTTGAACGTAAACTTCTCCGGGTGCAAAACAAAATGAAAGATATGGGCGTGCGAACGGCTGAACTTCTGCTTGCAGTTGACGCCGAACGTGTAGTACCACACCACCCAACTGCGACACGTGAGCCCAAGCTCACGGGTAGCGATCACTTTAAGCTCGGCAGCATACTCATCGCCGATCGCTAACCAGAACGATCCGTCCGGCCGCAACACACGCACGACTTCGGCCATCCACCGCTTGGACCACTCCAAGTAGTCGCTGGCCGATCGGCGGTCGTCGTAGGTGTCGTACTCGTAGCCGATATTGAATGGCGGATCGGCAAAGGCCAAGTGGATGCCGCCATCGGGAAGCTGTGCTAATAGTTTAAGACAGTCTCCACGATGAAGCTGATTGATCGCGAGCGGCATCTGGCTTCCTTTTCGCATCTTGCTAGAGACTGTTCGCTCTCCTTGCAACGTGCAGAGAAGCGTTCCTGCCGACCGAGTTTTGTCCGGCAGAACTTACTCTAGCCAGTGGCACACAATTCCGTCTACGGACTGCGGGCGTCTGCCGTCGTTTGACCAACAGGCTCTAGCAGGCTGTGGATAAACAACGTGTTGGACCGCGCGATGCGGTCCCGGGTGCGCAGCACCCGCAAAAAACCGGAGGTTTTCAAGTGGGAAAAGTCCATGGATGACTTTTCCCACGGGCAGCTAGCGCTCCCCCACGGCCAGTCGCAGGGCAACGCTGCAAGCGGCTTCGAAAGCATCGAGGTCGAGTTGTTCTTGGGTGGTGTGAATATCCTTCTGCCCGCAGCCGAGCGTAACGGTCGGAATGCCGTTTGCGGCCATCCAGTTGGCGTCGAGGCCACCGTTGGAGATGTCGCGGCGGGGCGTGCGGCCGATCGATCGCACGGCGGCCTCGGCAGCCACTACGCAGGGCTCGTTTTCATCGAGTCGAAAAGCCTCGTAGTCGAGGTGGCCTTCAAACACGACGCGCCCCATCTTGCCGTCGCTATTTTTTACCTGTTTGGCAGCGGCCTTGAAGGCTGATTCGATCGCCTTGACGATCCTGCCGCGAAAGACCGGGTCGTGGCCGCGTGCCTCTGCCCGCAACATGGCCGAGTCGGCCACAACATTGGTTGCCGATCCGGCGTGAATCACGCCCACGTTGCTCGTGCCGCGCTTGCCGTTCTTGACGACGAGGCCGTGCCAACCGCCTTCTATTAATGACGCAATCGCCAACGAGGCAATCGCCACCGCCGATACGCCTTTCTCTGGTGCGACGCCGGCGTGGCTGGGAATGCCCGCGATGGCAATATCGATGCGGTAGCCACCAGTGGCTCCAACGCAGATTTTTTCCATCGCGCCGCCGTCAAAGTTAAAGGCCAGTTTGGGCCTGCCGAGGTCGGAGGCCGTTGCAAATCGGGCACCCCACAGCCCAACCTCTTCCTGAATAGCAAAGAAAAATGTCAGCGGCGGATGCGGCAATTTGCGGCGGAGAATCTCGAGTGCGGCAGAAAGCACAACCGCTACGCCCGCGCGATCGTCGGCACCGAGGCCGGTCTTTGGATCGGCACTCTTTATAAATCGGCCTGCCACCACCGGCTTGGCCCCCAAGCAAACAGGCACCGTATCCATGTGCGCCATCAGCAGCCGACGTGGACCGGGAATGGTGCCGGGTAGTTTCACTATTAAGTTACCGACATTTCCCTTGAGGGGCGTGCGCCTATGGGCTTTGTCGAATACGATTGCATCCGGCGGGCAACCCGCTTCGCGCAGCCAGCGACAGATTCGATCGGCCACCTCTTTTTCTTGCCCTGAAACGCCGGGAATACTCAGTAAGTCGAGCACCACGCGGCGGGCGGCGGCCAGATCGGGCACAGGGGGCACGCGATCGTGGGCGTTGGCAGTGGCAGCGGTGGTGCAAGCCTTAAGCTTGTGGGGCGCTGTTTTTTTTCGTGCGTTGGCTGCACGCTTGGTGGTTGATTGAATGGAAGAACTTATTTTGGAGGAACGTGTCATGCGCATCTTTCTGGCTGGGATCATGCAAGGCTCGCACGTGGCGGCTCTGGTGCACGATCAGACCTATCGAGAAACCCTTCGTGACCTCGTGCAATCGCACTGGCCCAGTGCCGAAGTCTACGATCCCTTTGCCAACCACGCCACTTCGGTTGGATACGATCGAGACAGGGCGCGGCAGGTTTTTATGGGGCACGTCGAGATGTGCCGCCAGTACGACCTGATCGTCGCATATGCACCCGAAGCATCGATGGGAACGGCGATCGAGATGTGGGAGGCTTTTCGCAACGGCCGCAGCGTTATCACGATCACGCCGCTGGTGCATAACTGGGTTGTGCAGTTGACGAGCCTCGCCGTTTACAGCGATCACGACAATTTTTCCCATGCGCTGCGATCGGGAGAAATCGATCGACTGCTCGCCCAACAGAGTTCCCCTGCCGCGCCTATCCAGTAGGACCTCGCCCCCTCCCTGCCAGCAGGCCTATCCTCAGAAATGAATTGGTTGCCGCATTTTGCCGGAGTCTGCCGTCGACCGACCACACTTCTCTAACCGTATATCTATCGCCAGTTTACAACGTGCTGTGGCAGACGGTATATTTGTTTCTTTCAAAGAACCACAGGCGGAACCGCAGGCGGCTCGGAAATTACTTCTGGTATGGATCGAGAAAAAACACTCATACAGATGGCGGGTTCCCTGCTGCTCGTGACGGTTGTTTTTTTTGGCTGGCGTTGGCTGGCGTCTCCATCGATGCCGTCCCCGTCTTCCCTAGCTGGCATCGCTCTTTCGAACACACCCGAAAGTGTGGCTGCTTCCCTTAAGTTAACGACTTTTGGTAAGCCTGCCGCACGGTACATGCGGCAAGTCCTAGCCGAGAGCACAGCGCCGGAGGTGCGATCGCTTATGATCCATGGCCTGACCCAATTATACGATTTTCCAAGCGTAGAAGCCTTTCTGGATGGGTTGAACGACCCATCTCCGCTGGTGCAAGGAGGTGCGTCCAAGGCAGTGGAGACCCTTTTGGGTATGAGAGTTTCGCTGGATGATCCACCTGAGCAACAAGCAATTGCCATTACGGCCTGTCGCAAGCGTTGGGAAAATATGCGTAAGTTTCCCCGCATACAAAAAAAAATTGCCGAGCAGAGTGCCCAGTAATCGAAGGAGCATGATCTATGAAACGCCTCGCCGCCGCTCTTCACCCACGCACGCGTCGTAAAATCGTAATGCCGACGAGGGGCTTTACATTGATCGAACTCTTGGCGGTGATCGTCATCATCGGGCTCTTGGTATCGCTCCTGTTGCCGGCGGTGCAGCAGGTTCGCGAAGCCGCCTGGAGCACGCTCTGCAAGAACAACCTCCATCAGATCAGCGTGGCCTACGAGCAGTATCGCTCACAGCAAGGCTCCATCGCTACGTTTAATGTTGAGAAGTGGCCATCTACCTTATTGCCCTACATGGAAAAACAATTGGCAACACTCACCTGCCCAAAGGACACGGAGAAGGCTGGCAGCGGCAGTGGCGCCTTGAGCGAGTGGCAATTTACGACCGACTGGTACGGCAATGTCCTCTTCCCCCTCAGCCCAGCTATTGGAGGCATGTGTTGGCTAGCCGAGCCCATCGATATTGCTTTTTGTAATAGCCGCGGTGGCGTTCAAACCCCGACCGCACCCGACTACTTACTCATGCTGGAGAGTTGCTCGCGTGATTATTCTAACCCCAGCTACAATGGTCAGGACTACGCAATTCTTGCCAAGCCACAACCTGACGGCACCGTCCTTTGTAAGTTTGTTTGGCAGGATCCGGGAGTCACGGCGTACGCTAAACTGTTTCCGCCGGCAAATGCCAAGGACCCCGTTTCAGGCAATCTGTATCCCTCCCCCTTCTACAAAGTGGGTTGGCCGGGCAGTGCTTGGTTTTTAGGCTGTCCATCTTTTGTCGCAACGTCAGCGCCCGGCGACTCTCCATCCAGCTACGCCATGAACGTCCGTGCGCAAAATCTTAGACTGGACGGTAACCGAGTGCTGATGGTTGAGTACTGCTTTGGGAAAAATGTGGCAAAAGTCGTGCGGGTCAACACGCCCCCTCCAGTGCAACCACTGCGCACTTCTTATCCAACTGACGCCTCCGGCGTTGAAGATTATGGACTCGCTGTCAAGAACTATAATGCGTCGCGACTGGAATACATCAGCGGTTGCACCGCCGCCGACCTCTTGGATTCGAAACTCAAGAATCAAAACATGGACCCAACTGGAAAACCATCGCCCTATGCAGGCGTGGGGAGTTGGGGGGGCAGTCGTGCCCGCCACTTGGGCGCGATGAACGTCTTGTATGCCGACGGCAGCGTTGACACTGTGCTGCCGGAAGACATTGACCCAACGTCACCCTCGGATGACTACAGAATCAACAACTATTTGTGGAAGCGAGACCACGTCGACTCTCCCATTGCAATTGGGCCACCTGCCCAGTTGCCAGTCTCCGCTAACCCTGCCTTATAGGATCCCTAAACATACACTCGCAGTGCGGAACCGTTGCGTGCGTGTTGCAGTTGCTTCTCGAGTTATCGGCTGAGGGATCGTGCATGCCTTACGCTTGTGGCGGCTATTTGCTTTTTAATTTTTTTTGATGTAACGTCCTGATGTCTCTGCTCATGCCCTCTATTATGATGCCCCCCAAAAAACTGGTGCTGCAACCTGGTGCTACAAGGCGTTTTCCCGTTTCGAATCGCTTGAATCAGGGTTTGAAAACGCGAAACACTGGCCGTATTCGACGCATATCTTATCGGCACAGCTTTTGAGTGTTTAGCAATATGACTTTGCTGCTAGGAACTGCTCCTCGTTTGCCTCACCGCTGGCTGCCGCAGCGACTCGGTCGCTGTGGTTTCCATTGCATGGGCCGGCAAATGAATTGGCCACGCCATCTGTGTTGCCTCTGCTTGGCACTTTCTCTCTCTTTTCCATCGATCCTCTGCCCGGTTGCTCTCCGCCGAGTTGATTGCTGCCAAGGGGCGACTCTTGAGGCGTATCCGACACCCGATTCGTTCCCAAAAACATGGCTAGAATTTCCGATCGATTGGAAACCGTCTTGGGATGAAACTCTAGTCGCCAACGGCAACGAGGCGTTGTGGCGACAGGCCTTGGCCGCAGATCCAGCGCTCAAGCAGGCCGTTGAGCCGATTCTCAAACTCCGCCGCATCTGGCTGCTTGAGCAATTAGTGAAGCATTTTCCTGACGAGCAGGACAAGGCGGCCGCAGCGTTTCTGCGTGTGGCCGATGCATACCTGAGCCTCGGCGATCGCACCCGCGCTTGTCAATCTCTTAAAAGGCTGGCAGAGGACTTTCCAGAGCGAACCGACCGCGCCCAGGCGTACACCGGAATTCTACGGATCACTGCCGAGGAGCAGGGCCTGCCGGCCGTCGACGCGTGGGTGGAATATGCCCTCCACGGCATTGAGTCGATGATCCAAGCGCAAACACTTTCCGCAGATGATGCGGCGGCGGTGCTGGCACGCCAGCAAACCTACCGGCTATTGGTCGCTGCTAAAAAGTATGCCGAAGCCCGCCGCTGGCTCAACCGTCTGGAGGGGGCTGAAACGATTCCTGAATGGCAGTTGGCCCGTGCCGAATTAATGGAACTCAGCGGACAGGAGGGGGTCGCTGTGGAACTCTATGCCGCCGCCGGCAATCGGGCAAAAGCCGATGAACTGCGGGCCGCACTCCAGCAGCCAGATATCGAAACAATTGGCAAGCCCATGCCACGCGATCTCGAAATTCATTGGAATGCGCTCGAGGACAAACGCCAGGGCGGCAAATCGGTATTAGAGGATCTGGGGTTGGTTCAACAGGCGCTCAAACTCGCTGCTGAATCCAATTCTTTTTGGCGGGCCAGTCCGTCCTACAGCGTTCAGTGCTGGCTGGCGATTGATCGGATGCTACGCAATCTTTCTCCGGTCGCGATCAAGCCCTTTCGCAAGTTTCAAGAGGCCTCGGCTGCGTCGGCAACGGCACAGATTGATCTTACCGCCGATGCCAACGCCATACACGATTTGTTTCGACAGTATCCGTGGTCGATCAGCGTTCACAGGTTGCTTTTGGATGCTGGCGAGATCGCCTTACGGGCCAATCGGCCCGATGACGCATTCCGTGCATTTGGACAGGTGCTCCTGCATGCCGATGACAAAGTGCTTCTCAATCAGGCACACGTCGGTGCGTGGTTTGCCATGACTGAATTGGCCGAGCCGATCGATGCCCTGGAGGAGATGCTGTCTGCGGTGCCCGATGGCGAAATGCTCTCTTGGCGCGATCAGGAGATGCCGGCGGCCGAGGTTAAGGCCATCATGCGCACGCTCTTGCCCGCCAGCGCCGTGGGGTTGCCGCCGTTGAAGCAGTTGCCGCGTGCGCGGATCGAATTGCCCGCTGTACTCGCTGCCGACGTGCCGGCGGCGAAAGGCCGCAACAGCGTACCGCAGGGCGCCGGCGCGCTGGCCGTGCGCCACATCGAACAGTCCGAAGATGGTCAGTATTTCTTTGGACCACGACACGTCGCCTGCTACGACGCCAAAACATCGGCCTTTCGTTGGATTTCTGCCGGTAACAACCTGCTCGATACGGCCAACGGACCGGCATTTTTTCACACCGATGTAACCTGGCAGCCAGAAATCTGGAGACCGACCTCTCTGGGATCGAAACGTGCGACCGCCATCGGTCCGCGCAGATCACCCCAAGCGGGAGAGAGCGTGGCGCCGCGAGCGGTTTACCAGTTGATGTTTCACAATCTTCGCGAGGGAACCGCGCAGTGCGATCTGGCCGCCTTTGATACCATCGATGGCCGAGTTTTATGGCGAACAATGGCACGCGATGAATGGCGCGAGCTTGAACCGCTCAGCGAACCGTCTGCGGCAGAAGGCCGCGTTTACGTGTTGGCATGGGACAGTCGCGCAGACACTCCCTGCGTTATCTATCTTATTTGTCTCGAAGGTGAAACGGGCGCTACTCTTTGGAAACAGCCACTGGGCACGGTAGCGGCGTCGGCCAAAGAACAGCAGTGCTCGCTTCTAAGCAGCGCTGTCACCGTTCACCAGGGCTCTGCTTATGTCTCAACCAACAGCGGTATCCTCGCCCGCTGCAACGCCCGCGACGGCGCTATCGAATGGCTGCGAACGTACCCCTGTGGCCGGCAATCGATGCAATCGCCCAACCAGCTGCGGCGTGAAGGGACCGCGCCGCTTGTGGTTGGCGAACGCGTTTTTTTTGCGCCCCGTGATCACAGCGGCGTGATCGCAATCGATCGGGGTGTCGGAGAATTGTTGTGGGATGCGCCGCTCGTACCGTCCGATCAGATCGTTGGTGCAACAGCCGATGTGCTGATTGTGCGTGGCTACGATGAACTGGCAGCGCTTGATCTTGCGTCCGGCAAGGAAGAATGGGTGCAGGCGATCGGCGCATGTTTCGGGGGCCGCGCCATGCTTTTTGGTGCCGACATTTTTCTTCCAACCGCTGGACAGCTTCTACGCATTGCTGCAGCCACCGGGAAAACTCTCGAGGAATTGCCTGTCAGTCTCGATCCCGGAGCCGCGGAGGCCCTTTTGCCAGATGGCACCCTGATCCAGTTGACGAGTGCGCCGACTGCTGTTGTTGCACCGCAGTTAGCGGTGAATGACAAGCCTCAGGACAGTTGGTCGCTGGCGTGTGCAAATTCACAACTCGTGTTGCCACCGAACGCGAGTGCTGCCGATGGACAAGTGGCGAGCCATCGTTTTGCTCTGTTGGCAGATCGCCAATTGATCTGTGTGACGACCCGGCCAAAGATTGGCGTTGTCTGGCAAACCGTCCTGCGCGACAGCGCAGACTCTGTCGGATTCCACGGCGATCTTGTCGTTGTTGCTCGCGGTGCCATGCTGACGGCAATCGAGGCAGACAGCGGCCGAATTCGCTGGACGCTGCGTCTGCCCTTTGAGGCCCACTTAGTCGGTGGCGATCAGCATGTTCTCTTTGCCAGTGACCTTGCCAAAAGTGGGAAGGTCGCCTCCATCGATCCGAGTGTTGGTCGCCTGAATTGGTGCCGCTGGTTTGGCGAAGAGGCCGCGATCGGAGACGGTTCTCTGGCGTGGGTTTCGCTGCATAGCGACTCGGGTAATCCGCCCGTCCTCAGCTTGTACTGGCGAAAAGCCCTCTTTGGTACTGACGGCTGGCGACCGGGCGAGATGGTCGTCGATGCTGCTTCGGGTGCCATTCAAAAGCTGCGGCCATTTTTGCCGACCGAGACCGCTTGGCCTGAACGGATCGTTTTTGGGGACTGCTCACGCACGTACGTCGGCCGTTCGCCGTTTCCGCTGCGTGCATACCAATCCAACTTTCAATCCGATGCCATTGCTTTTGTGGGCAGCAACAATGTGGCCCACTTCATCCATAGCAAGACGGGCGCCGATCTGACGGC
>CAMBUD010000063.1 GCA_945871035.1 Planctomicrobium piriforme | reverse complement strand
TGCTCGATCATGTGCGCGGTCCAACCGCTCATACGGGCAACGACAAAAAGCGGTGTGAAAACGCAGAGTGGCAGGCCTAGCGAATGATAGACACGGGCAGCTGGCCAATCGAGATTGGGTTTGAGTCCCTTGCGGTCGAACATGATTTTTTCCACGCGATCGGCAAGCTCCTCAAGCCTTTCGCCGTCCGTGCCACGCACGAGTGTTCGACACATGCCACCGAGTAATTTTGCCCGCACATCACCATTTTTGTAGACGCGATGGCCAAATCCCATCACGACTCGCTTGCGAGCAAGCTGCTCGGCTAGCCAGCCTTCGACTCGGTCGGCTGAGCCAATCTCGGAAAGTTGTTGCAGCACCTGTTCGTTTGCACCGCCGTGCAGAGGCCCTTTGAGCGCACCGATGGCGGCGGTGATGCCGGAGTGCATGTCGGAGCCCGTCGAGACCACCGTGCGGGCAACAAATGTCGAAGCGTTGAACTCATGCTCGGCGTAGAACACGAGCGACGATCCAAAAATCGCCAGCTGCTCGGCAGATGGCACCCGACGGGTGAGCCTCGCCAAGAGGGCTGCGGCAATGGACCCCTCGGGCCACTCGGCGATTGCCCGGCCCGAGGAGAGATCAACCCAAGCAGCCAGCAGAGCCGGCACCTGACCCAGTAATCGCTCGGCTTGCGCCAGCAGTGCATCTGGAGTGCCTGGCACTTGATCGAGTTCGATCTGTCCCAGCATGCTTACGCCAGTGCGCAGGGCGTCCATCGGCGCAGCGGTTGGCGCTCTGGCTGCTAGCTGCGTGAGGGCTTGGAGAACGGTGGGATCGAGTGCACGCGCAGCGGCGTGAATCCGACCACAAAATGCAGCCAACTCCGCAGCCGTGGGCAGCTCACCGTGCAGCAGCAAAAAAGCCACTTCTTCAAAGTTTCCCGTCACGGCCAGCGACTCAATGGAATAGCCACGGTAGCGTAGCTCGCCGTCGATCGAGCAGATGGCGGTGCGTCCGGCCACAACGCCGGCGAGTCCTGTATTGAGAGCGTGTAGCTGCGCGCTACCGGCAGGTGGCTGGGTGGAGGCGGGTGGTGGTGTCATGTAAACCGTGGAGTAAAGAGACGGAGGCAGTGGCCAGCGGACGCGATCGAACAGATCATTTGTCGGCAGCGGGCAGGTGCCGTTGAGGATGCTGCGGATCGTAGCCGAGCAGATCGTAGAGTTCCTCGCGCGATTGCATTAAATCGAGCAGACTCTCCTGCGAACCCTCGTCGGCAATAACGGCTAGCCCAGCCTCAATGGCCTTCATTGCGATGCGCAGCAGCGTAACGGGATAGAGCACGGCGGCAAATCCCATCTCAGCCAGATCATCGAGATGGATCAATGGACTGACCCCAAACTCCGTCATGTTGGCGATCAGCGGCACTGCTGTTGGAGCAGAGAATTCGCGACCCATGCGTTCAAACTCTATCCGCGTGGGGAGTGCCTCTGGAAAGAGCCAGTCGGCTCCTGCTGCGTGGTAGGTGTGCAAGCGATGCAGGCAGTCATCGAAAGTGCTGACGCCACGCGAGTCGCTGCGTGCGATGATCACGGTGGCAGGATCTCGCCGTGCAGCAGCAGCGGCAGCAATTTTCTCACACATGAAAGCGGCATCGATAATTTCTTTTCCCGGTAGATGGCCGCAGCGTTTGGGGCGGCGTTGATCTTCCAACTGAATGGCGGCAGCGCCTGCCTCTTCCAGCATCCGCACGCAGTGCTCGACTTCGCGCGGGCCGCCGAAGCCGGTATCGGCATCAACGATCAGCGGAATGCCAACCGCTCCGGCCAGCAATCGCGTCTGCTCAACCAGTTGCATCAGCGTGACAATGCCAATGTCGGGCACACCCAACAAACCGGCAGACAGTGCCGCACCCGACAGATAAATGGCCTCGAATCCCTGTTGTTCGGCAAGCTTTGCCACCAGCGGAATGGGGGTTCCGGGGATGGCAAATGTTCCCTGGGCAGCGATTGTCCGCAGCCTGGCGGCGTGGGAAGGGGAATGCTCGCCGGTAGGCGTCGTGGGATTGGACATGCTTTTTCGTTATCCTTCTGGACGTCCTCTGCAGGGCGTGAGCCAACGAATGCGACGGCAGCGTTGCACTGCAGGTGAGATGGACAGGTTATAGGTGTGACGCATGCAGGTTCAAAGCCAGAACACAAATGCAACGCTCTGGCGGGCTAGCTGGGCGTGGATCAGCGTTGAGGTGGCGATTGTGCTGGCAATTTTTGCCGCCGCTGGTGCCTGGCCAACGCCCGACTCAAACGAAGCACATTACCTGACCAAGGCGCGGCACTTCTTCGATCCCAGTTGGTGCGCTGGCGATTTTTTTCTGGAAAGTCAAGACGCCCACGATGTCTTTTACTGGTTGGTGGGCCCCTTGGCCGCGGGCTTGCCGCTGCCGGTAGCCGCTTGGGTGGGACGGTGGTTGGGCTGGCTGTCTCTGGCGATTGGGTTTCGCCACGCCGTGCGGCCGCTCCTAGAAACACCACTGGCGCGGCTGCTGGCTGCGGCACTCTTTTCACTGGCACTGCGACACACGACTGCCGCCGGCGAGTGGGTGATCGGTGGCTGTGAGGCGAAAGTGTTTGCCTGGGCGTTTGTGCTGTGGGCTGCTGGCGAGATTGCGCTGGGAAAATTCAGCGGCGCATGGTTGGCCCTGGGCGCCGCTACGGCCCTGCACCCAATCGTGGGCGGCTGGGGGATGATTGCACTGCTGCTGGCCAGTAGCCCGCGGTTCTGGCAACAGACCAGCCTCTCGCGTGGAGACTGCCTGCGGCTGGTGAGCGGGACGGTGCTGGCAGCGGTCGGGGTTGTGCCGGCGTTTGGGCTTGCGAGTGATGCGGATGCTGCCCAGCAAGCCGCTGCCACGACCATCTATGTTGTGGAGCGTCTGCCGCACCACCTGCTGCCCCGCACGTTTGCCGATGGCTTCGTTGCTAGGCACGTGCTGGCGATCCTGCTGTGGTGTGCGTTGAGCAAGATCGGGCCAACCGATGCGTCTCGCAGTTTGGCCCGCACCCGCCTGAGAGCATTTGTTTTTGCGGCAATTGCGATTTCAATAGTCGGCTGTGCGATCGCGCTACTGGAGCCATTGGCTCCGGGCATTGTGCATCAGGGATTGCGATTTTATTGGTTTCGCTTGGCCGACGGTCTCGTGCCGCTTGCGCTGGCAACAGCAGCGGCGGCTGGCTTGTGCGCGGCTGGATCGCCAACCGATCAGGGCCGCTGGCGACGGTTCACCGTGGCGGTTGTCAGCCTACTGCTCATCGTCGATACCGCCAACGAAAGCCGGCATTGGCCGCTGCCGTGGCGAGCAGATGTGACGGCTCGCAGCGATACAAAAGTAGTGGCCGGCCCCTGGCGCGACAGCTGCGAATGGGTTTGCCAGAATCTTCCCGTCGATAGCTGCTTTCTCACGCCACGCGGTGCCGCGAGCTTTATCTGGCGCACCGGTCGCCGCGAGGTTGTCGCTTGGAAAAACATACCGCAGGATTCACGGTCGCTCGTGGAGTGGCGGACGCGAATTGTCGACTGCTTCTCGCGGAGCGATACGCTGCACGAACTCGAACGCAGCACCGCAGCGCTGGGGTTCGAGCAGATGCACCGCGTGGCCCAGCGTTACGGTGCCACCCACGCCATCCTACCGCTGGACGTGCTGGCCTCACCCGGTTTTCCCCCCGGCGGAAAAGGGCTCTGGACTCAGCTCTACGCAAATGATGGGTATGCCGTTTACCGTTTGAATTCCGACCCAATTGAGAGCCCCCCGCCGGCCACAGCCCCATGACGCCAGAGAGCCTACGGCCCGACCAACTCCTGCCCGACGATTTGCGCATTGCGAGTGTGGTGTTTGATCTGGATGGCCTGCTTGTCAATACCGAAGAACTTTACCAAGCCGTCGGCTCCGACCTCTTAAGACGGCGGGGAAAAATATTGAGCCCCGACTTGCTGGATGCCATGATGGGTCGGCCGCAGCAGGTGGCTTTGGCAACAATGATTGCCTGGCACAATCTGTCCGACTCGATTGAAACGTTGGCGGCCGAGACGAAAAAAAGTTTTTCGGCCTTGCTCGACAGTCGTCTGTTGCCGATGCCAGGAGCCGTTGCATTGGTCGAAGCACTCGTTGCGCGGGGCACGGCGTGCGGCGTGGCGACCAGTAGTGGCCCGGACTTTGCACACGATGTGCTGGAGAGAATCCGCTTGAGACACCGGTTCGCTTTTGTACTCACTGCGGCGGACGTGGTGCACGGCAAGCCCGATCCCGAGATCTACCGCACTGCGGCCAGTCGGCTGAAAATTCCCACCCACACAATGCTTGTGCTGGAAGACTCGCAGGCGGGTTGCCGGGCCGCCGTGCTGGCCGGCGCCGTGGTCGTTGCCGTACCGAGTGGCGGCAGCCTCCAGCATGATTTTACAGGCGTGCGGCTCATCGCTGAGAGTCTAGACGATCCCCGCCTGCACGCCTTGCTCAGGCAGCATGCGCTGACGTAAGAGCGTGCCGGCAGCGTTGGCTCTCTGGAGGGCTCTGCATTACAGAGCAACGCCCAACTGGTTGGCCTGAATGCGGAGGGCATGCTCAAAGGCTGGAAAGGGATAAGCCTGCCGTCGCTGAACGGCCCATAGATAGGTTGAATCGACGAGCTTCTGCGGCAGTCGACCGGCGTGAACCAGTGCCACTACCTCGGTGACGAAGTGTTTCTCATGCGGCAAGCGGGCCCGCAATCCTGCAGCCAGCCGATCGGCAAGCGATGCCACACCAGTCGCGCCAGCCGGTTCTGCCGCCTGCGCAGTGCTGGACGGGCTCTGGCCGCCAACAAGCAGCATGACCAGAACCAAACCGGATCGGAGGTGCGCGGTGGTTTGCACGCCAGAGCAATAGAGAAAATCCAGCCATGCAGTCAACGCCAGATGGCACCCGCGATTGGATTGCCGCAGTTTTTTTAGCAGCTCCCGCGGCGGCGACAGCTTTTTGAAACGAACTTTTGCTACTGAAATCGGGCCAAGGCGTACGATTTTTTGCCCGTCCGCAAAACAAGCGTAGTGGCACCGGTAAGATCCCGCGCCGTGAGCCGATAGTCGGTATCCGCGATGCGGCGATTGTTGACGTAGGCACCCCCCTGCTGGATCGTGCGCCGGGCCGCCGAACGCGTCTGCGCCAGTCCAGTGGCTTCGAGCGCATCGATGAGCGGTAAGCCTTCCCCTGCCAGCAACGAAAGTGAAAATTCCCGACTGGGTACATCGACAAAAATATCGGCCAGCAGCGAGTCGTCGAGGTGATCAATTTCCGCACCAAAAAAAATCGCAGTTGCCGCGCGAGCTGACGCGAGTCCCGATGCACCGTGCACGAGGCCCGTTAATTCCTCCGCCAGCCTTTTTTGCGTGTCGCGCGCAGCGGGATTCGATTCCCGCTGCGCATGGAGGGTGAGAGATTCTTCCAGTGGCAGTTGCGTAAGACGTTCCAGGCAACGGCCGGCGTCACCGTCGTCGAGATTGATCCAGTATTGATAAAAACGGTAAGGACTTGTGCGCCGCGAATCGAGCCAAATGGCACCAGCGGCGGTCTTGCCCATTTTCGTGCCATCGGCCTTGGTAAGCAGAGGGCAGGTGATGCCGTAGAGATCGCGGCCGCGCAGTCGGCGTCCTAAGTCGATGCCGGCCGTGATGTTGCCCCACTGATCGCTCCCGCCGATCTGCACGCGGCAGTCGAGCGCGTCGGAAAGATGGACGAAGTCCCAGGCCTGCAAAAGCATGTAGCTAAATTCGGTATAGGAAAGGCCGGTACCGCGTTGCCCGCTTTCGGGATCCTTGCGATCCAGTCGACTCTGGACGGAATCTTTGCCGAGCATCTGCACCAGCGGCACGTGCTTGCCGACATCTCGCAAAAACTCGAGATAGCCAACGCCCTGCATCCAGTCGGCATTGTTGACGACGTGCACGGGCTGACCCGTGCCGTCGAGAATCGCCCGGATCTGCCGTTCAACACCGGCAATGTTGGCGGCAAGTTGTTCCGGCTCAAGTAAGTTTCGTTCCTCACTGCGGCCGCTCGGGTCGCCGATCATGCCGGTGGCACCACCCACTAGGGCCACCGGTTCGTGTCCTGCTTGAGCCACGCGACGCAAGAGCATCAAAGCCACCAGATGCCCAACGTGCAGGCTGTCGGCTGTCGGATCGAAGCCGGCGTAGACGCGACGGCCCGTGCCCGCCAGCCAGTCGCGCAGCGTCTGTGGATCGGTCGACTGGTGCACTAAGCCGCGAGCCTGAAAATCTGTCAGCAGGTCAGGCGTGATCGGTGGGGTCATAGTTTTTCGGCTCAAAAATTTCAGGCTGTGATTCGCCGGAGCATCCCACAGGGTTTTCCTGTGGCGGCTTGCCTAACGCCATTTGTCATCGTCGGCAAACGGATGCGACGGACCGGAGAGTTGTGGTTTGGGGATCGCCTTGAGTGCCTGTTCGGCTAAGCGTAGATCTTCTTGAGATGTAATTTTGAGATTGATAGGTGACCCCTGCACCAGGGTCACCTTTTGACCGATCGACTCCACCAGTTGTGCTTCGTCGGTTGGCGGACAATCTTGGCCGATAGCCTGTTGCCCGGCAGCAATCGCCCGCACAAGCACTGGACGGGAAAACACCTGCGGCGTTTGCGCCTCCCAGAGGCCGCTGCGATCGACCGTTTCAGTGATGATCGAATCGGGCCCGACCCGTTTGAGCGTGCCGACAACAGGCACCGCCAGAATTGCAGCACCGGTGCGAACGCCCTCGGCAAAAACGCGGTCGATCCAAGCCGCTGCCAAGCACGGTCGGGCCGCATCATGGATGGCGACCATATCGATCTCGGGCAAAAGTTTTTCCATTCCCAGACGCACAGAGTCGGCCCGGTGTACACCCCCTGCGGCCAGCGTGATCCCCATGAAGGCTAGATTCGCTGCAAACTTTTCCAGAAACGATGCTACGTCTTCCGGAGCCACGACGATCACAACTTGCTTGACATCGCTGCGTTCAAGGAATTTCTCCGCAGAGTGCATCCACACCGGCCGACCGGCCAATGGCGCGAACGGTTTTTTATAGTGGGCATCTTCAAAGCGGCTGCTCTGACCGGCCGCGGCTAGGATCACTCCGAAGGTGGGCATTGTTGGCTAGGATCACTCCGAAGGTGGGCATTGTGGGAGTGCCTGATCCATGATGGCCTGATCCATCAGAAAACGTACAACTACTTTCACCACCGGTTTGTCGTGAATCCAAGCGGCGAAGGCCTCGCCGTGGCCGGCATACGTGTCGTAGAGCCATCGCGGTGCAGCAGTGCGGAGCCAATGCCGAAAGAGAAGCCACTTTGGATTCTGAACGCCGTACACCTCGCGGGCCACCCAGCAGATTCCACCACCTTGTTGGCCGCCTTGTTGGCCACCTTGTTGGCCACCGATTTGACCCCCCCCGCCCACACCCTGACCGGCCCCTTGGCCACCGGCAGCACCACCACCGGCAACGGCACCAGCAGCGCCTGAGCCACCAGACGAGCTAAACTGCGTCACTTGTCCGACGCCCGAGAACAGAGGAGTGGTGGTCACGCGCACATACCGTCGATCGGCCGAGACGACTGCCCGGGCATAATAATTAGCGCCTTCCGGCAGAGTTGATATTTGCGGTTGGTATCCAACTGCCCCGCCACGGAAAAACGGCAAGCCCGGAACCGGCCGACCGCCGCCGGCTCTGCTTTGCGACAGGGCGCGGGCGGCGTTTGGATCGGAGAGACTGTTGAGCTGCTGGGCCAAAATGGCACGGCTGATGTGTTGCTGCGCCACGATATCCTGCGCGATGGTCGCATCGAGGAGCGATTCGCGTCTCCGTCCGGCGGGCACATCGATGCTCAAGAGCACTTCATCGGCACCCAGTGGCATTTGCCGGACCATTTTTTGTTCGCGGTCAGTGCCAACGTGCAGCGTGCACTGTACCGTGATCGTATCGGCAGCAACTCTTCCCCACGCGCGACGGATAAGCACCCGATACGTGCCGGGAAATGCCTCGCTGGCAGTGTAACGCTCACGTTGCACGCGAGCCCCCGCATCGATGGCAGCAGCGCCGGAATTACCCGTCGAAATCGCCGTGGCTTCGGCGTCACCCAAGAGCGTGCCGCCCGAAGTGGAACGCGGCGAAGACAGCGAGCAAACGGTGCCCGGCGGCTCTTCAACCACCAGATCAATGTCGGCCTCTCCGCTCCAAGAAATTTGCAGATCGATATCGCGTACCAGCGACTTATCAACGGCGGCCTTAAAGGCGAGGGCAGCATCGGCCTGCCCAGCCTTTTTCAGTTGCTCGATGGTTGCCTTGGCCAAACGAGCGGCACGCAGAGGAACCTCTTGTTGGCTGGCTGGCCATTGATGGGCCAGCACGCCGGGGCAGGCCCATTGCAGGGCTCCAAGATCGTCGCTGCTGGCCGCCAGCGCCATGGCCAGTGCAAAAGCCTCCCGCTGCGTTGGGTCGAGAGTGGCGGTCTGTTTGCACAGCCGGATGGCCTGCGCCGCCGACCCGGAGCGGGCCAAATAATTTGCCAAGAGCAATAGATCGCTGGGAATCACTGCCGAGTCGGCACTCGACAACAAAACGCGGTCAATATCTTCCCGCGATCGCCCGGCTGCGCCCATGGCCAGTGCCAGTGCCTCGTACATCCACGGCTCGGCGTGGCCGCAGGTAATGGCTGCGGCAAGCAAGTCAGCGGCGCGATCAAATTGACCTGCCTTGCCCAGTTCGGCAGCCGAAACCCTGAGCCGATCCATGCGAATCGCCAACTCTCTAGCGGCATTCGATTCATCCAGCGGCTGACTGCCCGAGCCTTTCAAGCCCGCTGCCGGAGCCTCGACCGGAGCCTTGACCGAAGTTTTGAACGGAGCCTCGAGATAGTCGCTGATGGCAGCCCGCAGGCCGTCGGCTTCAAGGATCTGCCGAGGGAGACCGATATCTTCGCCGTTGGTCATAACCGTTGCCGTAGCGGACGCCTGCGGCGGTGCGACTGCCGGTGCGGCCGCGCGAGCCGGTGCGGAAGCGGGCTTATCTCGGGCAACGCGAGCGCGGGCATCGGAAATCTGAAACTGGCCACCACCCATGCCACCGCCACCCATGCCACCTTGCTGGCCCAAGCCGCCGCCCATGCCACCACCGCCCATGCCGCCGCCGGACTGAAATGGATTGACCCCACTACTGGGGTTCACAGGCAGCACAAGATCGGCAACAGGATAGACCTTGACGACGATATTTTCAGCCGCCTTGTCTTTTGTTGTGATTAACAGCACCTCGTCCTTGATGATGTAGGTCAGATCAAGATCACCCAGAAGCAATCGCAGTGCTGATCGCAGCGACACTCCGGAGATGCTCTTGGTAAGAGGAGTTTCCAGATCGAGGCCCGCATCCTCAAATGCCTTGCTATCGATTTCTACAGGAATACCCTGCGAGTCTTCGACCGCGGCAATCACATCGCGAAGTGGCGTTTCCGTGAATTCAAAGTTCTCCACTTTTTTATCAAGCGCTTCGTAGATCTTTTTTTCTGCACTGCTGGGATTTGCCAAGTCAACTGACTTGTATTTCTGACGCATCTCGGTGATCTTTTTCCACCGCTCGCGATTGGGATACTCGATCGGGGGTTCGTCGGGAAATGGAATATGGGCGACATCACAAAGATGCAGTGCATCCATAAAGCCGCGCTGCGAATCGCGACGCACCCGCATGTTTTCAGAGTCGTAATCGAGGATCCGAGCCACGGCCGGAGCAGTTTGGCCAACCAGGCGGGCCGTCATCGACACTCCCGGACTGGCAGGCAATCCTGGTGCCTCCTCCGAAATTGCTAAGCCCACCTCGCGCTCCGCCTCGTGAAACCGAGTTGTCGGCTGCTGGTACCCCACGCGAACACCTTCCCCGACAAGCGTGTTGTACTTTTCGGTGAGTTGCTTGATCTTATCGTCCTTGCGTCTGAGGTCAGTGTCGAGCTTCATGCGTTCTCGACCAATGGCCGCCCGCCGGTCGTTCACGAGATCGCGTTCTATTTTTTCTCGAGAGCGAACAGTCGATTCGCGCAGACTGATCTCAATCTGCCGAACCAGCCTGTCACGCGTCGCAACTTCGAGGTCACTCTCCGACTCCGCCTGCCGCTTTAATTCCTTGAGTTTGCTGCCGGACTGGCCGGGATCGGATGCCATTAATTGCCGGGCATCGCGGAGCTGCACGGCAATATCCTGCTCGAT
Source organism: Planctomicrobium piriforme (assembly GCA_945871035.1). Lineage (GTDB taxonomy): Bacteria > Planctomycetota > Planctomycetia > Pirellulales > UBA1268 > BAIKAL-G1-2R. Next base: position 3,545 of record CAMBUD010000063.1, on the reverse strand, counting down.
CTGTTGCCCCCTCACCTTTCGCAGGCGGTTGATTTCAGCCAGCTCATTGGGCTGCGAATCAGAATCGGAACGCTCCGGCAGAGAGTCTGCTTCTGCGGGCAGATTGTCCGAGGATTTCAACGCCACAGACCGCACCAGCGATGCGCCCACGTTATCGGGATCGCGTCGCAGCGATGCATCCGCAAGCCGCACTGCCGATGCATGCGAGCCGGCAGACTCCGCCTGCCGTGAGAGTTCTGCCAGGGCCATGGCCTCGTCGCGAATCGCACCGCGTGCCAATTCAAAGCCCTCGCGGCCTAGCAGCGGCAGAAAGACCCCATTGCTGTCGCTGGCGTTGGCGGCCAGTTCTAAAATAAACGCATTGTCTGCCCGGGGCGTGGCGGAGGGAATCTCGAGCACAACGGCGGCCGACCGTGTGCCACCGCATTCCAGCACCATTTCCAGTTGCGCAGCGGAGAGTCGACCCTCCACAAGCACGATTGAATCGCGATCGCTGCGCAGCGGAGGGAGGCGTCCCGGCAGCATGCGTATGCGGGGGTCGGGAGCATCGCTGGAAAACACCACCTCATCGGGCCAACTGACCGGCTCAATCGCCAAAGCGCCCAAGCGGCTGCCCGCGTCCTTGGCAGAGACATTTTCACCGGGCGTCATGAGCATCCCGCCGGTGGCACTGGCAATTGCCGCTAGGCACGGCCAATTGATTTGGGCACCGATGCCGACGCCAGAAAACGTGATGTGTTTTGATCGCAGGGTGTCGACAACGCGTTGAAAATCAGCCGCATCAACGGCGGTCAGGCCGGGGCCATCACCGATGTAGATGATCGCACAGGGCTGCGTGGACTGGCCGAAGAGCACAGCAGCAGCATCCAGAGCAGCAATGATATCTGTCGATCCAAGCGGCGTGCGGGCATCGAGGGCCAGCAGGGCCGTCTGCATGTCTTTCCCTTTTGAGGGCAGAAAATCTTTTGCCAACGGCGTGCAGCCCACATCAACGGCCGCGAGCAGAAAACGGTCGGCCTCGCGAGCATCTTCAAAGATGCCGGCGAGGCTGTCGAGGGCTGCTTGCCGGTACTCGCCGATCTGGCTGGCCGATGTGTCGACAAGCAGAACAATTTTGGTTGGTAACGTGAGTTGATCAGACGCACGCGTGGCCCGCATCCCGATTGCCGTGACAGGCGCACTGCCTGGGGTACGCTGCGCAGCTTCAACAAAAGAAAGAACGGCGACCTTTTCAGCAGCCTGCGAGACCCCAGCGGTCATTGCTAGAATGCAGCCGATCAAAATTGGGAGCACATCCCGCTTGCGTTTGGACATCATCCTTCGTCCTCCTTGTCGAACACCATGCTGGCCAGCCACATGCGGCGAGGCACGTCTCATCAACCGCCATCGGCCACAGTGTCGATTCTATTTGCAAGACCCCTCGGCCGCCAACGCCGTTCTGAATAAATTTCAGAAAAATGAGCCCTGCGGTCCCTTTGGGGATCGGGCGTTCATCGCCCAGCCACTGGGCACTTTTGGGTTTGATGCGTTACTCTCTAGCGGCCATACTTGCCGCTAGCCTAGCCTGCAAAAACGCCGGTTGAGAGCATTTTCTCGCGTTGCTGACTGGAAACCGTTTATGACAACTGTCGGATGCTTCTGCAAAAATGACCCATTTCGGAAAAATTCTTTTCGGGGCCCGCTGGGGCTGTTGCTGGCGCTGGGGCTGTTGCTGGCACTCTGTTTTGGCTGCTCTCAGGCCGGGGCACAACCGGCTGCTTTGCCGGCGATAGGCAGTGCGGCCGGACGGCATTTCACTCCCGAAGAACAGACCAACGTTGCCGTTTATGAGGCTGTCAACCGCAGCGTTGTCAACATCAATACAAAAGCCTCCCTGCCGTCGGGCCTATTCATGCTGGAGGTGCCATCGGAGGGGGCAGGTTCGGGAATCATTCTCGACAAACAGGGGCACGTGCTGACCAACTTTCATGTTGTAGAAGGCGCGAAGGAGGTGCAGGTGCTGCTCTACGATGGGTCGTCGCACGGCGCGGTCTTGGTGGGCTTTGATCCCGCTACGGATGTAGCGGTGTTAAAAGTCGATGCCCCTGCAGCCCTCTTGGAACCGGTTGTATTTGGCACCTCCAGCGATCTCAAAGTGGGGCAGCGTGCGTTTGCCATCGGCAATCCATTCGGGCTAGAACGCACGCTCACCACCGGCATTATCTCCAGTCTCAATCGCTCGCTTCCCACCCGCAGCGGCCGGACGATCAAGTCGATCATTCAGACAGACGCGGCGATCAACCCCGGTAATTCAGGCGGGCCGTTGCTCGACAGCGGCAGCCACTTAATCGGCATGACCACGGCCATTGCCAGTCGCACTGGGCAAAGCGCTGGCGTGGGTTTTGCCATTCCAGTGGGCACGATTGCGCGAATCGTGCCGCAGTTGATTCAGCGAGGAAAAGTCGTGCGGCCCGACGCCGGTATCGCCCGTGTTTATCAGACAGATGTGGGCCTGTTGGTGGCCGCACTGACTCCGGATGGACCTGCAGAGCAGGCTGGAATGCGTGGGTTTAAAATCGTTCGCGAGCGGCGGCGGCAGGGGCCATTTGTGACGGAGTTTGAACGCGTCGATCGCTCGGGTGCCGATGTCATTGTGGCGGTGGCTGGACTACCGGTGCGAACAGCAGACGATTTTCTATCGGCCGTAGAATCGAAAAATCCTGGCGATCAGGTGCTCATTACTGTCGAGCGAGAAAAGCACCGCTTGGATATACCGGTGATTTTGAACGCAGAAAAATAAGCCCAGCGTTTTTGGAACCTGCACAGTCAAGAAACAGCGACTCAATGTGGACATTGCCAGCGAGTATCCACACAAAAACTCAATAATCCGCAGTGAGACAGCAGCCCATTTGACCGCAACGGTTCCGCTGCTAAGATTGCCTCTCCCGCGTCGAGGGCCTGCAAAGGTCTTTAGCAAGGGGTTGTTCTTTGACAATTTGGCAGTTGATCTCTTTTTGGTTTCGGCCGGCGCGCGATCGTGACCGGCACCAACCACAAAAAGAACGCGGATTTTTTCGCGTTGTGATTGTGGTTGGAGTAAATGTTTTATAGTTAGGTCGGGCCTCTTCGAGGTTTCGAGGAAAATCAAAGTGCATGGCGTGCAAGCCTCATGCTCCCGGGCAAAGCGAAAGCATCGCACGGGTGACGATCCAAAAAATTGAAGGGTTTGATTCTGGCTCAGAATGAACGTTGGCGGCGTGGATTAGGCATGCAAGTCGAGCGAGAACCGTAGCAATACGGGGACAGCGGCGAAAGGGACAGTAATGTGTAGGTACCTACCCCGAGGTCTGGGATAGCTGCGGGAAACTGCAGGTAATACCGGATAATGTCTTAGGACCAAAGGTGTGATTCCACCTTGGGAGGGGCCTGCATCCTATTAGCTTGTTGGCGGGGTAACGGCCCACCAAGGCAACGATGGGTAGCGGGTGTGAGAGCACGACCCGCGTCATTGGGACTGAGATACTGCCCAGACACCTACGGGTGGCTGCAGTCGAGGATCTTCGGCA
>CAMBUD010000062.1 GCA_945871035.1 Planctomicrobium piriforme | reverse complement strand
ACAACCAAGTGCTCTGGCACAGCGTCCAATGACAACGCCTCCGTGCTCGTGCCGATCAACCGACCATCCACTTCAATGCCGGGCAGCACAACGCTTTTGCTCCCCACCGCTAGCACGATCCGCTGGGCAGACAGGCTGGCGGTGCTGCCGTCATGCGCCGTGAATGCAACGCGGCCCGGCCCTGCCAACCTGCCGGTGCCGGCATAGCGAACAACCTTATTTTTAGCGAGTAACGCTTCGATACCCTTGGCCAACGCAGACACTACGTCTGTCTTGCGCTTCATCATCGTGGCCAGATCGAGCGACACCTTGCCGACATTGACGCCGTGCTGGGCCAGTTCGCCGCAGGCCAAGTGATACTTATAGCTCGACTCAAGCAGAGCTTTTGAGGGAATGCAGCCGACCCGCAGGCACGTGCCGCCTAGTTGCGGTTCGCGTTCGACTACCGCGCTTTTCAATCCCAACTGCGCTGCCCGAATCGCAGCCACATAACCAGCGGGACCGCCGCCGATCACGATCACATCATGTTCTTCCATCTGGGCCTGCACTCCATTTTTTTTAGCACGCTCCACGCCGGTAAGCGGGGCCTCTGCAGCCGTTCACACTTCCAGCATCAACCGACTTGGTTCCTCAATGGTATCTTTAATCCGCTTGAGAAACGTCACGGCCTCGCGACCATCGACAAGGCGGTGATCGTAGGTGAGGGCCAGATACATCATGGGCTTGATCACAACCTGTCCGTTGACGGCCATTGGCCTATCGGTAATGGCGTGTAGGCCAAGAATGCCACTTTGGGGCGGATTGATAATGGGTGTACTCATCATCGATCCGTAGACACCACCGTTAGAGATTGTGAACGTGCCGCCCTGCAGTTCATCGAGTCTGAGCTTGTTGTCGGCAGCGCGACGAGCGAAGTCGTTGATCCCCAGTTCGATCTGGGCAAACGACAGCGTTTCTGCATTTCGTAATACCGGCACCACGAGCCCCTTACCGCCACCGACGGCGATGCCAATATCGCAGTAGTCGCGGTAGACGATATGCGGATCACGCAGCTCCGCATTCACCTGCGGAACGGTACGAATTGCCTCGACTGTCGCCCGCACAAAAAATGACATGAATCCTAGCTTCACGCCGTACCTCTCCAAAAACACATCCTTAAACTTCTGCCGCAGCGACATGACAGCACTCATATCGACTTCGTTAAAAGTAGTGAGCAGGGCCGCCTGCTGCTGCGCGGCTACGAGCCGCTCTGCAATCCGGCGACGGATCGGACTGATGAGGGAATACCGTTCGCAGCGCTGTGGTGCCGCTGGTGCTAGGCCGGCAGTTGGAGCTAGGCCGGCAGTTGGAGCTTGGCTGACAGCTGGAGCTGGAGCTTGGCTGACCGCTGGCGCTAGGCTGGCCACCGGGGCTTGGCTGGCCGCTGGCGCTTGGCTGGCCGCTGGCGCAGGCCTGGCCGCCGCAGCCGTTGCCTGCAACGCGTCAGACTTCGTGACCCGCCCACCAGCCCCGGTGCCCGTCAGGGCAGCCGGTGAGATGCCAGCCTCTCCGAGCACCCGAACTGCTGCCGGCATCACGCGCACCTGTGGCGCAGCAGCAGCGGGCATCTGCACAGAGCCAATGTCTACACGCCCGTCCTTACGCCTCACGTCCACAACCGCTTCACTGGCAGGTGGCAACTGACCACCGGCGGAAGATCCAGAAACGACTGCTGCAGCGACAGACTCCATGTAGCCAATGACCTCGCCCACCATGGCTTTCTCACCTGCAGCTTTGAGAATCTTTGTTACGGTGCCACCGACGGGTGCCGGCAGCTCTACAGTCGCCTTGTCACTTTCGATTTCGACAATCGACTCATCGATGGCCACCGCATTCCCCTCCTGCTTCTTCCAAGTGCCAATCTGAACCTCTGTAATCGATTCACCAACTTCGGGAACTTTTAATTCGATTCTCATGGGATAAGGTGGGCCAGGTGGCTCGTTAGAGGAATGAAAGGTCTGGTGCCGGAGGATGTTGTTCTGGATCAAGGCTGCATGCTTAAGGCTTAACTCTGAAACGCCGCCGTCAGCAATTCACTTTGTTCCATGTCGTGACTTTTCTTGGAGCCGGTTGCCGGGCTCGCAGCACTCTGGCGACAGACGCCGGAGAATGGAAAGCGGTCGAGGAGGTTGTCGCCAAAGTGAATGCGAAAGAATCGCCACGCCCCCATGTTTTCTGGCTCTTCCTGCACCCAGACGGCCGGCGTGCCTGTCGTGTAATCAGCCAGCGCCGCCTCCAGCGACCGGCGCGGCAATGGGTAGAGTTGCTCGACGCGAACGATTGCCACATCGCTGCGGCCGTTTTCCTGGCGGCGTTTTTCCAATTCGTAGGCAATCTTGCCCGAGCAGAGCAGGATGCGGCGGATGTTGCGCGGCGGTACGTCGGTTGGATCGGGAATCGTGCGCTGAAAAGAGCCTGTCACCAGATCCTCAATCGTAGACACACAACTTGGATTCCGCAGTAGGCTCTTGGGCGTCATGACAACCAGCGGCTTGCGCCAGACTCGCAGCACCTGCCGCCTGAGGCAGTGAAACATCTGAGCCGGTGTTGTCGGCTGAACAACTTGTATGTTGTCCTTGGCTGCCAACGATAAAAATCGCTCCAGCCGGGCGCTTGAATGCTCCGGACCCATGCCTTCAAAACCATGCGGTAGCAGCAGCACAATGCCCGAGAGGCGATTCCACTTATCCTCAGCGCTGACAATAAACTGATCGATCACGACCTGTGCTGCATTGACGAAGTCACCAAACTGTGCCTCCCAAATCACCAGTCCGTCGGGACAATCCAGGCTGTAGCCGTATTCAAAGCCGAGCACGCCCGCCTCGGATAGCGGACTGTTAACGATATCGACCGGTGCCTGATCCGATGCAAGGTGCTCCAAGGCACAGTAGGTTTCATCGGTAACAGCGTCGTGGATCACGGCATGGCGGTGGCTGAACGTTCCACGCTGGCTATCCTGACCAGAGATCCGCACCCGCAAACCCTGCACGGCAAGGCTTGCCAGAGCCAATCCTTCCCCCGCTGACCAGTCGATTGGTTGCGTGCCACTAGCCATGAGCAATCGGTTTTCCAAAAATTTCTGAATCTTGGCGTGCGGCTGAAAGCCGTCCGGCAGGGATACGAGTTGTTTGAGCAGGTGCTCGAGCACGGGGCGACGCACGCCGGTGTCGACATCGGCCGCCTCGCGTTCCCGCCCACCGATGTAGAACGACCACAAACCAGCCAGATCACTTTTGTGCACGTAGTCTTCGCTCTTGGCGACCGAGAGTTCGGTGTCGAGCTTGGCCCGATGCTCATCGGCAATCTGCATCGCTTCCTCACGGGTCACTTCCCCGAGCTGTAGAAGCTTTTCTAAATAGCTTTCGTGAACGCTCGGCCGGCGTTCAATCACGCGGTACAGCGCGGGCTGCGTAAAGGCCGGTTCATCGGCTTCATTGTGGCCGCGGCGGCGAAAGCAATACATGTCGATCACGACATCGCGCTGAAATTCACGACGGAAATCCATGGCCAGATTGACAACTTGTGCCACCGCCTCTGGGTCCTCACCGTTGACATGAAAAATGGGGATCTGCAGCATTTTTGCCACATCGGTGGCGTACATGCAGGAACGCGCCTCGCGGGGCCCTGTCGTGAAGCCCAGTTGGTTGTTCACAATCACATGCAGCGTGCCGCCAACGCGATAGGCCTCGAGTTCACTCAAATTGAGCGTCTCTTGAATGATTCCCTCGCCAGCAAAGGCCGCGTCGCCGTGGATCAAAATCACCATTCCGTTTTGCCGCATTTGATCGGCGGAGCGATCCTGCCGGGCCCGCATCCGACCAATCGCCACCGGGTTGACAAACTCCAAGTGGCTGGGATTGAAGCAGAGCGTGAGGTGCACGTTCCTGCCATTGGCCGCCCGATAGTCGGTGGAATGACCGAGGTGGTATTTGACGTCACCGCGGCCGATGTGCAACTCTGGATCGAGGTCAGCAAACTCTCGGAAAATGCGCTTGGCGCTCTTGCCCATGATGTTGGCCAGCACGTTGAGCCGACCGCGGTGCGCCATCGCCATCACGATGTCGCCAATCTCTTGCGATGCGGCGCGCTCAATCGCCATCTCCAGCAGAGGAATCAGGCTCTCCGAACCCTCCAGCGAAAAACTCTTGGCCCCCAAAAATCTCTTCTGAATAAACTCTTCGAAAATAGCCGCCGTCGTCATCTGCCGGTAGATCCGCAACTGCTGCCGCCGGTCCAGACGAATGCTGTTTTCACAACCCTCCATCCGCACCTGAAGCCACTGCCGTACGCGCAGATCATCCATGTGCATAAACTGCACGCCGATCGCGCGACAGTACGTATTGCGCAATCTTTTTATAATCTGTCGCAACGACATCGATTGCGGGCCTTGGATGGTATCGGTCGAAAACACCCGGTCCATGTCGTCTTCGGTCAGGTGATAAAAATGCGGGTCGAGCTCTGGTAAACCAGGCCGCGGTCGTCCCAGCGGATCGATCTCGGCCATTAAATGACCACGCACTCGGTAGGCGCGCACCAGTTGATCAACGCGATCTTGTAAAAACGCCACCCGCTCTTCGCCCTTTGTGCCGGTAGCTAACACGGGCAATGGCAGTGGCATCGCCTCACCGGCAGGCGCGCTTGCCAGATGCAGATCACCGTTGGCGAGCGCAGCTGCGGTTGGAATGCCGTCGGGCATCACGCGCTGTGACAGCGGCAATGCCGCGTTGGCCCCTTGCGCCATACCGTTGACAGCTCTCGACACCGCACCGGGCTGTCCGCTGGACGGCGGCAAAGGTTCGAGGGCTCCCCAAGACGCAAAATACTTCTGCCAATCAGGCGCCACGCTGGCGGGGTCATTTTGATACTGCTCAAATAATTCTTCGAGAAAGGCGAGGCTGGCCGTGCCGGTTGAATCAATGCTTTCGCTTTCGCTGCTTGCGCTGTCGGTAGTGCTCACTGTTTCATTCCAGGTCTCTGAGAATGTCTCCAAAAACTATTCTTTACCAAGAAGTCTTAACCCAAGAAGTCTTAACCAAGAAGTCTTCACCCAAGAAGCCAATCGAGTGTGCTTTACTCTGCACAGCTTGGCACATTCCACTCACATCGCCAGCAGCAGTCGGCCCGGGCTTTCGAGGTAGCCGATGACCTCGTTCAGAAACCTTGCTGCTGTTGCGCCATCCACCAACCGGTGATCGTAGGAAAGCGAGAGCGGCATCAATAAACGGGGCTCGATCCGATCCTCGACCACAACCGGCAGCTTGCGCGAACGCCCTATGAGCAGGATCGCTACCTCGGGCCAGTTGATGATCGGTGTTGAATACTGGCCACCAATCGCCCCCAGATTGCTAATCGTAAATGTGCCGCCGCGCAAGTCATCCAGTCCATATTGAGCGTGCTTGGCTTTTTCGGCAGTTTCCGCGATCGACTGGGCGATCTGCGGAATCGTGAGCTGATCGCAGTCGCGAAGCACCGGTACAACCAGCCCCCGCGGCGTGTCGACTGCCAGACCGATGCTGACGTAATCCTTGTAAAGAATCTCACCTTTTTCTGTGTCAATCGAAGCGTTGACGCTCGGATGTAATCGCAGCGACAGGCTGACGGCCTTAATCACAAAGGCCAGTGCCGTGAGCTTGACACCACTTTTGGCATGTTCCTGCGCACTTGTTTTGCGCAGACGCTCAAGTTCTGTGACATCGGCGTCGTCGAAGTTGGTGAGGTGGGGAATTGTGGAAACGCTGCGCACCATGTTGGCGGCAATTGTTTTTCGCATGCGCGACATCTGTTCGCGGCGAATGGGGCCCCAGGAATCTTGCTCGGATGCAGACGTATCCACCAAACGCCCCCGATTGCCCGAGGTCTGCGCGTTTGCCTGCCGCACAGCGGCAACAACGTCTTCCCGCACAATCCGGCCAGCTGGGCCGCTGCCCCGTACCCGAGACAACTCCACCCCCAACTCCCGCGCCAATCTGCGCACCGCTGGCCCGGCCGGCATAATCGCGGCCCCGACTGTTCCGTCCCCTGCTCCCTGAGGAACACCTTCCTCTGCGTCGGCAACTTTCTGCTGACGATTGCCGTTGGAGTCCTCCGATCCAAGCGCCCGCACCGGCGCCGGCTGCATGGCTGGCACCGACGGGGGGGCAACCACTTTATGAATGACTTCTGGAACGACATTCGCCGCAGCAGTGGCCTTAGCTGGAGCGGCGGCCTTGGCGGGCGCAGCGGTTTTGGCGGGCGCAGCGGTTTTGGCGGGCGCAGCGGTTTTAGCTGGCACAGAGGCATGCGCTGGCGCGGCGGCCTTAGCTGGCTCAGTGGCGGCTTCGAGCATGAACAGCGCCTGACCGACCTTGACGGTATCCCCTTTTTTAACCAACACACTGGCAACGCGACCGCCGGGCGGACACGGCACTTCAATCACTGCTTTGTCGGTTTCAACTTCGAGCAGCGCTTGGCCTGGCTGGATGACATCGCCTGCCGAGACAAAAACCGTGACGACATCGCCGGAGGCGATATTTTCCCCAAGATCGGGCAATTTAAATTCTGTGGCCATAAAAAATAGACGGTGACTTCCGGTATCAGGACAACAACGGGATCAATAACAATAACGACACGACAAACGCACTCTTTTTCTTATGCCGAGGCGGCATCAATCTTCTCTGGATTCACACCCAACCGGCGAATGGCCTCGGCCACAACCTGTGCGCCGATGGCCCCCACTGCTGCCAGCCTCGAAAGCGCACCAATGGCGATGCATTCGGCATCCACCTCGAAGTGCCTGCGCAGCGGGCCGCGCGTATCGCTGCGACCAAATCCGTCAGTGCCCAAGGCAAAAAGCCCGCCGGGAATCCAGGGATCCAGTTGCTCACAAACGGCACGCACATGATCGCTTGCAGCCACAAAAACCCGGTCCGCTCCAGCAGTCGCCGCGCTTTCCAGCGTTGTTTCCAGATAGCTTTTCCGGGCTGTGTCCTCAGGGTGGAGCATGTTCCAGCGCCGGCATTCCTGTGCCTCGCGCCGCAACTCTTTCCAACTCGTCACGCTCCAGACGGTGCTGGCCATGCCCCAGTGCTCCGAGAGCAACTCGGCGGCACGGATCACCTCGCGCAAAATCGCGCCGGAACCGAGCAAATGAACCTCCGGCAGGGCTGCCTGCGCAGCGGCCGGCCATTCACGGAGCTTATACATGCCCTTGAGAATGCCCTCCTCGCAACCCGGTGGCATGGCTGGCATCTCGTAATTTTCGTTGTAGACCGTGATGTAATAGATCCAGTCTTCCCCCTTGGCAAACATGCGGTCCATGCCCTCCAGCATGATCACCGTCGCTTCGTAAATAAAGGCTGGGTCGTAGGCCTTCACTGTCGGATAGGCCATTGCAAAGAGTTGACTATTGCCGTCCTGATGCTGCAACCCTTCACCGGCGAGCGTTGTGCGGCCCGCCGTGCCGCCCAACAAAAATCCGCGGGCCCGTGAATCCATCGCCGCCCAGATTTCATCGCCAATCCGCTGAAAGCCAAACATCGAGTAGTAGATGAAAATGGGGATCATCGGCACGCCGTGACTGGCGTAGGAAGTGCCAGCCGCGATGAAACTAGAAATACTGCCAGCTTCGGTGATGCCTTCTTCTAAAATCTGGCCATCCTTTGCTTCGCGGTAGTAAAGCAGTTGATCGGAATCGACCGGTTCATAGAGTTGCCCTGAATGGGCATAGATGCCGCACTGCTTAAAGAGCGGATCCATGCCGAATGTGCGCGACTCATCTGGCACGATCGGCACGATGTACTTGCCGATCGCTTTATCCTTGAGCAACGAGGCCATCAGCGTGACAACGCCCGTTGTCGTGGAAACCTCGCGCCCCACGCTCTTCTCAATGAAGCCCATGTAGTCGGCCAGGGGTGGCGTCTTCAGTAAGGGTGACTGTTTGGGCCGACTGGGCACGGCGCCACCGAGAGCCGCGCGACGCTCACGCAGATAGCGAATCTCCGGCGAATCTTCCGGCGGCCTGTAGAAAGGCGCCTTGGCCACTTCGTCGTCAGAAATGGGAATCCCAAACCGAGAACGGAAGGCCCGTAACTCCTCCTCGTTCAACTTTTTCTGCTGGTGGGTGACGTTGCGACCCTCGCCGACTTCGCCCAAGCCATAGCCCTTAATTGTCTTGGCGAGCACGACCGTCGGTTTGCCTTGGCACTGCATGGCTGCAGCGTAGGCCGCATAGACTTTTTCCGGATCGTGGCCACCGCGGCGAAGCTTTTTGATCTTCTCGTCGGAAAGGTGCGATACCATTGAAGCCAACTCCGGATCAGCGCCAAAGAAGTGCTCCCGGATGTAGTCGCCAGGCATGACAACGTATTTCTGAAATTGCCCGTCGACCACCTCATTCATGCGTTTAACGAGCAGGCCTTTCTCGTCTTTGGCAAGCAACGGGTCCCACTCCTCGCCCCAGATGACCTTGATGACATTCCAGCCGGCCCCACGGAAAACACCTTCTAACTCCTGAATGATCTTGCCGTTGCCGCGCACGGGGCCGTCGAGTCGCTGCAGGTTGCAATTGATCACAAACACGAGGTTGTCGAGCTTTTCGCGGGCCGCGAGCGAAATGGCGCCGAGCGTTTCAGGCTCATCGCACTCCCCGTCACCGATAAAACACCAGACGTGCTGCTGGCTGGTGTCCTTGATGCCGCGATCCGAAAGATACTTGTTGAAACGTGCCTGATAAATCGCCATCAGCGGCCCCAGACCCATCGACACGGTGGGGAATTCCCAAAACTCCGGCATCAGCCAAGGATGGGGGTAGCTGGACAAGCCTCCTCCATCGGCCAACTCGCGGCGAAAATTCTCCAGCTGTTTTTCGGTGATTCGTCCCTCTAAAAACGCGCGGGAATAGATGCCCGGCGAGGCGTGACCCTGAAAATAGACTTGATCGCCTGTGAAGTCTTCGCCACGGCCGCGGATGAAATGGTTCATGGCCACCTCCACGAGCGTTGCCGAAGAGGCAAATGTGGAGATGTGTCCGCCGATACTTTTATCTTCGCGATTGGCACGCACAACCATCGCCATCGCGTTCCAGCGAATGATGCTTTTAATTCGCCGCTCAATTTCACGATTGCCCGGAAATGCCGGTTGCTGGTCGGCAGGAATGGTATTGATGTAGGGCGTCGTCGTCGAAAATGGAATCGGAACGCCGAGGCGGTAGGCCTCCTGCTCGATCACCTGCAAGAGATAGCTGGCGCGGTCACCGCCTCGACTATTGACAACATACCGGAGGGAATCGAGCCACTCCCTTGTTTCGGCCGGGTCAGAATCGATCATTGCCGTGCCATCCAAGGCCATCGGTTGGCCGCTGGTGCTGTCTGTCACTTGGCTAATACCCATCGGAGCGTGTGCTCCTGGGGAGGGTTTGTGCAGCGTGCCACTGCGATGGGCACTGTTTTCACTCGGTTCGTGGGCGATCTCCAGTGCGTTGACAACATCGCTGCTAGTCGGATCGTTGTCGGTGTTGGCCATCATGCACTCCCATAGTAAGGTAGATCGTCTGAGTTCTATTATTCCGGCTCTTCCAGCGGGCGTAAAGGCCGGATCACGAGGCCCGACTGACAAGGGCCGCAACCGGTTGCAGGGCGAATATCTTGCTTTTTCCATGCCGCACCCTCTCGCAAGAGGGACGTCTCGCCACAAAAAATCGTGTCGCGTCTTTTCAAGTGGCCGTTGCTTCAGAGCGGGGCCGGTAGATCTCGGTGGCCAAGCCGTAATAGTTTTCGGCGGCAAAGGCTACCGTTTCGCCAAGGGTTGGATGCGGGTGGATTGTTTCGGAAAGATCACGGGCAGAGCATCCCATTTCAATTGCCAGAGTTCCTTCGGCAATGAGTTCGCCGGCGCCGGCCCCGACGATACCGAAGCCGAGCACGGCATCGGTTTGGGGATCGACGAGAATCTTTGTCATTCCCTCCGTGCGGCCCAGTGCCTGAGCGCGTCCACTCGCTGCCCACGGATAGCGAGTGATCTCAACAACGCGCCCCTCGGCGGTGGCCTGTTGTTCGGTGAGGCCCGTCCAAGCGATCTCTGGATCGGTGAATACGACTGCCGGAATCGCCCGCGGTGCAAAGATCGCGGCGCTGCCGTGCAGGGTTTCGACGGCCACCTTTCCCTGATGGCTGGCCCTGTGGGCCAGCATCGGTTCGCCGCAAACATCACCGATGGCAAAAATCTTGGGGTCGGCTGAACGCTGTTGGGCATCGACTTCGACAAACCCTTGGCGGCTCAACTGGACGCCTGTATTTTCCAAACCGATGCCGTCGGAATTGGGCCGGCGGCCCACGGCCACGAGCACTTTGGCGAATTCCTCTGTGCGGACCGCGCCTGGTCCCTCGCCTGGTCCCTCGTCTGGTCCCTCGAGGTGTACGAGGATGGCGTGGCCGCGGTCCTCTAGTTTTAAAACCTTTGTGCGCAAGTGGATGTTCGCAAATAATTTTTCTAACCGCTGCGACAGAGGCTTGACCAAATCGCGGTCGGCGCCGGGCAGCAGCGTGTCGGTGAGTTCCACAACCGACACCTTCGACCCCAGTTCGGCATAAACGGTCCCCATCTCTAAGCCGATGTAGCCGCCACCAATGACCAGCAGCGAGGAGGGAATGTCCGACATCTCCAGCGCCTGCGTGGAATCCATGACGCGCTGCGTGGGCAGATCAAAGGCGGGAATGCGCGCCGGCCGGGAGCCGCTGGCCAAAATACAGTGGTCAAACGTCATCGTCTGACTGGCGGCAGCCGGGCCAGTAGCCTCGATTTCCAGCGTTGAAGAATTGGTGAAACGGGCATGCCCGCGGACGATGGAAACCTTACGCCGTCTGGCAAGTTGGGCCAGGCCAGCGCTGAGAGTGGCGATAACTTTTTCCTTCCGGCCCCGCAAGACATTGACGTCGATGGTGGGCTGCAAAAAATGAATGCCCCACGCTTCCATCTCGCGCGTCTCCGCCAATACGCGTCCCACGTGCAGCAAAGCCTTTGAAGGAATGCAGCCCCGCAATAAGCACGTGCCGCCGAGTCGCTCTTCGCGCTCGACGAGGGTTACGTCCATGCCGAGATCTGCGGCCAAAAAAGCGGCTGCGTAGCCCCCCGGGCCACCTCCCAGCACCACTAATGGAACATGCAGCGAAGCAGGCATTGCGGGTTCTCCTCGGTCTTTCGGTCAAACGCGGCGGCAGGCCGCGAGTTTGGGATCGCTCATTCACGAGTATCTGTTGTAGTTTCGATGGTCCATTCGTTCAAGAAACGCTGCATCCCAGCGGAACACTCCGTAGATTGCCATGATTTCTCCGCATTTAATCAGCGTGCGAGTGAGGGAATGGGCGCGACGCGCTTTCACCCTCGATGCCCGCAGCCTAGCCGTCTTTCGAATGGCAATCGGGGGCATTGTCTGTGCCGATGCGCTGTTGCGCACGCGCGACTTCTGGCTGATGTTTGCCCCCGACGGAATGTTTCCGCTGGACGTGCTGCAACGCTACCACGGCGATCGGTGCATCTGGTCTCTCGCCTTTTTGAGCGACACGGCTGGTTGGAACGCGTGCGTGCTCGTGCTGGAGGGCACCGCCGGTGCTTTGCTCGCTATGGGTGTTTGGACGCAACTAGCCACCATCACCGCTTGGGTCGCGGTTGTCAGCGTGGTGCATCGCACCACACCCGCCACGAACGCCGGCGATTTATGGTTGACGTGTTTATTGTTTTGGAGCATGTTTCTCCCGCTGGGAAGCACCTGGTCGCTGGATCACAAAAGGGCTCGGATGAGCGGTCAACCCGGCGTTTGTGGCGGCATATTTTCACCTGCTTCAGCTGCGCTTGTATTGCAGATTGCGGCCGTCTACTTCTCTGCCGGTCTGTCAAAATTGAATCACTCTTGGCTCTCCGGGGACGCTCTTGTGTACGCGCTGTCCGTTCACGACCACGGCACGCGTCTGGGGCAAATGCTGGTTTCTTTTGTCTGGATCGTTGTGCCGGCCACATGGGCTGTTGTGGGCTTGGAAATTTGCGGCCCCTGCCTGCTGTTGGCAATTGCCTCACCGCCGCTGCGTGGCTGGCTGGTTGTATTGTTTATCGCTTTTCATCTTCTGATCATGTCCACGATGACCGTCGGGCTCTTTGGTTTTATTGGCGTCGCCGCTTGGCTGGCAATCATTCCTGCGGCTGCATGGGATCGCCTGTTGTCTCGGGCCGCAACGCCGTCGAGCATTTTCTCTGCCAACAGCGGGCTGCCTGCTGAGCCTCAAGCCCGTATGGGGCCAGGCCGCCGGTGCCGGTTGCTTGGCTCCATGCTGGGCCAGGGGTTTTGCATCCTTGCCGGCGGCCTGGCCCTCGTGGGCCTTCTGTATGCGAACACGCCTTGGCAGTCGGTGCCCCTTGCGCGCCCTCTGGCCGCAGCCTTGCATCTGACTTCTCTGTGGCAGGATTGGCCAATGTTTGGCGAAGTGATCCGCCAAGAACAGTGGGTATACGCCGCTGCTGAGTTGGCCGATGGACGGAAGGTCGATGTGCTGCGAGGCGGGCGACCACTGGAAACCATCCGACCTACCAACGGCTTTCTTTCCCTACCCCACCACCGCTGGCACAAGCTTTTTTGGGAGCTGCCCCGTTTGCGGCAGCGTGTTTTCGCTCCCAGCGTGGCGGCGGCGATTGCCCGGCACTGGAATGCCACCCACAACGCGCACGAGCAAATCAGGACGCTGGAAATCCGATTTACAAAATGGAGCGACACGCCATCCGACGACTCACTGCAAGAATTTCTGATCGCTACCTGGCCGCCGCGCGATCCTGTCGGCAGCGGCAATCTGGATCGTCTTCTAGACGAGGACCTTTCCCGCAGCCACATGCGCAGTACGCTAGACTAGTTGGCTGAGGTTGCGAGTGTGGCGAAATTGGCAGACGCGCTGGATTTAGGATCCAGTGCCGCAAGGCATGCGGGTTCGACTCCCGCCTCTCGCATTTTCCAGAGCGTGCCGTCGTGCCGTTATTTTGAGCGGAGCGGGTTGCCTTTGACGGCACCGGTGCGATTGCTGCTGGGCACAGCGATCGGCTGTAATGTTTCCGGTTGCAATGCTGGACAAACTACTGCTTTGTCGTCCAGCGGAATGCGTTGCGGTCGATCCGACAGCGGGGGAATTGCTGCAGCGGGTGCAATCGGCTGAACGTGCGATGCCAATCGGACTTCTTGCGAGAGCGCCAGCCGACGCGCAATCTGTTGACGGTTCACGTTTTGCTGCAGTGCTGCCAACAGTTCCTTGCGACGCAGGCCGTGGGCTGCTTCGTTGAAGAGATTATCGAGTTCGCTCTCGGCTGGAGCCGGCGGCTTGGCTGCGGGCGGTTGCACATCGGGCTCTTTTTTGTCTCGGTCATCTCGGTCATCTGAGTCGGCCTCATCTGCAGGCACCGGATCCAGAGGCGGCACAGGCTCGGCCTCTTTGCTCTTTTCTTCAACTTTGCTCTTATCTTCAAGCTGGCTCTTGTCTTCAAGCTGGCTCTTGTCTTCAAGCTGGCTCTTATCTTCTGTCGCAGGCTGCGATGCTGGCTCGGGAGCCGGTTGACGGATGGGATCGCGTTTTTCTGGCGCAGAATTTTCTACAGCCGGATCTGCGTTTTCCCCGGGATCATCCGTCGTGGATTCCAACAGGGTTGGAGTATTTGATTCCAGCGACTCTTCGTCCACGTCAGGCACTGCTGATGCGGGCGGTGAATCGGGGGTGGCGGCATCATACTCAACCGCTTTGACCTCCGCCTGCCCAGGCCACACCCGCCACTGCGTTCCGTAAAAACCAAACG
>CAMBUD010000061.1 GCA_945871035.1 Planctomicrobium piriforme | reverse complement strand
ACGATCGGTCCCGATTGTTGGCCGGTGGCTGCGTGGTGCGCACCAGCTTGGCGGAGTTTGCGGATGGCGGTGTTGTTTGGAAAACCGACGAACCCCCAGCCGTTTTTTCTGGCGCAACAATCGCAGCCCGCTCGCTGGCCCACGTGGGCCGGGATGGGTATTGCCCGGTCGTGGATAATTGCGAGCATTTCGCCACCTGGTGTGCCAGTGGCGAACGCAGCAGCCGGCAGGTTGAGATTGTATTGGCACGCATCAGTGGGGTCGTCACCCGCACTGCCGCAGCAGTGTCAGCACGGGTGACAGCGGGAACCATAGAACAAGTCGTGGTGCGCACTGCTCTGGGCACTTCGCTACGCGTTGGCCTCCGCACCATTGTGCCGACAGTGATCGTGGCCGAAGGGGTGGCGCTGGCGACGGAATGGACGGCCCATCAAGCAGGCCGATCGGCAGCTGAAAGCCGGCGCGCCGGTGAATCGGCCGGGCTGGCCGCTAGCACCATTGCCTGTGCGTTAGCCGGTCTGGCCGGTGGACCTGCAGGCATCATCGCCGGGGCCTGTGCCGGCGCGGCCATCTGGACTGGCGGTGCCTGCATGACGGCGATTCTCGGACGGTTTATGCGACGCTTTGAAAGAAATTAAACGCCTCACCCAGTGCTGATCCCAGCACCGCTGGCAGTCACACTTGTCCGTCTGCCAACCCGTCTGTCAGGCCCGTGTGTCTCGTTGCTGCAACTGGACAGGGCAGCGATGCCAAGCTCACCCGTCACGATCACCGTAATCCGAAAGCGATCCCGGATTCCATGCCACCCGCAGCGCGTTGAGAACGGCAGCCACGTCGATCGCCTCCTGCACCAGTGCCCCCACTGCCGGCGGCAAATAACCGGCCGCAGCCACTCCCATGCCGATCAGGCTGGCCGCCATTCCGCCAACCGCACTTTGCAGCGCGATGCGTCGCAGCCTGCGGCCGATGTGCAACAACTCATCGACTCGTTCCAATGCGGAGTCCATGACAACCGCACCGGCCGCCTCACTCGTGACATCGCTGGCGGTGCCCATTGCAATGCCAACCGTTGCCGCAGCGAGTGCCGGCGCATCGTTGATACCGTCTCCTACAAATAAGGTTGGCGCAGCAGCCGTCGCCTCCCTCACAAGCTGCAGCTTTCCTTCGGGTGAAATGCCCGCATGCACCTCATGAATGCCAACGGCTTCTGCCAGCCAGCGAACCTCGCTTTCCCGGTCGCCTGAAACGAGCATCACACGCGAGAGGCGATGCAACGGCGAGAGATGTCGGATAAACGATTTTCCATCCGCGCGAGGCGAATCGCGAAACCGCAGCAGCGCTTCAGCGCGATTATCAACCACCAACACGCATTCAAGCCCGCCAGCAACCGGAGGAAGTTTGTCCCCGCCTCTGATTCCAGCCTCTGCTCTGGGCGCATCTGCCGAGGGGCCCGTGGTATCGAGTAGTTTTTGGCGACTGGTGAGTGCAATGCTGCGCGGAGAAGCGCTGCCATTGAAGTGTTTCACGCGTCCCACCAACCCCTGGCCTGGTTGCTCTGCAAGCGTCAGAACCTCCAGCAGTGACAGTGAGCGATCTTTCGCCGCCTGCACCACGGCCATTGCCAGTGGATGCTTTGAGTAGATTTCAAGGCTTGCCGCCAGCGTGAGCACTTCGGCTTCGGTGAGATCACCCAGCAGGGTCACGTCAGTCAAGCTGGGCGTGCCGTAGGTCAGGGTGCCAGTCTTGTCGAAGATCGCGGTGCGGCAAGTATCGAGGCGTTCTAAAATAGCTGGATCACGGATCACGATGCCGCGTTTGGCAGCGAGCGATACGGCGCCAATGATCGCCACCGGAATGGCAATCAACAGCGGGCAAGGCGTGGCAACGACAAGCACCGCTAGAAAACGGGTGGAATCTCCGCTGAGTGCCCACGCCAAGGCAGCAATCACAACGGCTAGCGGCGTGTAGAGTGCGCCCAATGAGTCTGCCATGCGACGCAGTTGCGGCTTGCGATCTTCACTGCTGCGCAGCACATTCATGATAGCGGCATAGCGGCTATCACCCACCACTCGATCCGTGCGAACCTCCATCGCCTCAGCCCCATTAATGGCCCCCGAAAGCACAGCCGATCCGGGTGCCTTTGCCATGCGGTAGGGCTCTCCCGTGAGGTAACTCTCATCCATCGATCCACGGCCAGCGACCACCGTGCCATCCACCGGACAGATCTCGTGTGGCAGCACTACGATCACATCGCCAATGCCAACGTCTGTGAGTGCGATTGTGATCAGACCAGTAGCGGATTTTTTGTGGGCCAGCGTTGGCATGCGACGGGCCAGCGCGTTGAGCACATCACTCGCACGGCTCATGGTCCGCGACTCAAGCGCCTCGCCGCCGGAAAGCATCAGCACAACGAGCACGCCGGCTAAGTATTCGCCGAGCAGGATGCTTGTAATAATCGATAGCCCAGCGAGTAAATCAGAGCCAAATGTTCCGGCCAATAATTTCCGGATCAAGCCCCACACCAGCGGCATGCCGCCACAGACGAGCATAAGCACCAGCGGTAACTCGGCCAACCGCAGGCCACTGCGGCCAAGAAACCGTTCGGGATCGAGCGTCCCCAGTGGTAAGGGTGTCTGGCCGTAGCCCGACCACACCAGCCAGCCCCACGCGAACAGAGCCACAATCGCTCCGACCGCGATCAACTCATTGAGCGGAGGCACACGGTAGACGGATGGTTGCGACGCTGGTTGAGTGGGCATAAGGATCGAACCAATCCAGATCCAGACTAAAAGCAGACCCATCGCCGCCGTGAAGATGCGACAAAAGCAACGTCGCTGACTCGGATCGACGGCAATTGCTGCCTCTCATCCTCCCGAGGCGGCCGCGGCTTGTTTGTTAGACGTTCTTGCGGCATCATACACAAGCGTTTGAGCCACGTGCTCGCGTGGAAGACTACGTGCAACGCGCCGCGTGGAGTTGTCAGGCGACCCATGATCTCTTTTGAGCACTCCAACCAATCAACGCCTGCCAGCAAATCGCCGGCGGATCAACCGGATCGTAATGTTCTCGGCGGCACACTGGCGCCTTGTTCGCTCGATCCCCTGACCGGTTTTTTTCGTGACGGCTGTTGCCGATCGGGGCCCGATGACGTTGGTGTGCACACGGTTTGTGCTGTGATGACCAAAGATTTTTTGATCTTCACGGTGGCCGTCGGCAATGATCTTGTGACGCCACACCCGGAGTGGGGTTTCGCTGGACTGGTTGCCGGAGATCACTGGTGTTTGTGTGCGGCACGTTGGTTGGAAGCAGCGCAGGCTGGCAGCGCTCCGCCCGTCATTCTTGAGGCCACCCACGAAAGATCGCTCGCTATAATTCCCTTGGCTCTGCTCAAGCAACATGCTTTTAAACAGGCATGATGGCAGCCCTGTCGTTGGCAGTCATGCAAGTCAATGAAATAATTGCGTTGCCGGTTTTGATTGTGGCCCTGCTGTATGCTTCGATCGGGCACGCTGGTGCAACCGGCTACCTTGCTGTTATGGCGCTGGCGGGCATCGATCCCGCAGTGGCACGCCCCGACGCACTTCTGCTGAATGTGATTGTGGCGACGATTGCCAGCGTGCAGTTTGCGCGCGCCGCTCACTTCCGTTTCGAGCTGCTGAAACCGCTAGTGATCACAAGCATCCCGTGCGCCCTGCTGGGCGGCGCGATCGACTTACCGGCCAGCCTCTTTTCAGTGCTTCTCGGCGCAGCGCTGCTGGCGTCGGCGGTGCGCATTGGCTACGGAGCCTATCAGACAACAAATCCAGCCAAGCAATCCGGACAACCGTCAATCGCAGCAGCGAGTACCACCACGGTGTGTTCAGCAGCGGTCGAAGAAAAAAGGCTCAGGCAGGGAGCCGACGAGCAGCCGCTGCGAACGTCTACGGGCCGATTGTTAGCACTCGGCGGCACCATTGGCCTGCTTTCGGGGCTCACCGGAATTGGCGGCGGCGTTTTTTTAACGCCAGCCCTCCTGGCGATGCATGCGGCGCCGCCCAAGACGGTGGCGGCGGTGACGGCCCCCTTCATTCTCGTTAATTCAATCGCTGGACTCAGCGGAAAATATGCAGCGGGGCGAGGGATTCCAGCCCTGAATCCGACGTTAGTCGCGGCAGTTGTCATCGGTGGACTGATTGGATCGCAGTGTGGAGCGTTTCACTTTTCACACCGGCTTTTTTGCAGTCTGATCGCCTGCGTTCTAGCGTTGGCAAGTATCAAATTATTGGGACAACCACTGGGTTGGTAACGCAGTTGGTAGACCATAGTTGGCCGCAGCTCAAGCAAGCGCAGGAAAACGATCAAGCTGCTTTTCTTCTGCGGCTGACAGGCACCGGTTGCTCCAGAGGAGCCGGCAACGCATGCCACCGGCCCTGCAGGCCTGCCACCCAGCGATCCATGTCCTGCGGGGCAACCATCGCCACGAGCAGACTCATCATGACCCACTGAAAAATGGGAATATTCATCGAGTATTCGATGGAGAGATGGAGTAGCACACCCAAAATCAGCACGGTGTTGCGCCATTCCTTGACCCACACGCAACTGCAGAGCGCACATTCGATCGCCAAACTTGCCCATGTCATCAGGCGTATGGCCACCAAGGAGTCATTCAAAAAGGGGACAGGAAATCGCTCGAAATCCCAGAGCCGCGTGGTGTAGTAAACGGCTGTTCCATTGGTCCACGCCTCGCCTTGAAGCTTAAAGCAGGCGGTTGAAAAATAGATGATGCAGATCTGTATTTGCATGAGCCGCTGTGCCCAAGGCATTTGGAAAGCGGGCGGGCCAGTCGTTGTGCCAGCCTTGAGCGCACGCCAGCGGTCGAGTGAAAAAGCATCTCCAGCGCGTGAAAACATCAACAGGAAAAGAATGACCCGCATGGCAGTGTCGCCAGAATTAAGAATCAAAGGATCACGATGGTGAAGGGATACAAGCGTGATGAAGGCCACGACGGCTGAACTGCGTGTCCAGAGTCCGAGCGTCAGGCCGACGATCGCTATCAGGTGCGTTCCATAGATGAGATACGCGCTGCTATCAGATGCGCCCAGAATCGAAAAGAGATTGATTCGACCGGTTCCCGTAAATGTCAAAGCAGTGCTGTACTGCACAATGGCATGCGATCCAAACCAATCTGAAAACCCGGCCAGCAGAAAAAGAGCATTGAGAATGAGAACGAGGCCGAAACAAATACGAAAAATAGCAATGCCCGTGACGGGTTGTTTTGTAAAAAAAAAGTCGTTCCACGCGTTACGAATGGCCTGCAGCGTCATAGCACGTCCTCGGCGTGCACTTCGTAGCGATAAAATCGATAGGTCTGAAATCGCGAGGCCAACACTCGAGAACCGACTGGAACAAATGCGAGATTCGGATCTTCGATGACGTGCCAGTGCCTCCGGAGCGAGACAATGTGCGGCGGATTGGAGGGGTCTGTCTGTGCTTTTCGCGCAACGTAGCGTGCGGTGTCGGCCCAGAAAAGCGATTTTTCATCGAGTCTGATTTCATCGACCGCCCACTTGCGATAGCGTTCCGAACACATTTTCTCGAAGTAACCCATCTTCGACATTTGCGGAAAAGACCAAACGCTTTTTGTGCCGTCGGCAAATTCAATTTCTGCTTCGAGGTAGGCATTCAGTGAAAAGGGTTCGGGGGCGAACATATTCCAATACTGCCAGAGCCCCACGCGCAGCGCGTAGGGGTTGAGCACCTGCAAGAGACGATCTTTCAGCGGAAACGAACCGGGGACTCCGCAGCACACCAGGACGATTATGTGAAAAATAACAAAACACTTAATTCCAATCAGCCGCCAATTGGTGGCAGCGGGCGGGACGTTTTTCATTGGCAGTATGTTCATAGGAGTTCTCTCCGTAAGCGGTTGGCTAAAATCCTCAATGATTATCCCGGTGTAAAGACGGCTTTTTGTCTCCAAGCGGTCGGCGCGCGACACTGGGCAGGCTGCCTTGAGTGGGCAGGAACCGGGCGCTGCCCGATCTCGTTTGCAGCGGCGCGAGGGGTGCTTGGTCGACCTGTTTGTAGGCTGTTGATCGTGCTACTGTTCCCGCTGCGACGAGATGCCCCGCGACTCTCAAACGCGGCTCTCGAGCGCGACTCTCGAGCTCATACAAATAGGAGCAGTGCATTGTCCGAAAAATCTCCGCGAGCACAGGAGAGGCTGTGGATCACATCATGACGATGACCAACCGGTTAGCGCGATGGGGAGTCGGGCTCTGCGCACTGGGGATGGGGATCGATCCCGCAACTGTTCCGACTTATGCTGGCGAGCAGTCCGGCGTGCTGCGGGTCGAGAGCGAGATTTTTGCTGCTGGTGATGAAAAACCGTTAGCGCGAACGCTCACGCTCTTTCGGAATGGAATAGCGTGGGACTTTCTCGATCTGCCGGTGGACAAAGAGACAGGCCTCCCTGCCTCAATCACAGACGACTGCGGCGAAATTGTTTTGCACGATCCGGCACGAGAGCGCGTTGTTGTGATCGACCCCAGCCGCAATAAAAAAACACAGATCGCCGCGATTCGCCTCGAACGATTGAGCGCATCACTCACATCGTGGGCGCGGCAATCTGACGATCGGCTGGTGCGCTGGGCTGGCGGTCCCGACTTTGGCGATGGCTTCAAAGAACAGAAGTCGCAACTGGAACTCATCGGCCCACGCGTGCGGTATGAAGTACAATTTACACCAGCACCCTTTGAGGATGCCGCTGAGCTTTACCATCGTTTTGCCGATACGGCGATCTTGCTCAAAGCGCTGATGCATCCGGGCGGTCTCCCGCCGTTTCCACGACTGGCGATCAACCAACGCGTTGCGTCGGTCGGCGGCATTCCCTCAATGGTCACCCTCGACATCGATGCCAAGCTCACGCTCAGTGCCGGGCGGCCCGCCTCCCTTCGCTCGGTTCATAAAGTTCACCCGCGTCTGTTGGCGATCGATCTGGAACGCATCCAACAAGCAGAGGCCCGTGCGGCCGTTGCCGAAATGGTTGACTTGGCAACGTTTATCGATCACACCTCGGCCGTGCCGATTTCCGGAGCATCGGTTCAGCCTGATTCTTTTCAGGCCAGCGAGTTAAAAAAAGGACCGAAAGTCCTGCTTCCGCTACCGTCCGGATAACTTGTGCGGATTCATGAGTTTGAGTTCGCGGCCGTCCGCAATCGCGCAACCCCTGTTTGCCCGGCATGCCGGGCAGGTTCCGCATAAAACATTTGTTTGGCACTCCTGTGGACTACCACAAGAAAGTTTGCCTAACCCGACGATATTTCCTCTAGCACATAGCTTTCCCCACCCGCCGACTCAGCCAACGGGATGGCACTGGGGAAGATCGGTTGCCAGCAAAAAAAGGAGGTCGCTAAGGCCAGTATTTGCGAAAAATTGGCCGCGGCAAGATGCGTACACGTTTGTACACTTACGTTGGTTCTCTTGTTCCCATTCATTTATCTCGTACGGAGGCTCTCAATGCTTGTGCTCTCCCGCAAACAAAACGAACGGATTCTCATCGGTGATTCAGTGGTGGTGACAGTCGTGCGCGTCAGTGGCGACAAGGTTCGGATTGGGATCGAGGCCCCTGCCAATGTGCGCGTGCTGCGTGATGAGTTGGAGGATGAAAGCTTGGGCGATGTGACCCTTGATCCAACAGATGGTCTGCCTGCAAAACTCTTGAGATATGTTGGATAAGCCGTTGCTGGCTGCGTGCTGGCTGGTGACAGTGGATTGGATTAAGGCCCATAGATTTTCGGGAACGGTAAAAAAACTTGCACACGACTACGCTGCAACCAACGAGTTGGCACCTGGGCAGAATAGGGCTTGTGTGCTCGGCAATCACCCTCTGTGGGCTTCTCGGACTTGGGCTCCTGCTGGCATACAAGCCAGCTTTTTATACTCTGCGGCAAGTAACAGACAGGAGCCCAGTTGGTGAACAGGCAGCGCGACGCCTCGTCACAAAGATTTCGGCCCTGCGAGCGGATGTCATTCGGATTGGTGCGTGGGAGTCGGTGATCACAGATGCTGAGATCAACGCGTGGCTGACCAATGATCTCCCCCGCAATCACCCCCACTTGCTACCGTGGGGCATCAGAGAACCGCGCATCGAATTTCAGTCAAAACGCGTGAGCATAGCGGCCAGAACGGGAGCATGGGCACTGTCGACGGTGGTGTGGTTAGAACTCAAGGTTCAGCTGCGCGAGATTAACCAGTTAGGGATTGTGCTTGAGCAGGCGAGGCTTGGCAGGATTCCTCTGCCCCGAAATGCCATTCTGCGCGACCTGGCTCGGCGCATCAGTGCAATGGGTGCGATCACCGATCTCAGGCAACTCAACGGGCAATTGCACCTGATTGTCTCGCTCCCTGAATCGCACGATGGCGGGGCCAATAGGCACACTTTGAAATCGCTCTCAATCGAGACAGGCGAGTTGTTGTTGGCGGGCACAACCCGTCTGATTTCCGAACGCATTTCCCGGTAAAAATGGATCGAAACCCTTGCAGCTAAAGGCAGAAAGCATGGCCCAGATAAAGTTTCTTGGAGCCGCTGGAATGGTGTCGGGATCGCGGCATCTGCTCGAAATGAGCACGGGGCGAGTGCTGGTTGATTGCGGACTTTTTCAGGGAGAAAAACAGTTGCGAACACGCAACTGGCAGCGGTTTGCTGTGCCGGCAGACACCATCAATGCCGTTGTGCTGACTCACGCCCACATCGATCATTCTGGTTGGCTACCGCGGTTGGTGCGCGAAGGTTTTTCAGGCCCGATTTTTACCTCCCCGGCCACTGCAGATCTGCTGGGGTTGATGCTCTACGACTCGGCCAAGTGCCAGGTTGAAGATGCCTATTTTGCCAACCGCCAAGGCTACTCCAAGCATTCGCCGGCTCTGCCGCTCTACGATGAGCACGACGTCGATCACACGCTGCGATTAGTCAAAAGCGTGCCGCGTGAAAAGTGGTTTGAACCGCACCCCGCGATGCGTTGCCGTTTTCACGATGCCGGTCACATGCTCGGCAGTTCGTTTATTGAGATGGAGATTGTCTCGGCGGGGCGAACGACCCGGATTGTATTCTCGGGCGATGTCGGTCGTTACAATGCGCCGCTCTACAACGATCCTGTTGCGCTACCCCCGTGCGATTACCTCGTCTGCGAAAGCACCTACGGTGATCGCGACCACACACAGGCCAAACCACTCGACGAACTTGAGTTGCGGACAAATGAGGCGATCGAACGAGGAGGAATGATGCTCGTGGCGTCATTTGCCATCGGTCGCTGCCAGCAACTCGTGTACCTACTTCGTACGCTGATGGCAGCCGGAAGGATTCCAGAGGTTCCAGTCTGGGTGGACTCACCAATGGCCGTTGCTGCTACAGAGATTTTTGATAAGCATCGCGCGGAACACGATCTGTCTGAGGCAAAGGCGGCAGGTGTAGCCAGCGCACTAACAGTGCCGTGGGTACGCATGGCAAGGACAGCTGAAGAATCGAAGGCAATCAATCGCCATAACGGGCCGGGCATCGTGATTGCCTCCAGCGGCATGATGAACGGTGGCCGCATTCTCCATCACCTCGCGCAGCGGCTGCCCGACCCCCAGACAACCGTGTTGGTGGCAGGATTTCAGGCCACGGGTACGCGGGGACGCAGTTTGATCAACGGGGCTCAATCGCTGCGCATTCACGGCAGGGACATCCCCGTTCGGGCGACCGTGCGACGAGTGGACGCCCTCTCTGGGCACGCAGATCGCCACGAACTCGGCCGCTGGCTCACCGGGTTGCCCGCTCCCAAGTGCACATTTCTCGTACACGGTGAACCGCCGGCCGCCAGTGGCATGGCGGCTTTTTTGCAGGAAAATCTCGGTTGGAAAACACACTCGGCCGCGATTGGCGATACCTTTAACTTGGACACCTAACGATCATGACGCAAACCCAACCGCCCACTCCCGATGATTTCTTACGACCCAAGCCCAAGGCTTGTAGCGTTCTGCCCGACACCGTGCTTGGCGATGATGTGGCGCTTGTGGCGGCCAACGTGGAGGCGATTCTTTCGTCTCCGAGCTACAGCCTCGCGCAAGAAGACTACGAACTCTTGCAAAAGCCGGAGATGCGCGGCGTGCGCATGCTGCTGGAACTCGGCAAGCCAGAACTAGCGTTTGGGGCCGAAGCGATTACATCGACAGTGATCGTTTTTGGTAGCACTCAAATCGTCGAACACACCGCAGCACAGCGTCGGCTCTTTGTGGCGCGGCGGGCGGCTTTGGCTGCACCAAGTGATAAGTTACTCGCTCGCGAGGTCGCTCGCAGCGAGCGATTGCTTGTTGCAAGCCGCTACTACGATGCGGCCCGAGCATTTGCGAGCATTGTCTCAATCGACAACCAATGCGAGGACAAACGTTCCTACGTCGTCATCACAGGTGGCGGACCAGGCATCATGGAAGCTGCCAATCGTGGGGCCTTTGATGTTGGCTGCAAGTCGATTGGCCTCAACATCAAGCTGCCTGCGGAGCAGCAGCCCAACCCATTCATCACCCCCGAGCTCTGCTTTCAATTCAAATATTTTTCGATACGAAAATTTCACTTTATTCTCCGTGCGGCCGCCGTCGTGCTCTTTCCAGGTGGATTCGGCACACTCGACGAGATGTTTGAAACGCTCACGCTGCGACAGACCCATCGCATGCAGCCGGTTCCGATCATTCTTTTCGGACGCGACTACTGGTCGAAGGTGATCGACTTTGAGTATCTAGCCGACGAGGGAGTGATTGCCGACGAGCATCTGGAACTCTTTCGATATGCGGAAACCCCCGAAGAGGCTTGGCAGCAGATTTTGGACTTTCACGGATCGCGGCCGAAGTCGGAGCATTGAAAAAAGATGCCCATGAAAACACCTGCTCATGCAAACACCTGATCCGAAACTCAAGGCGAATAGCCGTGTGGCCCTTGTCACCGGTGGTGCAGGGCGGATCGGAGCGATTGTTGTGCAGTCGCTGGCCGCGGCCGGCTATGCGGTGGCCATCCACGCCAACCGTTCGCTCTATGAGGCTCGGGAGACGGCCCGACAATTTGAAGCTGCTGGGGTGCGAAGCATTGCCGTGACGGCCAACATGCGCGAGGAGGGACCGGTACGGGCGATGGTGCATCGCGTGGCCGACCACTTTGGCAGAATCGATGCCCTGGTCACCTGTGCGAGCATCTATCATGCCGGTCCGTTTGAGGATGTGACGGCCGAAGACCTCCGAGCGCACTACGACGTCAACTGCATCGGCACGTTTGTCACGGCGCAGGAAGTGGGAGCCGTCATGATCCATCAGGCCAGTGGCGGCTCGATTGTGACCATGGGAGGCTGTGCAATCGATCAACCGCAACTCGATGACGCCGCCTATG
This sequence comes from Planctomicrobium piriforme, assembly GCA_945871035.1. GTDB lineage: Bacteria > Planctomycetota > Planctomycetia > Pirellulales > UBA1268 > BAIKAL-G1-2R. Next base: position 2,784 of record CAMBUD010000061.1, on the reverse strand, counting down.
TCCCCAGTAAAGGCGCCATTCCAGCGCTCACCCGTTCTCTGGCCGTGGAACTTGCTGCGCGCAATCCACGCGTGCGAGTCAATTGTGTCCTGCCCGGCCCGGTCGCACGACCGGCAGACCGTGCGACCGACACGCTTGAGCAGGTGGCCCACACTGTGATGTTTTTATTGGCGCATGAATGTCTGACTGGTGTCTGCCTGCCGGTCGATGGCGGCCAATCGATCACCCACCAGACTCCAGCCGTTGGTTAGCAGGCCGGTAGTTGGATGGTAAATGTGCTGCCGATGCCGGGACTGCTTTCCACCGTCACACTCCCGCCATGGGCTTGCATGATGTGCTTGACAATGGAGAGGCCCAGTCCCGTTCCACCGAGTTTGCGACTGCGTGCCCGGTCGACACGATAAAACCGTTCGAAGAGTCGCGGCAGGTGGGACGCCTCAATTCCGCAACCCTCATCACGCACGCTCACCCGCACTTCGTCCATGCCTACGCCAGCATGCTCTGCATGGGCCGCCGTTAGCCAAACCGTTTTTCCCGGTTCGCTATATTTAATGGCGTTGTCTACCAAGTTGATCATGGCCTGCTCGAGCAGCGGCGCATTCATCTCGGCTTCAAGGGCGTCGGGGCATGACAATTGCAGCCCGATCGAGCGTTCGATTGCCCGCGGCAGGCAGTCCGTCATAACCGCCGCTAGCAAGTCGGCGAGTCTGACCCGCTCCACAGGAAGGCTCCTCTCGCCCTCACTCTGTTCGATACGAGACAACGCCAGTAGATCTTCAATAATCGCTTCCAGCCGCTCGGCCTGCTTGGCGATGATCGTTAGAAAACGCTGATTGTCGACAGGATTATCAGCGGCTCCGTCCAGCAGTGTTTCCACAAAGCCCTTAATGGAAGCGATCGGTGTTTTCAGTTCGTGGGAAACGTTCGCGACAAAATCACGGCGCACATTTTCTAGATGCTGAATGTCGGTGACATCATTCAACACAATGACCGCGCCGCCATCGCCCGAAAGATCCCGCAGCGCCGTTCCGCGCACGCGGATCGTGCGATCGCGCAGGCCTCTAAGGAGCAGGTCGTCTTCGAGCGGTTGGCTGCAGTCAATCGCCCGCAAAGCAAAGCGCCGTAAGTCTGGATTGGGCACCACCTCCTGCAGCGGCCTATGCATCACGATGCTGGGATCAAGGCCGAGCAGATCTGCCGCGGCAAGATTCATACTGACGATGCGTTGCCGGGCATCGATGGCCAGAACGCCTTCGATCATGCTGCCCAGGACAGCCTCCTGCTGCGACCCCTGTCGGCCGATCGTAAGCCCGCGTTCAACGAGTTGTTCACGCAGCAGCCCAATGGCGGCGGCAAGCGACGATAATTCGGCTAGCTCCGGGGTTGGAATGGGAGTTTCAAAGGCTCCGCCGGCCAATCGGGTGACCGCTGCCGCCAGTTCTTGCACGGGTCGCGCGGTGCGTTTGGCCAGTCCGTATCCGGCGGCTGCAGCGGCCAGAGCCAAGGCAAGGTAACCGATTAAAATAGTGCGTTGTGAGCGAAAGAGTTCCCTATCCTGCTCGGTTGTGTTGGCCAAAACACGCACAATGGCCAGCGGCTTTTCGATCGGACCCAACGGCACACAAACAGCAAGCATGCGTTTGCCTGTGACGGGATCGTAGCGGCTGGTGTGACCGATTCGGCCGGCGCGCGCCTCCGATACAATGGCGTCACCGCTGGTTGGCCAGTGTGCGGCAGACTCGGCGTTCAGAGTGGTGGTGGAGACTTCAGCCAAGATAGCCCCACTCGGTTCGAGCAGGTCGATGCCAACCAGTGCTGTCTGGGTGATCTCGCGTGCTAAGGTGGCAAAGGCCTCTGGGTCGACCGTGTTGCCAATGACGGGCAGAATCTTTGTGAGGCCCGCAGCGACGTCGCTCATGCGCCGAAACTGAGCGCTGTCGGACAGACGTGCCAACTCCACCGATGTCAGCCAAGAGCAGCCAGCCAAAACCGCTGCAAGCAGCGCGCACCAACTAGCGAAGAGATGCCAGATAAAATGAGTACGAGGCATAGGCCGAATTCAAGCGATGAACGGGAACATCACGCTCGGAATCGGTACCCCACGCCGCGGACGGTTTCGATGTACGAACCGAAATCCCCGAGTTTTTTTCGCAGGCCAGCAACCTGAACGTCTACCGAGCGTTCTGTAACAGGATAGTCTTCCCCTTTCACGGCGTCGACGATCTGCGTGCGAGTGTAGGCCCAACCGGGCCGTTTTGCCAGAAATTGCAGTAAAGCGAACTCTGTATAGGTAAGATCCGCAAGCTCACCGGCGAGCGTTGCCTCATGCCGGCCGGGGTGTATGGAGAGTTCATGAACATCGATGGTGGTCTCCAATTCAGTCGCTCGCTCCGCTGCCTTGCGACGCAGAATTGCCTTGACCCGCGCCGTCAAAACCCGAGGACTGAAGGGCTTGGAGATGTAGTCGTCAGCACCCTTCTCCAGTCCAGCGATCGTGTCGCTTTCCTCGCCCTTGGCCGTCAGCATGACGATTGGAATGTGACGCGTCTTAGAATCACTCTTGAGGCGGCGACAAACTTCGAGGCCATCCACGGCAGGAAGCATGAGATCGAGCAGGATGAGATCGGGATGAAATTTCTGTGATGCCTTGAGAGCGTCTTCGCCACTGGCAACACACGTCACGCGATAGCCCTCCTTGATGAGATTGTAGCGCACCAATTCGAGCAGGTCCTCTTCGTCGTCGACGACAAGGATGTGCTGAGCAGTTGCTTCTTCCGGCAGCGA
>CAMBUD010000060.1 GCA_945871035.1 Planctomicrobium piriforme | reverse complement strand
CGGCCCGGGGCGGAGCCAAAGAGGATAACGCGTCCCTCGGGGCCGATAAGTTCCCACATGCGAGTGCCATGCTCATTGGTAGTGCGGCATTCCTCAAGATTGAGGCCCTTCCACTCAGGTCCGATTGCCACTGCCAAAGCTGCTCCCTCCTCAACAATTCCATCACCCCACGGCGATCCCTCCGGCCCCTGCGGGCTGGACTGTACGCCCGCTATACGCGGATACTCTGCTGCCGACTCTGCAGAAAAATCAGTACTAGGCAGCACAACTCCTTCGGCATCTACTGCGAAAAGACCATCCTTTACGCGTACCATGGCTACAGGCTCTCGGCACACAATTTCCACAGTTGCACCGGCTGGGTGCAGGAGCCTCACGTCTACCACCCGTTTGACCCACGGATGCATGTCAAAGGCACGCGCCAATCGCCGTGCTAGTTCGGGATCATTCAGCGGCAGTCTTCGATCGAGACTCGCACTGCGCAGGGCTTCAGTTTTCAGGTCACAGTGCACCCACGGGGCAACTCCTCGCAGTTGGACAGTGTCAGCCTCAAGAACATACGACGAGCCTGATTGCACTCCTTCCTCAAGGCGAAACCAGAGCATACGCCCAAAGAATACGGCACCTACTACCACAAGCAAAGCACCTAAACCCGACCGGCGCTCCCTGAGAAACAGGCCGATAGTGCTGTCTTGTGATCGATTGGCCGAACCCAACTTGCGGCGTGGAACGCTCATACATAGTCCTGGGCTTGTGTCACTTACCAGACCTCTATCTGAGGCGTAAGTTCAACCCCTAGCCGCTCACGCACTTTCGATCGCACCAATTCAACAAGCAAACGTACGTCGTCGCTGGAACATTTTGGGAATACAACTACATAGTTGGCGTGAGCGGCATAGACCATCGCCTCGCCAACGCGCAGATCCTTTGCCCCCGCCTGAGTAATCAGTGACTCCGCGCTCGTTCCATGCGGATCTTTAAACATCATGGCAACGGTTCGTGTACCAGAAGGCTGTTCAGATCGCCCAACAATCCATTGCTTCTGCATCCGTTTCGTAAGGAGTTCAGCACTATCTTCGTCGAGGTCGAGTTGGCAACCGATGACAATGCAGTCATCGAGATTGCTCCAGCGAGATTGAAATGCAAGTTCTGTTCCTCTTCGCACTGCGAGTTGCCCCGTTGGCAGCATCACCGTCACCTCTTTTACGCTTTCGCCAAGGTCTCCGCCGTGTCCGCCAGCGTTTCCAACAAGCGCTCCGCCGATAGTGCCCGGAATGCCAACGAGTGTTTCTATTCCTGACAGACCAGCTTGGACAGCAGCGCACACCACGTGCACGAGTTTCGCGCCGGCCCCTGCAATAACGCTAGTGTTGCGCACTTCGATCGTGGAAAAAGCTGGAGCAGAAAGCCGGACAATCATCCCGTCGAATCCGGCTGTTGGAATAAGGATGTTGGATCCACCGCCAATCATCCGCAGAGCAATGCCAGTCTCACGTGCGCGAATGACAAGTCGCGATAAGGCATCAATATCTACAGGCTCGCAAAAATATCGAGCCTCACCACCAACTCCCAGCCACGTATGATGTGCTAGTGGCTCGCGACTGGCTACCGTTAAACCGAGATCATCAAATAGTGTGGCATCTGCCGGTATTTGTTTTGCAAGCTGTTTCATCAATCGGTTCTCGCAGGGACTTAATCAACGCTGGTCTGGTTGCCGACCACGCATCAGAATTGTGCCTCAACTGACCGGTCGCCGTCCATCCGGTGCTAGCGGCCAATCGTCGGCAGCCCTCAGATTTACAGGTCATGCCGCTCGCCGCCGTTCCGAAGACCGCTGCGGAAATGCACACTGTGGGGGGTGGGCCAACTGCAACCAGCCGTCGATGACGGCTGCAAGCGGCAGAATCCCGTCTAACGGATCGGTCGGGCCACCAGCGGCCGACAAGGACTTGCCAAGCACAAGCAGGCAATCGTATTGATTGAGCGAAGACAACAACCGATCGATCCGTGCATAGTCTGCCACATCTTGAGCGTCAGCGTCATCTTCTAGCATACCAGACGACACAACCAAGCACTCATCACACCAGCGTGAAGCGCGAAAAGCAAACTGTTTATCAGCGTTCAATTTGCTTCTCTGCCGTTGAACATCCCCGCTGAGTGCGACGGTCTGCTGCTCATCTGCTATCAGGATAAGACGACCCTGTGTCAGTTTACGCAGACTGCAAAGCGTACTTCTTAGAGCATGATTGCTCGTTGGTTGATCGAGAAATACGGAGAACTCTTGGCCGCGATCCAGCCTCTCCATGCGGCCCGCAACACTGCCCGCAGCCTCGATGCCTCGCGCAATCCGTTCCAGCGGCACCCGATAACGCAGCCCGATGGCTGCAGCCAGCATGGCATTGCGCACAAATGATGCTACAGGCGTTGTGACTGCAATTGGCACCATGCCACCGCTGGCCCGCAATAAAAACGTCTGCCCGTAAAGGCTGCGTTCGATGGGCGACGCAGAAAGATCGGCTGTAACGGAAAGCCCTGCTGTAATCATTGCACAGCCGGGTCGATCTGCTCCGTTGCGCTGACACAACCTTTGCACATGCTTGTCGTCCACACCGGCAATTAAACAACCATTCTCCCCTAAGCTCTCGAGAATGCTCGACTTGATCGTATGATACGATTTCTTTGTGCTATGAAGATCGAGATGAGCAGTGGAAAGATTAGTGACCACTACCGTGTCACAGGCAATGCCAGCCAGGGCTCGCTCGGCAAGCATACGGCTGGAAACTTCTACCACCGCGTGCGTGCAGCCACTAGCAGCAAGTTGTCCCAGCCAAGCGGCAAGCACCAAGGGCTGAGCGAGATCGGCCGCAAGTGGCTCTGTGCTATCGGCAGCAAGGCATCCTAAGTCCGAGAGAATACCCACACGCAAACCAGCTTCGGAAAGAACCGCCGCTGTCAGCCAAGCCGTGGTTGTCTTGCCACTGGTGCCTGTAATAGCAATCACACGCATGGCCGTAGCAGGATTGCCTGCCAACGCATGCGCAATCCGCGTCAGCGCCGATCCGCTGTCGGCAATCAGGCACAGAGGCGTTCCAAAAGTGGGAACCATTCGTTCAGCAACAATCCCGCTCACTCCGCGGGCGATTGCGCGAGCCACTTCTTCGTGCCCGTCGCCGTGGGCCGTTAACCTTGCAACAAACACATCGCCCGGACCGCACCGTGCAGGATCGTCATGGCAGCCCATCGCGATGATGTCATCGCAGGCGATAAATCGTGAGTCGGGTAAAATCTGCGAAAGCCAGACTCCACAAGACGTTTTCTTTCGGCCAGAGTGATCGCCAGAAAACTTATCGTCAAACACCGGTGAACCGCCGAACGTATCCGCAAAAAACATAACGGCCTCCTGCCAATCAACTTTCCAGGCTTCTAACGGCCGATGAAAAGCGGCGTGAAAATGGATCTACGTTCATCCTTGAACGCGATGTAGAAGCAGAATTGTCCTTGGTATCAAATAATGGTCAAGGCCGACTTTGAACTATTCCAACTCAGAAAAATACAAACACAACTCAAGACCAATGCCAATCCCCGCAATTAACCTGCCTTGCCCCGGCGCGGGCGCCTGCACTAACCTGTCGAGAGTCTCATGCTTGCCATGCCTCTACGATTGATTACCGGTTAAAAAAATCGTTGCCATCTGCACGACTAGGGGCCGCAAAAATTGCACAGTTATGTGATGCGTCTTCAATGAGTCTGACCAACACCATTGCCAGCGACTTAGATTTGAACCAAGCATCAAGGCGGCATCTGCTATGGATCGGTGCAACCGCGGGCTTGGAACTGGGCATGGCGTACACATGGATCGCCAATCGAACGAATGTGGTGAGAGCCTGCTCTCCACAGGCCGCAATTGAAACCGATTCGCTGTCCGGAGGACCGCTGCCATCGATTGCGATCCTGGCAGCCGACTGGCCTGGACGCTGGGCATTGCGCGATGCAGTGCTGCTTTCCAAACGCTGGCCGCTGCTGCGGATTGTTTCAGTGGCCTCGAGTCTCGTTGATGGTCGCCGTCGCAGTGGACCGGTGCTGCCGGGAATCGAGGAAGTTTCTTGGTATGATTTTCCAAGCCGATTTGAATGCTGGTGTAAAGACATTGATGCCGGTCGCCCCAGTCTGCTTGGCCTTCCGACCACAGCCCGCCGCGAAGAGCGGCTGCTGGAGTCGATCCCCATGGTTGTGCCGGCGATTGGTCGAGATGGCAACACAGCAACCGGCTCGGCACTCACTGTTTCGCTGGTGGCGTCACAGGCCGTTGATTTGGACGGCCTAACCGACTTACTGACACTGGCTGGCTGGCACATCACTCGCAGTGGATGTGGGCAACCAGAGCTTGACGAGCCGGCCGATGTGCTCGTTTGGGATATTGGCAGTATTCAATCTTCGCAGCTTGCTCGGTTGCGCATGCTGTCGGCCAATCGGCCTAAACTAGCCATTGTGCTGCTGGAATCATTCCCTCGCGGAGATTCAACGTTGATGGCCTTACGGTCAGGCGCGACGGCTGTTCTGGGCAGACCGTTCATGCTGGAGTCGCTCAGAGGGACTTTTTTACGGCTTGAGCGTGAAGGAAGAACCGGGTGGCAAATTGGCAAACGCACCGATAGGCAGTCGAGCACACGTGCTGACCTTGGACCCTGCCCACTGGCACGCTAGCCTCTAGAGCAGCCTGCCAACCACAGCAATTCTTTCAGGATGGCCATGCCCTTGAATTTTCAGACGTATCTTTCAAAGTCGGCCTGCCTTGCGGTATGCATTTTAAGCACCGCAGTTGGTTGCGCGCACATGATGACTGCGCCCAACTGGAATGCTGTTGCGCATTACAGCCCTGCCGATGGCATCGCGGCGGCGTGGGATCATGCCGCGGACTTGCCTAGTCGCACGGAGTTGACAGCTGGACAACTGATTATTCACGCCGACTTTCCTCTGGCGGGCCAGCACCGTCTGGTGCGCGATCTCGAGGCTTTGCGCACCGATGTGAGTCAGGAATTAGGGCTGCCGATTTCAGATGAGCCTGTGCACGTTTATTTATTTGAGAAGCCCGACCGTTACCAAGCGTTTGCCGCCAGTCACTTTCCTGCTTTTCCAGCACGCCGCGCTTTTTTTGTTGAGAGCGACACAAAGCTCTCAGTGTTTGCCCATTGGCAGGATAGGGTTGCCGAGGACTTGCGGCACGAAACAACTCACGGCTACGTGCATGCTGTGGTGCCCACCCTTCCGCTCTGGCTCGACGAGGGAATCGCCGAGTTCTTTGAGTTGCCCCGGGTCGAGCAAGGGCTTCATCGAGAGCACATCGCACATCTGTCCGGCAGGCTCCTCGAGGGCACATGGAGTCCCAATATCGAACGACTCGAGTCGCTTGAATCTGCTGCGGAACTGTCGCAGGATCACTACGCAGAAGCTTGGTGCTGGGTGCATTGGATGCTGCGCACCAGTCCACAGCATCGCTCACTGCTGCAAGATTATCTCACGGACTTAAGACGCAATCGCAAAACCGCCCCGTTGTCCGTGCGGTTTCGCCAAACGGATGAGTCACTCGCGGAAAGCTCATCCGCCGTCCGTGTCCATCTCGAAAAGATGGCTTCTAATGCCGATAATCGTTAGCCTCTCCCCAGTTAAGCTCGTTTGAAAATCGTTCCCAGTTCGGTGGTTTCAAAGCCGAGTTTGTCAAAAAGTTTTTTGGCAGCGGGGTTAGATTCTGCAACGTGCGTCTCAACAATCGCAACACCCTCCTCTCCCAAATCATGGATGGCTTCGGCAACGAGATAATGCGCCAAACCTTGCCGGCGTTTACTACCGGCAATATCGACGTGCAACAGTCCGGCCGCGACTATGCCCCACGTGGCGGCCAGTGGCTGCATGTCCCAAAACGAAACGCTACCGAGTAGCTCTCCGGCATTGTTGATCAACTCGTATCGCCGCAGGGATATGCCTGTTGTCGTAGCTGCCTCCCACCACGTGCGGCGAGTTGGTTCATCAATCACGCGCAATTCGGTGCTCCGCTTGATCGCCAATTGGAGTCGATTCACCGGCGGTCGAAATCCCAATAACGACCGCCTCAGCACAGCCATTCGTTCGGCTTCAACGTAGCCGGCACGACGAAATACCTCTTGCATTGCGGGCGACGAATCGAGAATGCCGGGTAGGTCACAGCCTCCATATAAACCGAGATAAAATCCGTGCGTTTCCGGTGAGCCACCGCCGAGAAGCACCTCTGCCCCACGCCGGCATAAAAAGTTTTCGCAGTGCGTTAGAAGCGTCGCGCTGATCGCAGCCTGTTCATCGTGCGCCACAACCGCTACGAGGAGCGTTGTGCCAGTGCGTGTGTCGATCGCCGATCGATCTTGATTAGGCCCAAAAGCAGCATGCGCAAAGCCCACCGCACGCCCGCTATCTAATGCGACAAATAACCCCTCGCGATCGAAGTAGGGTTTAGAAAAAACACACGCTTCCAGAAGTGACGATGTCATCGGTTGCATAGCCGATCGCCCTAGATCAGCCGCGCGCCAGACATCGGCAAGCCGCGGCGGATCATCGTTACGAAAACAGCGAAACTCAATCACTCCTTAGGCCCCTTCGCATCTGATAACGCAGAGTGAGTGTCAGAATATCGGATCGACAAAATACCGTTTTGTTCGCATACCTCATAGACTTTCTGACTCACCGTGGGGGATAATTTGTGGCGTCCGCTAACCACATCAAACTGCCACCCATGCCACGGGCAGGTAAGAACTGTTCCGCACAAAAAACCCTTGCCAAGCGGGCCACCTTGATGGGGACACAAGCCATCGATGGCATGATAATGCCCGTTTGTATTCGCAAGAGCTACGACGTGATTGTTGACGACCCGTTCAATGCTTGTGCCAGCGGGGCATTCTGAGACTGTCGCAATCGGGGTCCAGTCAGTCATGGCATGGAACTCGTAAAGACCTGCCGCACGGACGCTCACACTTTTAAGCGGCTACGCGCCGATCAAGCAGCCGACCGAATGAGTTTAGCTTTTCTAGGTCGATGCCGCCACCGGCGGTGAACCCACCAGTATTGCTCCGGCGCCCGACGGATCGCTGTCTCTAAAAGCGTGGTATACCACTGCGACAACGCCTTTGGATTGGCGACCTCAGGCCCGCCCGTCAGCGGGTCAATCATGCCCTCCAGTCGCAGATCGTAGTCAAACAATCTTCCCCGCCTGGTTGCTGAACAGACCAGCAGCGGCGCCGATGACGTCAGGGCAAACACGCTTATCGCTTTATGTACGCTGGCTGGTTGGCCAAAGAACTCGACCCAGCAGCCTCGCGGACCAGCTGCCTGATCACCCAATAGTCCAACAACGCCGTTTTCCTCGAGCACAAGAGCTACATCAGGAGCACTCCCTTTTTTTGGCAGAATCCTCTGGCCGCGCGATTCGCGAAACTTTGTCACAAACGCGTCCAGCAGGGGATTGTCGAGCTCTCGTGCAACTGAAAAAATCCGGAATCCAAAAATACCAAATAGATACGCCGCTAGCTCAAAGTTGCCAAAGTGCCCAGAGAGCAAGACTTTCGGTCGATCGAGCCAGAGTGCTCGAACGAGCTCCTCCATACCGTGAATCCGCAGGTGCTTTCGCCATGTTGTCTTACGAATAACGCGGGGCGCATGAGCGATTTCCGTCACCATGAGCAGCAGGTGCTCCCACATACCCCGGGCGACATCGCGGCACTGATCAGATGACCAATCAGGGAACGCCGTCTGCAGATTATCTCGCACGACATGGCGGCGAATCTTGACACGATTTGCCAGAAAATCAGACCAGTTCCTAGCCATTGATTCACACGTGCTGCGCGGCAGTGACTGCACGACGCAAATCAGCACACGCACCAAGAGATAGGTGATTCGGTCAACGACGCGGGTAGCGATTGAACGCGACAAAGGGCTGGTCTCGGGCGGATCACAGTGTGCTTGCATTGCTGCGGCAGCATTGTCGTTAAAAAAGCCTTCCCTAGCCAGATCGGTTTTCGGCATAGCAGGAGTTGAGATTCGGGGAAAAGGGTGCCGATTGTTTGGCTGGCGTCAACAGAAAGGTCTGATTTTTCAACCCAAACTGTCTCATTCTCCTCGAGTCGCTGCTGGGGCTGTCTGCACCACAACAAGTAAAACGCTGAGGGCATTGAAGAGTGCGTGCAGAATGCTCCCTGCCACAATGGAGCCGGTTTGACGTGCCAAATAGCCGACAACAAGCCCGAAGAAGATCAGCGGTACCCAGGCTAGCCCCTGACCAATGTGGGCGAAGGCAAAAGCCAATGCGGATAATACCACAGCCGTTTGATTGCCGTTCTGCAACGATTCTGTTTTATTAAACCGCTTTTCAAGCCAGCCTTGCAGCACACGGCGAAAAAGAAATTCCTCTGCGATCGGTGCGACGACTACTGCAGACACAACGACCACCGATAGTGCGAGTGGATCACGACGACTGGTAAGAAAGTCAACAATCGCATGGTGGTAAGGCACAACCTTGTCGAGTAACGCAGCCAGCGTCAGAAGCGGTGCAACAATCAATGCCAGACCCGCTAGCCCCAGTTGAAGATCAGAGGAGGGACGGCCAAGCCTTACGCCTAGAGATTGCCACGATGCCCCCTGCGCACGCAGGTATCCGACAGCACAAACCGTTGCTGCCACCATAGATGCAGCAGATACCGCTAGCTGCTCAAGCATGATGATCGGCTTGGAAAGAACGGTCTGGGCAAAGATCGGAAATACCACGTAGCAACATGCCACCACGCAAACATCTCGACCGTTCCACTCAACTGGTTGCTGCGGTTGCCACGCTACGCACGCCTGTCCCCGCCATGCGCGTGCCAGAATGATTAGAAAAACCCAAGCGCTCATTCCCAGAGCCAAAGCTGTGAGATACCACGCCATGTCCGTGACAGGAGTCGACAGAACATCCAACTCAGAATCCATCTTCCCCCTCTCAGGCGTTTGGTACTACGCCTCTCCTTCTGAAGCGTGATCGACGGGTAGTTTTTTGTCGCAGACGTTCTGTGTTAGCAGTAAGATTCTTGCTCTAAACAGATATTCAACTCCCGAATAAATGGTCGCCGCTACCGCTGCCCACGTCGTGACTTGAGCCGCCTGCTCCACTCCAATGCCGGCTAACACCCAGTCGGGTTGTGCCCGCGCAGCCAAGACAATGCCAATGGCAGCGCACTGGAGAAGCATCTTTAGTTTGCCAGAGAACCCCGCTGAAAAATCGCTTCCGCACCGTTCCATCTCCGCACGCACAGCCGTCACGATCAACTCGCGAAGCACAACGACCACCGCCATCCACGGGGCGATGGAAGAAGGATCTTCATCCCCTGCGAGCAGGATAAAGCATCCACAGACGATCACCTTATCGACGAGCGGGTCGAGTATCCGTCCCAGACGACTCACCTGCTTAAAATAACGCGCCCACCAGCCATCAATCCAATCGGTTGAGGCAGCTACCAGGAAAAGGACTGCGGCTACGCTAAAAAAACCAAGTTGGATTAAAAAAAATAGTACGATCGCCAGCAACAACCTCATAACCGAAAGCATATTGGGAACGGTCCAAATAGCTGACAGCGTTGTGGTGTTCAATGGGCCTGTAAAACAGTCGCTATTTTTCTTAGCTATTTCCATGGGCTTTATCGTCTGCACCAGCGGACTGTCGGCAGGGGCGATTATTTTATCGATTTGCTTAAGAACAGTGATCTGCCCTAGTCCTTTTGCAACTGCGATCCATTCAGTTCCCTGCTGGCACGCCCGCTAGGTCATACCCGGCGGAGGCAACTATTTCGATCGGTAGAATCTCTCCGCTAAGCGACTTTTGTTTTGAACTTCCTGCAGCCGTCACGTAGACCACGCAATCCACATCGGGTGCGTCGGCCTTCGTGCGTCCGATCCAGACGTCCTCGCGATCCGTACTCTGTCGGTCAATGATCGTGTCCATAATCCTGCCCACTTGCGACCGGGAGTGGGCATGGGCAATTGTCTGCTGCAACCGCATTAATTGATCACGACGGTCGACCTTCTCATCCTCATCTAAATGACCGTCAAGTTTTGCAGCCGGCGTGTCTGGCTCGAGTGAATAGGTAAAAACACCCGCCCGCTCAAACTTCCACTGCTGTACAAATCCGAGCAAATCTTCAAACTGTGATCGGGTTTCTCCTGGAAATCCAACAATGAATGTGGTGCGGAGCACGAGATCGGGGATCTGCCGCCGCAGCTTTTCGAGTAGCACTTCTGTGGGTGCCCGAGCCACTCTTCGCTGCATGCGTTTGAGCACCGTGTCATTGGCATGCTGCAAAGGCATGTCGATATACGGCACAATTTTTGTGCTCCTCGCTATTGTATCGATAAGCCTGTCGCTAAAGTGCATTGGATACAGGTACATGAGTCGAATCCAATCGATGCCATCGATCTTTTCTAGCTGTTCTAACAATTCGACCAGACGTGGCTCGCCGTACAGATCCATGCCGTAGTAGGTTGTGTCCTGCGCGACAACAACCAATTCTCGCATGCCGTCTGCGGCTAGCTCACGGGCCTCACGGAGCACCTCCTCAATGGGCTTTGTGGCATGCTTGCCCCGCATTTTGGGGATTGCGCAAAAAGTACAGGTGCGGTCGCAGCCCTCAGAGATTTTCAAGTAAGCCATGTGCCGTGGCGTGATGCGCATTCTGCCCGAGTCATCGAGTGCCGTCGCGGGTGCTGGCCGAAAGATACTTCTCTGCTCTCCGAGTCCTCCAATTAATCTCTCCGCCGCGCGGGTAATTTCATCTCGGGAAAAAACGCCGATCACCGAGTCAATACCAGGCATTTCATCAAAAAGTTTTTCTTTCTGCCGCTCGGCAAGGCAACCCGACACGATCACACCACGCGTGCCGCCAGCCTTCTTCAATGCGAGCATTTCTCGCACCACACCATAGGACTCCTGCCTCGAAGCATCGATAAAAGCGCAGGTGTTGATGACCACTAAATCCGCCCCCTGCGGCTCGCGCACCAGTTGCCAGCCATCATCTCGCAGGAGTCCGAGCATGCGTTCGCTATCGACAAGATTTTTAGGGCAGCCGAGACTGACCATTGCAAATGTGCCACGGCAGCGCGCAGACGCTTGCAGGGGCAGCGACTCGTACACCGGCACAACAGATGGATCAACGATTGGAAGGAGGTTCATTTTAGGCTCGTTCGAGGATAATCCGATCAAGCTCCTCCCGCAACTTTGGCAAAATAGCGTCGTAGGAAAAGGCCCCTAGTTCTCGGGAACGCCGCTTGAGATTCACGTGCGTTGGGCCGCACCAGAGGCCAAGATCAGCGTCGTCTGTTTCGCCAGGACCGTTCACACGGCAGCCCATCACGGCGATCGTGATCTTGTGCTGACTGGCGTACGAAGTCATTTGCTTGACCTGACTCGCAAGGTCAATAAAGGCTTCATTTTCAACGCGAGAACAGCTCGGACAACTAATGATGTTGAGCGATGCTAGGCCGTAGTCTACGACGCTGCGCACGCGGCCAGCGGCGATGTCGGCCAAGATCGCTCCAGCTGCAGCGATCTCCTCGGGCTTTCGTGAATTGGGCACTGTAAGCGACACCCGCACGGTGTCGCCGATGCCGCGACTGATCAGTTGTTCAAAGGCTATTCGTGTTTTGATAATGCCGTCAGGCGGCATACCCGCCTCGGTGACGCCAAGATGCAACGGTACATCGGGACGGGATTGGGCAAACCGTTTGTTTACGTCAATGACCTTCATTGGATCGGAATCTTTTAGCGAGACACAGTATCGAGTAAAACCGATGGTATCGAGCAGTTCGCAGTGTTCGAATGCACTCGCCAGCATCGGACCAACAGAATCATCCGCAGAAAATTTTGCTTTCTTTGCTGGATCGACGCTGCCACAATTTACGCCAACGCGCAGCGCACACTCATTGCTAGCCGCCACCTCGGCGATGAATTTTACTTTATCCTGCCACGGCTTCGTCGGCTCATGGTGATAAAGGTGGCCCGGATTGTAGCGGAGTTTATCGACGAATGGCGCAACCTCAACAGCCAGTCGGTAGTTTTCCTGCAGATCGATCGCGAGATTGGCTGCGGTGCCAGCCCGGATGGCTTGAAGTGCAGCAGCATCCTTTTTGCTATCGACTGCGATGCGCACGATGCCCGCTCCAGCTTGATGCAGGGCATTTACCTGTTCGAGCGTAGCCACAATATCTTGCGTGTGCGTGGCCGTCATGCTCTGGGTGGCAATGGGGTGCCCAAACCCAATGGTGATCGCGCCGATCTGTACCGCACGCGTTGAATTTCGCTTAATCTCGACCAAGGTTTCTCCTCTCGCCACACTCAGAAGGGTTGTCAATTCCTCTACCCCCAAACGATAGCAGAGCCCGCCACTGCTGGCGATACAGCCCATGAGATACGACCCTGTTCTGCATATCGTCCTTTACGAACCCGAAATTCCACCCAACACCGGCAACATTGGTCGCACGTGTGTAGCGATTGGCGCGAAGATGTGGCTGGTGCGACCACTCGGCTTCAAGCTTGACGACTATTATCTCAGGCGTGCCGGCTTGGATTACTGGGATGAGCTGGAATGGGAGGTTGTTGATTCATGGGAGCAACTGCTTGCGCGGCTCGGTCGCGACCCTGATTGGTTTTTTTCAACACACGCTACCCGCCCCTACACGAGTGCCGCTTACAGGCGTGGAGACGTGCTCGTCTTTGGCAGCGAATCACATGGCTTGCCGAAAGATCTCCTCTTGAGCCATACCAAACAGGCACTAACAATCCCATCCCGACCGCAGGTGCGTAGCCTAAACCTCTCCAACTGCGCAGCGATTGTTGCCTACGAAGCGCTGCGCCAATGGGAAGGAACACCGCCTCCGGGTGCAACGGGGTGTCAATTGCCAAGCTGCGAATTGGCATAAACTGGCAGGTGTCGATAGTACGACTCCAGCATAAAAGTGCACATGCACGTGACAAACAGCCTGCCGCCGTGATGCCCCCACTTGTCGAGAGAAGAATCCCAACTGCCCTTCTCGCGTCCCTTCAAAATCTGAGTGCGGGGCAGCACGTCGCGCAGTCGCTCGTTCCAACGAGTCCAAGCATCGCCCTGAAGGTTGTGAGTCACTTGCGTGATGTAGTACCACGCATAAACGTCTTTATCATTTTCGTAGTCGAACGGTTTTTCAGCGATCAGTAGTTCAATGCCGGCCGCTAGACGCGGATCATCTTGAGTCCATCCCAGATACTGTCGGCAGAGCAGTCCCTCTGCGGAAATGGCAGCGGTGATGGGGCCGGCTGGTCTCTGGGCATTGTCACGGCGGTAGCCGTAGCGAGTTCCATTATCATTGGCAACCGTGTCGAGAAATCGACTGATGCCGTCGAACGATGCTTGAGGGACAGCTATGCCGGCCATCTGTGCGCTCTTAAGCGCCATTAAAAACCAGCCCGTCACAGACATGTCTCCGTCCTTGCCGGGTTCATACCGCCACGCACCGTTGGGCCCTTGCGCAGCAATTGCAAATGCCAACGCCTGTGCCGCCGGTTGAGCAAAAGATTCATCTTTTGTCATGCCGTATATTTCGCACAACGCGATTGTCACTTGGGCGTGCGAGTAAAGAGAGTGGTGCGACGGGATTTTGCCCGCATCAAAATTTCCCTCTGGGGTTTGCTTCGTCAGGAGTCCACGCCACGCATTGGCCACACTAACGCGATGTGGTCCGGTGGTCATGGTGTTGCCGGCCCCTTGGAACGCCAGCAACGCCATGGCCGTTGCTGCCAGTCGATTCTCTTGCGATCCACCGTCGGCGTAGGGGCCAATGAGACTCCAGAGCCCGTCCTTTCGCTGCTGTGTTGTAAGCCACTCAAGCGCCATTCCCACTGCAGATTCGGTTGCATCACCACCACCAAACGTCCCGAGCAAAGACTTTTTTTGACCTGGCTCACGTCCATTTAATGCCGAACCGATGGCAATCGCCGGCGCGGGTGTAGCCGCAGTACCACTCTCGCTGACAACTGGAATGGTGGGCGGTGCGGCAATCGGCTCCTCAACCACGGGTAGTTCGGTTTCAACGATTTCTGTCCGGCTCACCTCTTCCAGTGTGGGAGTGATTTGCAGCCCCTCTTCTTCAAGCGATTGCTCGCCAGGATGGAGCGAAAAAGACATGTCGAGCCG
>CAMBUD010000059.1 GCA_945871035.1 Planctomicrobium piriforme | reverse complement strand
CGAGTCGGATGACTTCATCGTGCACCTTCTTGCCGCTTGAGCCTGCAACGCGTGTCGCTTCGTTGAGTTGCTCAACAGAAACAATGCCGTCGGCAAGCAGGGCTTTAGAAAAGGCGTCGGGTGGAGACATTGTGGTAAGAAAAAACCGGGCCGCGGCTTGAGCCCAAAGAATAGAGAAGACGCAGAAAAAAGAGGGGCTGCCGCGGGACGAGTATTCAATTTGTCCCCTATTGGTCCAGGGCAGGATCACGCTCCAACGCCACAAAATGTAATAGATTGCCTCCGGAAAGGGAACCGTGACCACTCCTAAAGGCGGGAGCATGGCCGACTGGGTGCCTCTGCCTCAAAGTAGCCCATGAGTAGCCCATGGGCAGCCCATAAGCAGCCTATGAGCAGCCCAAGAACATCCCAAGGCGTCTGCCGAAGCCAACGCTCCTAGCGACAGGTGCCGCGGCCCAGATTCTCGCTGCAGCGTTGTCTGGCAAGGCGGAGTTGCAGGGGGTCGCTCACGCACCGTCTTTTATCTGAAAGTAGAGCACTGCCGGCGGCATGGGGCGTGCTTCCCAAGTAGCGGACCGTGGCAGGAGCAGAGGATCAAACGCCACATCGGCTTCAACAACGAATGTGCTGCGCGAGGGCGCCGCCTGCAGCATCGCTTGCAGAAGAGCGAGGAGTTCGTCCCAGCGTTCACTAAAAAAGGACCACGGTGGCGAAATAAAAACGAGCCACGGCGCTGTCTGCGGGAGTGGCGGCAGACGCTTGGCCCACAGCAGCACGTCGCCGGCCCGTACATCGATGCGGTCTTCGACGCCTAGCGCTCGGGCGTTTCGAGAGATCGCATCAGCGGTGGGAAAGTGTCGTTCTGCAAAAATGACTTGGGCGGCCCCGCGGCTCAGTGCTTCAAAACCGATCGCCCCACTGCCGGCAAAGAGATCGATCGCAATGGCCCGCTTCACGTCAGTGCCGATCAAGTCAAACAGCGATTCCCGCACACGGTCTTTCATCGGTCGCGTGCGGGAGTCGAGCGTGCATTCCAGGCGGCGGTGACGCAGTTCGCCACCAATGATGCGCGGGGCACTGCCGGCCTCGTCTTCGCGTGCTGCCGGTGTCTGTTTGGCGGCACGCCCAGTGTGGCTGCGGCGGGTTGGTGCCGGTTTTTCGGCAGCGGCGGCAGCGGGTGGAAGTCTTGGTTTGTTGCGCTGGGAGCGGGGCATGCGGGGCTTTCCTTAGGAACGCGGTCAGATTTGTTATTGTAGCCGGTGTCGGAGCAACTTTTTTTAAGGAGGCAGGTGATGGGCGCGAGCGGGAAAATGAGCAGGCAACATGGGGGGCAGCGGTGTGGCTTCGCAAGCGTGTTGGGAGCAGCGTGCCTGCTTGTATCTCTGTCGCCAATTCCGGCGGCAGATGGCGGTGATTCGACGCCCGAAGTGGAAATAAAAATCGATCCGGCCCAGGCACAGACGGCGTTTGTAACGGCGCAAAAAGATTTGAAAGACGCGGTCGGTGAACTGACGGTTTTACAGGCCGAATACCAACAGCCTAACAGCGACAAGCCAGCGGTTGAGGCAAAGTTTAACGCAATGAAAGAACGGGCACAGCTTGCGAGTGAACGCTTAAAGACTGCAGCGTTTGCACTGGCGATGGTCGATCCCACCAACAAAGCGGCCGGTGAGACTTGCGGCGCGGTCGTAGCTGCTGCCTTGCAAAGTGACGATCCTACCCTGGTGCTTTCGCTGGCGGGGATGCTCGATAAGGCCGGTGCGGCCAGCGGGGAGGTGATGATGATGGCCACGACGGCTGCCATGATGCTCTCGCAGATTGACGAGGCAACCGCATGGCTCAAGAAGGCGGCTGCGAACGGGGCGGAAAAAAGTTCAGTGGCAGAGCTCACGCAGGCTCTCGAAGTGGATCAGCCCAAGGTTGTGACTGAAATGGCCAAGCGCAAAGCCGAGGCTGAGGCCGACGATTTGCCGCGCGTGAAGATCACAACTTCAAAAGGCGAGATTGTGATCGAGCTTTTTGAGAACGAAGCACCCAACGCCGTCGCTAATTTTATCAGCTTGGTAGAAAAGGGCTTTTACAACACCACGCCATTCCACCGCGTGATCGGTGGCTTCATGGCGCAGGGCGGTGATCCCACCGGTTCGGGCAAGGGTGGCCCGGGGTATGTTATCGATTGCGAAGTCGACGGCCCCGATGCTCGGCAGCACTTTCTGGGATCACTCTCAATGGCCCACGCTGGGAAAAATACGGGCGGCTCACAATTTTTTCTGACCTTTCGCCCCACCCAGCATCTCGATGGCAAGCATACCGTTTTTGGCCGTGTAATCGAGGGTTTTGCCGTCTTGCCCAAGCTGTCGCGCACCGAAGGCCCCCTCGCCGGCGGTGCCCCGGATACCATTATCAAAGCGGAGGTGCTGCGGAAGCGAAACCATCCGTATGTGCCCAAGACTCGGCCGCGATAGTAGCGAGGAATTTTTGAGCTGTGCAGAACGCTCACCCCACGATTTTTTAGCAACGCAATTGAGGAGGTCGATGATGCTGCCACTGTTCTGGATTGTTAGGCCTGTTGTGCGAACTACTGTTAGTTTTGGAATTGTCAGTTGGCTCTGTGTTCACTTGGGCTTTGTGAGTTTCATTCTGCCCGGGCGTTTGGCGGGTGCCGAACCGCCGCAAACTCAGCCAACAAAAGCTCCACCCACAAAAGCTCCATCCACACAAACTCCAGGAGAACTCGCCGTGTCCACTGAAAAAGCCGCAGACGATAGCCCAGCCCTCGACGGCCGTCTCGCCGACAAAGACCTGCCCACCACCAATGAACAGTGGCGCAAGCGTCTGACGCCAGAGCAGTTTAAAGTGGCGCGAATGAAGGGCACCGAGCGGGCCTTTACGGGAAAATACTGGGATACCAAAACACCCGGAACCTATCGCTGTGTCTGTTGTGGCGAGCCCCTTTTTCGCTCGGGTGAAAAATTCGACAGTGGGTGTGGTTGGCCAAGTTTTTCAAGTCCGATCGACGGCGCAAAGGGAACGACGATTGCCGAGCACGAAGACGCATCACTCTTCATGCAGCGCACGGAAGTCACCTGCCGCCGGTGCGGTGCGCATCTGGGGCACGTCTTCAATGACGGCCCACCGCCGACGGGCCTGCGGTATTGCATCAATTCCGCATCGATCGTGCTGGAACCCAAGCAGGAAAAGCCCTAACGCGGACGCCACTGTTTCTTACCGAGCATCGATTTTTACCGAGCATCGAGTGGCCGAGTAGGGCCGAGCATCCAGGCCAGTAGCCCTTTTTGCAGGTGCATGCGATTGGCTGCTTCCTGCACCACAACGCTCTGCGGGCCGTCTATGACGCCGTCGGTTACCTCTTCGCCGCGGCGGGCCGGCAAACAGTGCATGAAGAGCGCATCGGGGCAGTGTTTCAGCAGCGCTTCGTTGACCTGAAAGGGCTGCAGCGCGGCGATTCTTTTTGCCCGTTCCTGCTCTTGTCCCATGCTTGTCCAGACATCGGTATACACAACGGCCGCACCCTCAACGGCCACCACAGGATCGGTCGTTTCCATAACATCGGCAGCCGGGAGAATCGTTTTCAGATGGGCGCAAAAAGCACTGTCAAACTGATAGGCCTTCGGCGCGGCCAGAGCAAATCGCATTCCCAGCAGACCACAGAGAACCGCCAGCGACCGAGCGACGTTGTTGCCGTCGCCGACAAACGCAAGCTTCAGTCCGGCCACGCTGCCAACGTGTTGCTTGAGCGTGTAAATGTCGGCCAGCGCCTGACAGGGATGGCAATAGTCGCTCAGTCCATTGATCACAGGCACCGCCGCCGCCGCCGCCAACTGCACGAGAGATTCGTGATTCTTCACGCGACAGACGATAGCATCAACATACTGACTGAGCACGCGGCCAAAATCGGCGATGCTCTCCCGCGATGAGGAAAACCCCGTGTCTTCACCGAGGAAAAGACTCGCTCCGCCGAGGTGCACCATCGCTGCCTCAAAGCTGACACGCGTGCGCAGGCTCGGCTTCTCAAACACCAATCCTAAAACGCGTCCGGGGAAAAGAACCTCACGGTGCCCCGCCTCGAAAGCTGTTTGCAGATCCTGCGAGATTGCAAAAATGGCGGTAATATCGGACGCGGAAAGATCTTCCGGAACAATCAGGTGGGAGCCGAAATGACGGTGAGCGTTGGTTGGAAAAGGCATGAGAAAAAGCAGTTTGAGGGAGTGTTAGATGCTGCGGCCGGCTACTTCGAGAATGGCCGCAGACAGTTTGTCGCAGCCCTCGTGCACTTCGGCTGCCGAAATCGTCATCGCCGGTAGTAAGCGGATGACTCGGCCTTGGGTACAGTTGACAAGTAGATTTCTTTCGAGGCACGCCTGCACGACGGCAGTGCCGTCGATCGACAACTCAATGCCGATCATCATGCCGATCACGCGCACATCGTGCACCGCGTCGCAGCGCGTTTTGAGTTCATCCATTCGTGCGCGGAAGATCGCGGCTGCTTTGTCGACGTTGTCAAGCAGGTGCTGGTCCTCGATCATCTCGATGGCGGCTAGGCCGGCGGTGGCGGCGATTGGATTGCCGCCAAAAGTCGACGCATGCATGCCGGGCCGCAGGTGTTTAGCCAGTTCGACAGTCGTGAGCAGGGCACCACCGGCAATCCCCGCGCAGAGGCTCTTGGCGAGTGTCATCACGTCGGGAGTGACGCCAAAATGTTGGTAGCCAAACCACTTGCCCGTTCGACCGCAGCCACACTGCACCTCGTCAAATACAAGCAGTAAGTCTCGCTCGTCGGCGATGCGTCGCAAGCCTTGCAGAAAGCCAGCCGGTGGCGGCACGATTCCCCCTTCGCCGAGGATCGGTTCCACTAAAATGCCGCCGGTGTGTTCGTCGATCAGGGCTTCGACCGCCGCCAGATCGCCGTAGGGTGCGTATTGAAAGCCAGCCACCATTGGGCCGAGGCCTTCGTGGTATTTCGGTTGCGCCGTCGCCGACACGCTCCCCATGGTGCGGCCGTGAAAACCGCCTTTGAATGTAATGATTTTGTAGCGTTTGCCATCGCTGCGCAAACGCACCAACTTGATGGCTGCCTCGTTGGCCTCGGTGCCAGAATTGCAAAAGAACGCCTGACCGCCAAACGACCGATCCGCCAAGGCCTTGGCCCAGAGTCCTTGAGCTTGGGTGTACCACGTGTTGGGAACGTGAACCAATGCAGCCACTTGTTCCTGCACGGCCCGCACCACTGGCTCCGGGCAGTGGCCGAGTAGATTGCACCCCCAGCCCGGGAACAAATCGAGATACTCATTGCCTTCTATATCCCAGACGCGTGAGCCTAAGCCCCGCACGAGGCAGACAGGAAATCGCTTGTAATTTGGAATGACGTAGCGTTCAAAAACGTCCATCACCGCCTGAGTTTGAGCGCCGACGAGCGGAGCTGAAGCGGTGTCAATTGTCGCCATGGATTCGCCTTTAAAAAACATTGCCTTCGAAACACTGCAACGGAAATCAGAAACTCTTAAAAATGGAAACGACGGAAAACGCTTAGCCAGTTTTGGCCGGCGGGGAAGCCTCGCACGACCCCGATGCCAGAGCGGGATCGCGAACAAGCTCTGTGCCAACGCCACTGGTTGTGTAAATTTCTAGCAACAGTGAATGCCGCAGCCGGCCGTCGATGATATGAATTTTTTTTACGCCCTGCTCAAGGGTCTGAAGGCAGCCTTCGATCTTGGGAATCATGCCAGCGGCTATCGTGCCATCGGCGATGAGCCGCCGGGCCTCGGCTGTGGTGAGCGAATGCATCAGGCTTTCCGGATCGTTTACATCGCGGAGCACGCCGGGAATGTCGCTCAAAACAATCAGTTTTTCAGCCCCAAGAGCGGCTGCAACCGCGGTGGCTGCCGTATCGGCATTGACGTTGAATTTTTCGCCGTCGCTG
The DNA here is from genome assembly GCA_945871035.1 of Planctomicrobium piriforme. Lineage (GTDB taxonomy): Bacteria > Planctomycetota > Planctomycetia > Pirellulales > UBA1268 > BAIKAL-G1-2R. The sequence goes on along the minus strand of CAMBUD010000059.1, from coordinate 8,655 downwards.
CCCATCGCCATCGAGGGAATCACGGGCACCTGTCCGGCGTACGTGAGATTGTCGATTGTGAGGCGGTCGACGCGTGTGACTTCGCCAACGTGGCCTAGATCAACAGGCTGGCCATCGGGGCCATTGAGCAAAAGTTTTTCACCAAACAGAACGTTGGTGGAGAGAAAGTTGAGCGACATTGCCCGGCCGCCGTAGGCCTCGATCTTGGCGACCAGATCGTGGTTGAGCTCTGTGGCTAAAACCTTCTCGACAATAGCGAGCGTCGCGTTGTCGGTGTAGCGTCGGCCCTGCACAAACTTTGGCTGGATTCCCGCGCTGTCCATGGCGCGGGTGATGGCCTTGCCGCCGCCGTGCACGACAACAACCCGCATGCCGAGAGTCGACATGAAGACGATATCGATCAGCAGGTGCCGCAGCGAATCGGGATGCTCGACAACGCTGCCGCCGAGTTTTATGACGGTGGTCGTATCGCGAAATTTCCTAATCCAACCGAGAGCCTCGATCAGCGTATCGGCCTTCTGAATGGCCTTCTTCTGTGCAGTACTGGTTTGAGCGGCGCTGGTCTTGGCGGTGCTTGTCTGGGCGGTGCTGGGCACGATGCAATCGATCCTCTTGGGATGGGGAGTATTGGGATGGGGAGTAGACTCGGGAGCAGGCGTAGAGATTGGGAGCAGGCGGGGCCAACGAAAAAATGGCTCCTCAAACAGAAAATCCGGTAGGGAAACCTCTTATTCTATCCATGCCTTGGCAAACAGGAAACGCCTTTTTAACCTGCTTTTGAGGGTTTGAACTGGGTGTCTCCGGAGCTCTTCGGAGCTCTTTGGAGCCAAGAGGGGCCTTGAACCAGCTTTTCTAGACGATTCATAGTGGTTACCGCACTTTCTTTTGAAAGCCGCAAGCCGCAGGAGCGCGTCTGCGGCGTTCTCTGTTTTGAAAAAGTGTCACGAATATTTGACGAGCACCACTCCCACAAACACCAGCGCAGCGCCCATCAAACGGCCGGCCGTGATGCTCTGCTGAGGCAGATTCATCAGCCCGTAATGATCGAGCAGCAATGAGCAAAATAGCTGCCCGGCCACGAGCGACGCGATGAAAGCAGCGGCACCAATGCGAGGCGCGAGCGTGGCGCCTGCGAGCACAATCAGGGCCCCCAGCGGACCACCGATCCAGTTCCACCACGGAGCCGAACGCATGACAGCCAGTGCCGGCAGAGGTGGTTGAACACAGAGCATAAAAATTGCCGCCGTGATGATCGTGCCACAGATCGAGAAAAAAGCGGCATAGCGGCCATCGTGCAGCGTGCCCCGCAGTGCCCCGTTCACAGCGGCCTGCAAAGCAAAGCAGGCACCCGCCACGCAGGCCAAAAAAACCGAGACCATTTCCATACAAAACGACCCCACAAAGAAGTAAAAAAACATAAAACGGCTAGAGCTCCGGCTTGACTCGGGCCCCGGCCATGCTAGTCTATCATCTGTTTTCCAAATAATGCATGGCGGCACTATTTGTTTTATTGATTAGGCTGTGCGTCCAGTCAAACGCCGAATATCTTTGTACTTTGGCCCTTTTTTGTCCGCCAGGCGGCGGAGAACCGTGAATCTAAAATCTCTGAAAATCTTCTGTGACATCCTGGCCAGACGCAGCTTTTCCCGTGCGGCTGATGAAAATGATATTTCTCAGTCGGGAGCCAGTCAGGTTGTCAGCCAGTTAGAACATCGCCTCGGCGTGCGTTTAATTGAACGTTCCAAACGGCCCTTGGGGCCGACTCCCGAAGGATTGGTCTTTTTTGACGGCTGTAAAAAATTGATTGCCCGGTATGCGGCCCTCGAAGACGAGGTGCGGACGCTGCACGCAGAGGTGGCTGGCCGGGTGCGTGTGGCGGCGATCTACTCGGTCGGACTCCATCACATGAGCCGCTACGTGCAGGAATTTATGAGCCGCTACCCAAAGGCGAATGTGCGTCTTGAATATCTGCATCCCGAACGGGTTTTAGAATCAGTGGAAAACGGTCAGGCCGATGTAGGCATCGTGAGCTATCCCCGCAGCACTCGAACCATCGAAGCCGAACCGTGGCGCGAGGAACCAATCGTACTCGTCTGTGCGCCGGGCCATGCGTTTGCAGGACGGGTGGAGATTTCGCTGGCAGAACTCGACAGCCAAGCCATGGTGAGCTTTGATCCAGATTTATTGATCCGTCACGAACTCGACCGGGCCATTGCAGCCCACGGCGTTGAACCCAATATCGTCATGGAGTTTGACAACATTGAAACCATTAAACGAGCCGTGGAGATTGACGCTGGCGTGGCACTGTTGCCCGAGCCAACAGTTGGCCGCGAACTGGCGACCGGCTCGCTGTGCAGCGTACGCATTGGTGGCGAAGAGTTGGTGCGGCCACTGGGGATCATTCATGCCCGCAGCAAACCCCTCGCCCCCACCGTGCGCCGGTTTGTGGAACTGCTCCACGGCCACGCCGCTCAACCAGCGATCTTTACCTCTTAATTTTTTCTCCACGACTATTCTCAGCACGGACAAGATATTTTCATGAAGCGTTCCAACAGTCTGCCACCGGCGCAGGGCCTCTACGATCCAGCCCACGAGCACGACGCCTGTGGCGTGGGCTTCGTCGTTAACATGCACGGCATCCGCAGCCATACAATCGTGCGGCAGGGGCTTGAAGTGCTGGAAAATCTGTCGCACCGCGGTGCCTGCGGCTGCGATCCGCTGACGGGAGACGGCGCCGGCATTCTGCTGCAGATGCCGCAGGAATTTTTTGCGGCCGTCGCTCCGCAGGCGGGTATCAAGCTGCCAGCGCCGGGCGACTGGGGCGCGGGCAATGTATTTTTGCCGCCGTCGGAAGAACAGCGGGAAAGTGCCGAGTCGTTTTTTGAAAAACTCTGCCACGAGGAGTCGCTCGAGTTTTTAGGGTGGCGCAGCGTCGCTGTCGACAATCGTTTCATCGGCGCTACCGCACGCGAGGTGGAGCCTACCGTGCGACAGGCATTTGTGGGCCGTGGAAAAAAAACATCGCGCGACCACTTTGAGTGGAAGCTATTCGTCTTGCGCAAGCGGTTTGAAATTGAGCTCGGAGAACTCGGGCTCACCGAGCAGACGTTTGTCTACGTCTGCTCTCTCTCCAGTCGCACAATTGTGTACAAGGGGCTGCTGCTGGCCGATCAGGTCGATAAATATTTTTCCGATCTATCCGATCCGCGTACGACCAGCGCGCTGGCACTTGTGCATCAGCGATACAGCACCAACACTTTTCCTACCTGGGATCTCGCCCACCCCTTTCGCTTCATCGCTCACAATGGCGAGATCAACACCGTGCGCGGCAACATCAACTGGATGCACGCGCGGGAAAGCATGCTCAAGCATCCGATCTTTGGGCCGGATCTGGCGAAGATCCAGCCAGTGATTCGGGCCGGGGGCAGCGATTCGGCAACATTCGACAACGTACTGGAATTGCTCGTGCTCAGCGGCCGTTCGATTGAAGAGGCGGTGAGCATGTTGATTCCCGAGCCCTGGAGCGGTCACGAGAGCATGTCCGATGCGCTGAAGGCCTACTACGAATATCAGGCTTGTTTGCTGGAACCGTGGGACGGTCCGGCGGCACTGGCCTTCACCGATGGCAGGCGGATCGGCGCCACGCTCGACCGCAACGGCCTGCGTCCTGGCCGCTGGTGGCAGATGCGCGACGGACTGGTGGTGATGGCTAGCGAATCTGGCGTGCTCGACTTGCCTGCCGCGCTTGTTGTGCGCAAGGGAAGGCTCCGTCCAGGGCGGATGTTTCTCGTTGACACACGCGAAGGACGGATCGTCGAGGATGAGGAGATTAAAACGCGGCTCTCGACGGCTCGGCCGTGGCGGCAGTGGCTCGACTCCAATCAGGTGCGACTGGATACCCTGGAGGCATTGCCTGCGGCTGCAGAATTGAGTGAGTCGCGGGCTGTCGTGCCGGCGAGCAGCAATGGCACGCCGGCGGTTGGTGGTGGCATCGATTCGTGGCTAGCGGCCGGCGTGGCCGGAGAGCCTTCGAGTCTGCTGGAATTGCAGCGCGTGCATGGCTACACGCTCGAGGATCTGCGGATCATTCTGGCATCGATGGCCACCGACGGCGCGGAGCCCATCGGCTCGATGGGCAACGACACGCCGCTGGCGATTCTTTCCGACCGACCGCAATTGCTCGCCAACTATTTCAAGCAACTCTTTGCACAGGTGACCAATCCTCCGCTGGATGGCATCCGCGAGGAGATCATCACGTCCCTTGTGACCACGATCGGTTGCGAGGGCAACCTGCTCGATTCCAAGCCTGAGCAGTGCCGTTTGCTGCGTTTGGAAACGCCCGTATTGACCAACGCTGAGTGTGCGCGCATCAAGGTGCTGAACCAACCCGGCTTGGTGGCCCGCACGATTTCGCTGCTCTTTCCGGCAGCGCAGGGCGTCTTGGGCATGCGTGCCCGCCTAGATGCCATGCGGGCAGAGGCCTCGCAGGCTGTGCGCGAGGGGGCCACCATTCTCGTGCTCTCCGACCGCGGCGTGAGCCGCGAACTGGCAACAGTGCCGGCGCTTTTAGCAACGGCCGGCGTGCACCACCATTTGGTGCGGGAGGGCTCGCGCACCCGCTGTGGGCTGGTCGTTGAAAGCGGCGAGGCCCGCGAGGTGCATCATTTTGCCCTGCTCACCGGCTATGGAGCAGGCGCCGTGAATCCCTATGTGGCTTTTGCCACGATCGACCAGATGCAGGCAGAGCGCATGCTCGCCGGCAGCTACCCGCGCGAAAAGTTCCAACGCAACTTCATCAAGGCGGCTTCCAAGGGGCTGCTGAAAGTGATGAGTAAAATGGGTATTTCGACGCAGCAGAGCTACCGCGGAGCGCAGATTTTTGAGGCGGTCGGCCTCGAACGCACGTTCGTCGAAGAGTTCTTTACTCGTACGCCCAGCCGCATCGGTGGCATTGGATTAGCGGGCGTTGCCGAAGAATCGCTGCGCCGCCACGAGCACGCCTGGCCGCGTACAAACGTGCCGCAAACGCTCGAACTCGACGTTGGCGGCCGCTATCAGTGGCGGCGCAAGGGAGAGGCCCACGTGCTTTCGCCAGATGTTGTTGCCAAGCTTCAGCAGGCGACGCAGATCAACAGCCGCCAAGAGTTTAAGCAGTACCAACAGCTCATCGATCAGCAGCAATCCAAGCTCCTCACGCTGCGCGGCCTGCTCGACTTCAAGCCAGCCGATCAGGCTGTGCCGCTGGACGAGGTGGAGCCTGCCACCGAAATCGTGAAACGATTTGCAACCGGCGCCATGTCGTACGGCTCCATCTCCAAGGAGGCCCACGAAACATTGGCCATTGCCATGAACCGACTCGGCGGCAAGAGCAACACCGGAGAAGGTGGCGAAGATCCGATGCGCTACCACCTCGAACCATCTGGCGACAGCAAGAACTCAGCCGTCAAGCAGGTGGCCAGCGGCCGCTTTGGCGTGACGAGTTTGTATTTGGTCAATGCTCGAGAGTTGCAAATCAAAATGGCACAGGGCGCAAAGCCCGGTGAGGGCGGCCAACTTCCCGGCCACAAAGTCGATCGTGAAATTGCCCGCATCCGTCACTCCACGCCCGGCGTGGGGCTGATTTCACCACCGCCGCACCACGACATTTATTCCATTGAAGATCTCGCGCAATTGATCCACGATTTAAAGAATGCCAATCACCATGCGCGGGTGAGCGTCAAGCTCGTGGCGGAGGTGGGCGTGGGCACTGTGGCGGCTGGCGTATCGAAGGGCAAGGCCGACGTGGTCTTGATCTCCGGTCACGACGGCGGCACCGGTGCCAGCCCGCAAACGTCCATCATGCACGCCGGATTGCCATGGGAGCTGGGCCTTGCCGAAGCGCATCAGGTGCTGGTGATGAACGATCTGCGCGGCAGAATTATCGTGCAGACAGACGGCATGATTCGCACGGCCAAAGATGTGGTGATTGCCACGATGCTCGGCGCGGAAGAGTATGGCATCGCCACCGCCTCGCTCGTTGTCATCGGTTGCATCATGATGCGGAAGTGCCACTTAAACACCTGCCCGGTCGGCGTGGCCACGCAGGATCCTCAGCTGCGCAAGCGATTTACGGGACAGCCAGAGCATGTTGTCAACTTCTTTTTTCTGTTGGCCGAGGAGATCCGTGAACTGATGGCGAAGCTCGGCTTCCGCACGATCAACGAGATGGTCGGTCGTGTCGACAGGCTCGACACCCGCGAGGCAGTTGCGCACTGGAAAACAAAAGGCCTCGACTTCTCCACGATTCTGTATAAGCCCGAGGTGCAAGCGGCTGTTAAGACGCACCACGAGGATGCACAGGATCACGGCATCGAGCGGTCGCTCGACATGACGGTGTTGCTGGAACTCTGCCGACCGGCGATTGAGGAAAAGAAGCAGGTGCGGCTCAATCTGCCGATCCGAAACGTCAACCGTACGGTGGGCACAGTGCTCAGCAGTGCGATCACGCGAAAGCACGGGGCAGCGGGCTTGCCCGATGGCACAATCGTGATCAACTTTACGGGCACCGCTGGCCAGAGCTTGATGGCCTTCGGCGTGCCGGGCGTGACGGTGCAAGTGGAGGGCGATGCCAACGACTACTGCGGCAAAGGGCTTTCCGGCGGTCGTGTGATCGTGCGCCCCGCGCGGGCTGCCAGCTTTGCCGCTGAAGACAATGTCGTTGCCGGCAATGTGGTGCTCTACGGAGCCACCAGCGGCGAGGTGTATCTGTGCGGCATCGCCGGCGAGCGGTTTTGCGTGCGCAACAGCGGCGCCGATGCGGTTGTCGAGGGGATTGGTGATCACGGTTGCGAATACATGACCGGCGGTCATGCGGTGATCTTAGGAGAGACCGGACGCAACTTTGCCGCCGGCATGAGCGGTGGCATCGCCTATGTGTGGGATGCCAATGGATCGTTCGCTTCGAAGGTCAATAAGGAAATGGTGACACTGGAGCCACTCGACTCCAGTGACGTTGAAATCGTGAAGGCGCTGATCGAAAAGCACGTCGCCTACACAGAGAGCAGACGCGGCCAGTCGATTCTCGACCACTGGAGCGTCGAACAGAAACGGTTTGTGAAGGTCATGCCAATCGACTACAAGCGGGCGCTCGAAGAATTGCGGGTGCGCGCAGCACAGGAACAACTTTCGACACCAACAGTGGAGAAAACCCTCGTCATGTAAGGCGGGCAAATAGCGTAGCGTCGCGACGACCGCAGCAGCAAGCGGCAGTCTGATTGAACAACAAACACCGTGGGAGCAGAGGAGTCACAAGATGGGTGAGCCAACAGGATTTATAAAGTACCAGCGCACAGTTGCCGGCAAGGAACCGGCCCAAGAACGCATCAAGCACTACAACGAATTCTTGGCGATCTTGCCGGCCGAAGAACTTGCGCTGCAGGGGGCTCGTTGCATGGATTGCGGTGTGCCCTTCTGCCATGCCGGCTGCCCACTGGGCAACATCATTCCGGATTTCAACGATTTGGTGTATCGCGATCAGTGGCACGAAGCTAGTCAGCGGCTGCACGCCACCAACAACTTTCCCGAATTCACCGGCAGAATCTGCCCCGCTCCCTGCGAATCGGCGTGCGTGCTGGGAATCAACGAAGATCCCGTTGCGATCAAACAGATCGAGATGGCCGTGGCCGATCGTGCCTTTGATGAAGGCTGGGTCGTGGCCCAGCCACCAGCCCAACGCAGCGGCAAGCGCGTAGCCGTTGTCGGCAGCGGGCCGGCGGGATTGGCCGCAGCGCAGCAACTCAATCGAGCGGGGCATCTGGTCACAGTGTTTGAGCGGTCTGACCGGCCGGGCGGTTTGATGATGTACGGCATCCCCGATTTTAAACTGGAGAAGTGGCGGGTTTGGAGACGCATCCGACAACTGGAAGAGGAAGGAATTGAGTTTCGCTGCAGCGTGAATGTCGGCCAAGATATTGCCACCGAATCACTGACAACCGATTACGACGCGGTGCTGCTGTCCGGTGGGGCCACGCTTGGCCGCGATCTCCCGATTCCGGGTCGCCAACTCAAGGGCGTGCACTTCGCCATGGATTTTCTGCCCCAGCAAAATAAACGCAACGTCGGCGACGATGTGACCGGTCAGATCGTGGCGGCTGGAAAGCACGTGATCGTGATCGGTGGTGGTGACACAGGCAGCGACTGTGATGGCACGAGCAACCGGCAGGGGGCGAAATCGCTGACGCAGTTTGAGCTGTTGCCAAAGCCGCCGGACGTGGGTAATTATCCGCGTCGCGAGGAGCGGCCGCCCCAGACGCCGTGGCCACTGTGGCCGATCATTTTGCGCACAAGCACCTCGCACGAAGAGGGCTGTGGTCGAGAGTGGGGCATTCTCACCAAGGAATTTTTGGGGGATGAACATGGCCATCTCAGGGCGCTGCGCAGTGTGCGCATTGAGTGGTACACCGACGCGGCCAACGGCCAGCAGAAGTTTCGCGAACTCCCCGACACCCAGCAGGAATGGCCGTGCCAGTTGGCGCTCTTGGCCATGGGCTTTGTGGGCCCGGAAGTGCAGGGACCGGTGGCGGATTTAGGGCTCACGCTCGATCCCCGGGGCAACGTCTTGGCCGGCAGCGATTATCACACCAGCCGCAGTGGGGTCTTTGCTGCCGGTGACATGCG
>CAMBUD010000058.1 GCA_945871035.1 Planctomicrobium piriforme | reverse complement strand
TCTGCAGAATTCGTCCCTGACCCTCGGCCTTTTCAGACTGCATCCCCGCTGATCCTGCACATTGGCACAAATCCAAACAAGAATCTTGAGCGGCATGCCGCCGCACTGGAAGGCATTTGCTGCCGCCTTGTCGTGGTCGGCGTGCTTTCTAGCACAAACGTGGCCGTCTTAGAGAAACACCGCATCCGTTATGAGAACGTGCGGAACCTATCGCAAAACGCCGTTCACGACCTCTATCGCAACTGTGACCTGTTGCTCTTTGCCTCAACCTATGAAGGATTTGGCCTGCCCATCATTGAGGCACAAGCCGTTGGACGGCCGGTTGTGACGGGCAACATTTTGTCGATGCCAGAGGTCGCCGGTGGAGCAGCGTGCTTGGTCGATCCTTTTGACACAGAAAGTATCCGTCAAGGCGTGCTACGCGTTATCAATGATGCAGATTATCGGTCACAATTAATTGAAAATGGCTTTGCGAATGCGAAGAGATTTGGTGTTGCTCGCATTGCTCAAGAATACGCTGAAGTCTATCGCGACGTGCACGCTCAAGCCCAGCGACGCACGCTAAAAACATGAGGTTGCCTGCGCGCAACTTCCTGAATGTCTCTTGCCCTTATTGTTGCAACACGACTGCCAACACACCCGTAGCGGCAGGCTTCATCTGGGATAGTTTTGGTGACCAGATAATTGAAGCTTACTCTAATGTTTTAACAAAATGAGAATCCTATATATAACACCAGCCTATTATCCAGCGGTCTTTTGGGGTGGGCCTATCGTCTCTGTTCGCCTAGTGGTGAATGAGCTAAAGAGTTCTGGGCTTGAAGTTGATGTTTGGACCAACGCCCTGGGCCTAGAAAGTAATCGCGAAACCGAAAGATTGGTAGACAATGTAAATATTCGTTATTTTAAGTATTTTACTCTTGCCAAGTGGCAGTTTCCGTTCAAAGTACTTTCGGCGCTTTGGAAAAGTCATGCCGAATACGATGTCTTTCATTTGTCATCTGTCTGGGATCCAATTGCTTGGCTATCGGCTATGGTTTTGATTTTACGTAAACGCAAATACGTAATCTCGCCCCGAGGCTCCCTTGATAATTCTTTGATGTCTAAAAGTTTTATCATCAAAAAGATAATGTATTTCCTGATCATTAGAAAAGTCATTACCAAGAGCGAGGGGATTCATTACACGACAGTGTTTGAACGACAAAGATTTATCGATTTTTTCGGCTCAGATAAGCCCGGTATAGTTGCATACAATCCGATGATTGCGAGTAATTATACTAAGGAGGTTGATCAGGAGTTATTAAAGCAGTTTGCAATTAATCCCCGTAAGTATGTTTTGTACCTTGGGCGGCTTAATTGGAAAAAGGGGATAATAGAATTACTCGAGGCGTGGAGCAGAGCTGATAGATTGGATTATAAGTTGGTTTTGGCTGGTCCTGATGAAAATGGCTACGGCCGTCACGTTTTGGCAAAGATAAAAAGCTTAGGGCTCGAATTTTCGGTGGTATTGACCGGCTTGGTAGATGGTGACTTGAAGTTAGCGTTATTGCAAAATGCCTACCTGTTTGTTCTTACATCAATGTCGGAAAATTTTGCAGTTGCTGTTGCCGAAAGTATGGCCTGTGGAGTGCCCGTATTGATATCTAATAATGTTGGGATAAAGGAGTTAGTTCTTAAGTATCAATGCGGCAAGGTAGTGAAATTAGATACGGATGAGATTACGAATACACTAAACAGTATTCTACGCGATGATAATTTACGTAATAGTTTAGCTTCAAACTGCAAAAAGGCTGTCGAACAGGAACTGCTACCGACAAGTGTTGCTAGACAAATAAGAAATTTATATGAAAGTATTCATCCCGCATGCCGACAGCCTTAATATACGGAGTGAGCGGACAGGACGGCGCCTACTTAGCCAAATTGTTGCTGGGCAAGGGCTATCGTGTTTTCGGTGTGACAAGGCAGATGGGTGCTAAGGTCTGCGCAAACCTCGTGCGATTGGGAATCCAAGAACGCGTGACTTTGCTTTCGTCTGCCACGCATGATGTGCGCAGTGTTCTAAACACCCTAGCCGAGGTCGAGCCGGATGAAATCTACAATCTGTCCGGGCTGACTTCCGTAAGCCTTTCGTTTGAGCGTCCGGCAGAGGCTCTGGAGAGCATCGGCGTTGCCACTCTTAACCTGCTTGAGGCAGTGCGGATTGTGAACCCTAAAATCCATTTTTATAATGCCGGATCAGCCGAGTGCTTTGGAGATACAGGCAGCGGCATGGCAACCGAGAACACGCCTTTTGCTCCACGCAGTCCGTATGCTGTGGCAAAATCGACAGCTTTTTGGCTGGTTAAAAACTATCGAGAAGCCTATGGCCTCTTTGCCTGTACAGGCATTCTGGCGAATCATGAATCTCCCTTGCGGCCGTCTCAGTTTGTTTCTCGCAAGATTGTGGCCGCGGCTTGCCGAATCGCTCACGGCTCAAAAGAAACTCTGTGCCTGGGTGATGTGAGCGTTGTGAGGGATTGGGGCTGGGCGCCGGAGTATGTCGAAGCGATGTGGCGAATGCTGCAACAGCCACAAGCCGATGACTTTGTGATAGGCACCGGAACCTCCCACGCTTTAGAGCGGTTTGTTTCCGGTGTGTTTGATTCTTTGGGGCTGGCGTGGGAAAAGCACGTCGTGCTGTCGCCAGAGTTTTTGCGTCCGACGGATATTCGTGTGAGCCGTATGGACCCGACAAAAGCTCGGCAGTGTCTGGGATGGAATCCCCAAGTTGGTTTCAATGATTTGCTGGAACGCCTCGTACGCGATGAAATGGCGATGGATCAGCTTTCGTAATCGATCCCAACAACGTACGACCTTCCATGCGCATAACCTTCATCTGCGATGTTTTTTATCCGAGTAGCGAGTCGACAAGCCAGCTGTTTGCAGAATTATTGAATCGACTCGCCGCCGATGGGCTGCATTGTCATGTGATCGCCAACCGCCTGCCCAATCTGCGCCAGCGGTTGGCTACCGCCTCGCCGCTGGATCCAAAGATCACCGTCCGACGCGTCGGCATTCCAATGCTCGGTCGCAGTTCGCTGCTGCTCCGCGCCGCTCGCTATCTGGCGTTTGCCAGCGGTGCCTCGATGCACTTGCTTTTGACTCGGGCAGATCGATTGTGGGGGGGCACCAATCCGCCGTTTACGCCCATCTTGCTCGCAGCGGTTGCAGCGCTGCGTCGCAAGCCGTTCGACATCATTATCCATGACGTTTATCCAGATGGTCTGGTGGCCGTCGGATTCCTCCGCGAAGGATCGCTTGTGACTCGGGGATGGCGGTGGCTCAACGGCTGGGCTTATCGGCGCGCGAATCGGGTCGTTGTGCTTGGCCGTGACATGGCTGCTCTCATGCAACGCAGATACCGAGTCCGGGACAGCCAACTCGTCATGTTTCCGAATTGGAGTCCATTTGATCAGGCAACGCCGCTCCCCCTAACCGCCTCTAGCCTTGCGCAAAGACTCGACCTAACGAAGCGATTCGTCGTACAGTATTCGGGCAACATGGGCTTGTGGCACGACATTGAGACGCTTGTGCGAGCGGCCAAGCTCCTTTCGTCTGACGAGCGGATTCATTTCTTGATGATTGGCGAAGGACGGCGGCGCAATGCCGCACAGCAACTCGCACTCGATCTGGGTATCACCAATATGACGTGGCAAGACTTTCAAAACCGCGATGCTCTCTCCGACTCGCTGGCCTGCTCTTCGGTTGCGCTCATTTCGCAGCGAGCCGGTCTGGAAGGAGTGGCGGTGCCCTGCAAGCTGTACGGCATCCTTGCATCGGGACGGGCAATCGTGGCTGCCGTGCCGGCGGAGAGCGAGGTGGCAAAGGTTGTTGGAGAAGAACACTGCGGAGTTGTTGTTTCACCAAGCGACCCGTTGGCCGTAGCCGAAGCCATCCGCCGCCTTGCAGATGATGACTCGCTGACCGCCGGGATGGGGGCCTGCAGCTTTGCAGCATACGGTGAGAAATATTCCCTGGCGGCGGCTGCCACCCGCTTCTGGCGCACGTGGGGAACGTGGGGCACATGCCATGACGACCGGTAGGCATATTTTGCGCACCCTGCCGAGCCTACGATTTGTGGCGATCAATCAATCGCCCAGTGTGCCGCTTTTGCAATTGGTTGCAACGCTTGCTTCTCGCGGCCACGACGTTACCCTTCTCACCGGGACACTCCCGAATGATCAGGCTCCGGCCAACGTGCATGCCGTCATTTTTGGCCGCTACGATGCCACGTCGCTGCGGCGCAGGCTGTGGTCATGGCTCGCTTTTACCGGTCGCACGGCGGCTTGGCTGACGCACCTTCCCGCCGAGGCCACGGTACTAGCCTGCTCGAATCCTCCCCTCCTGCCTCACGTTGCCGTTGCAGTGGCAAGCCTGCGACGTTTTGCGGTCGTGGCCCGCATTCTCGACGTCTATCCAAACATTCTGACGGCAGCCAAGATTCCCGGCCGCCGAGTGCTCTGGGGCATTCTTGCCACGCTTCACCGCTGGGCCTATCCACGGTGCGCCGCCCTCTTCACGCTGGGCGACAGGATGGCCGATTTGCTGGTGCCCTACGCTGGTGGCCAGCCGATTGAAGTCTTTCCTGAATGGGTGACTGCCGACTCAGATTTATTTCTCACGATCGATAAGGCAACCGCACGCCAACGATTAGGCCTGCCCAGCGATGGCACGATCGTGCTCTTCTCCGGCAACGTGGGGCTGACGCATGACGTGCATGCGATCGCTGCCGTCGCTGGAGAACTCAGCGGTGCAGCGATTGAGTTTGTTGTGAGTGCACCGCGGCCAGATTCTTTGCGGCTGGTCTTTGCCGACTGCGGAAATGTAACTGTGATTCCCAGCGTTTCGGCGGAAGACTATCCGCAGTTGCTTGCCGCTGCAGATGTGGGTCTGCTTTCGCTTCGCGCCGGTGCGGAAGCCGCCAGCTTTCCCTCGCGAACTTTGAGCTATCTCGCTGCCGGCTTGCCTATCATCGCCATCACGGGACAACCGGGCGATTTAGCCGATCTCATTGAACGCCACGGCTGTGGGTGCATTGTGGCACCGAATAATCCTGCCGAGCTTGCAGCGACCATTCGCACCTTTGCTACCGACGCAGACTTGAGCCGTCTGTGTCGGCTCAATGCGCGATCGGCTGCTGCCGGTTATGGTGCCGACATCTGGCTCAATGCCTTGGCCGATCGCATGGAGTCGATCGCTTGGCAGCACGTTTGCAGTCGGGACAGACGGCAAACATGAAGCACCTACACGATTGCGATTGCGAGGCCCGTTCATGAAAATCTGCGTCACGGGGGGCCATGGTTTTATTGGCCGCGCGGCATGCCGAAAGCTGGCGGCTTCCGGCCACAGTGTCACCGTACTCGATATTCAAAAACCGTTGCCAACACAGCCTTGGGCAAGCGACTCGGTTGTGGGAGATATTCGTGATCTAGCAGCCTGCCGCCGGGCGTTTGCGGGCTGCGATCGAGTGCTGCATCTGGCAGCGGCGCATCAAGATTTTGGGATCACAGACGCCGAATACTTCGACGTCAACCAACGCGGCACGGCCACTGTCTGCGACGCGATGGCGCGTGAGGCAGTGGGCGAACTCTGCTTGTATTCGTCGGTTGCGGTGTATGGCGCTGCGGCCAAGCCTCGCGCTGAAACCACGACGCCCATGCCCAGCAGTTCGTATGGGGCCAGCAAACTAGCCGCCGAAATAGTCGCGCAGCAATGGGTGGCAGGGGACCTTTCTAGGCGTTGTCTTATCATGCGACCGACTGTTGTCTTTGGACCGGAAAGCGTGGCAAACATGCACGCTCTCATGCGCCAGATTTACCGCAAGCGATTTGTACTGATTGGCAATGGCTGCAACATAAAAAGTTTGGCGTGCGTCGATAATGTCGTGGCCGCCACCTTGTTTCTCTGGGGGCTACAGCCCGACTGTAGGCCGAGGGAATTGCCTGATCGCTGCAACACATTCAACTATGTGGATCAGCCCGACTTGTCGGTAGCCCAAATTGTTGACGCCATTCACGAAGCATTCCAGCGGCCACGGCCAACCGTTCGCATTCCCCTCTGGCTTGGGCTACTCGCGGCCATACCATTCGACCTCGCGATTGCGTTGACGGGACGCAATCTCCCAATTTCATCGGCCCGCATCCGCAAACTGGCAACGGCGACGGAATTTCAGGCAGACAAAGTGCACAGCTCCGGCTTTCTGCCCCCGCTGACTCTTCGAGAAGGCATTGCGCAGATGGCCGATACGTTTGTCCCTGCGCAAGGCTGAGGCGATTAAGTGCAGCGAAGGCGCTCAAGTGCAGCGGAGGCGCTCAAGTGCAGCGGAGGCGTGAGGCGGCACGTTTTTTTTCTAGCTGCAAATAACTGCCCAGCGCCACCAGCGCCAAAGGCCGCGACCAGTGCAACCCACCGGGACGACTGCTGGTACTGTAGTGAGTCCAGAGGTGGCGCACGGTCGACTGCGCAAACAGTGGACAGTCTGCCAGCGTGCTAATCGCAGACTCACACTCATCCCGCAGCGGGCCCTTCATCCATGCGCCGATCGGTAGCGTAAAGCCTTTTTTTGGTCGGTTGAACAGATCGGGCGGCAATACTGTGCTAGCGACTTTTCGCAACAGATGCTTGGGCAATGCATCATTGGGGGCCTTCATGCTGCCCGGCAAACTGCCGACAAAATCGACCAGCCATCTGGCCAAAAAGGGCACGCGTATTTCCAGCGAATGGGCCATGCTATTGGCATCCACATCCCGCAACAGCGTGTTGGACATATAAAGAAAACACTCCGCCTGCGATGTTTGCTGAAAGATGTCGCGACCGGAGTCGACAAATGGATCGAACGCCGCTGGGGCTAGAAACTCAGACTGAAGTCCCAACTTGTCTGCCTCAAAGCCAAGGCTGCGCATGCCGTCATCGCTGGTGAGGCGACGCATGGAAGCCGCTAGTTCGACGAGCGATGCGCCTCTGGATACCAGATCGATCGCCTTGGCCCGTTTGCTCACCGGCAGGGCTGCAAAGACAACCCTTGCTACAGCCCGCCGCAATTGGCGTGGCACCCAAGCCACCGGCGCCAGCATGCGGGCCGCTTTTGCTGCCGACTGAAACGTCGAATACCCACCGAACAATTCGTCTGCCCCCACGCCGGAAAGAGCGACTGTGGCTCCGGCGTCCTTCACCACACCACTCACAACATAGGTGTTGAGCCCATCGATGCTCGGTCGATCGGCCGCATGCAGCCACTCCCGCCACTGCAGCATAATCCACTCATCGTCGAGCACTGTCTGAGAATGCACCGTGCCCAACGCCTGGGCCGTTGCGGCTGCTTGTTCGAGTTCGTCTTGACCGCCGGAGCTTTCAAACCCAACTGAAAACGTGCGCACGGGTCTCAAATGACTGCGGGCCAAGGCGGCCAACGTAGCACTATCGATGCCACCAGAAAGAAACACGCCCATCGGTACATCGGCTACGCACTGATCGCGCACAGCCGCGTTGAGTTGCTGACCAATCGTGCGCACCGCAACATCTGCATCGGAGGGGTCACTGGTGGCTGGAAACCGCCAGTAGCGACGCACGACCGGGGCCGCTGTCCCTGAAGCAACATCGCCGCTGATCCATTCCAGCGTGCCGGCCGGCAGCGAACGAATGGCCCGGTGGATGGTGAACGGATCCTGCGGTGCGCCATACGCCAAATAACTCGCGACCCCGGCAGGATCTAAATCGTCGGGTACAAGCCCCGATGCCAACACAGCACGCACTTCGCTGGCAAAGACAACCGCTCGCTGCGATCGGGCAATGTAGAGCGGCTTCATGCCAAACGGATCGCGGGCCAGCAAGATGCGGCGGCTCTTGGCTTGGTAAAATGCCAGCGCAAACATGCCGTCGATCTGGTCGAGAGCCGCTTCACCCCAGGTCGTAAGGGCGTGCAGTAAGACTTCAGTGTCGCCGGAACTGCGCACGTTTGTGCCCAAGGATTCGAGCTTCGCCCGCAGCCAGCGAAAGTTATAGATTTCGCCGTTGAAGATCAGGCAGTCGCCGGTGCCTGGATGGATCATCGGCTGGTGTCCTGCCGAGGAGAGATCGAGAATCGCCAGGCGGCGAAAACCCAAGCCAACCGCCGCGCCTTCTGCCACATTGCCGGCCGCTAGCGAAAACACCTCGTAGCCTTCGTCATCGGGTCCGCGGTGCACCATCGATCGCATCATGGCCCGAACGGCAGGCTCGAGCTGACGATACTCAGCCCCGATTACGCCTGCGATTCCACACATTGCATTGGCTCCCGGGAACTCTGTCGACAAACTTTTAAATAATTTCCCAGCACCACGAGCGCCAGCGGCCTTGAATAGTGCATGGAACTCCCCGTCTGTTGGAACGACTGCCATATCCGCTGCACTTCATTCTGATCCAAACAGGGTACACAATCTAACTGCTGGATCGCGCTGTCGCAGGATTCTCGCAGTTGGCCGCGCATCCATTCGCCGATCGGCAGAGTAAAACCCGTTTTAAGACGCTTGCGAATGGATGGACTCAGCAGATGCGAGAAGGCTTCCCGCAACAGTGGCTTCGGAGGACCGTTGCCTTGTCGTTTGACCGCCCCTGATAAACCCGAGACATACTGCACAATCGGTAGATCGAGGAATGGCACTCGAATCTCCAACCCATTGTGCATGCTGGTGGTATCGGTGTCTCTGAGGAGCGTGTCGCCCATGTAGTTGGTCATTTCAACCCGCGAAACAGCATTAAACCGATCCCCGTCCAATGCCAATTCCATGCAATCAGACCCGCTGGGTAGATAATCGTTGGCAAGGCCAACGCTGTGGTCCGACAACCCAAGCGTTTGCAGATGGCGATTGGAAAGCAAACGCCGCAGCGAGTGAGCGATGCCCGTTACGGTCGGATCACCGCTCAAAAGATCGATCATTTTTTCAGCCGCGGCATTGCGGCCGCTGATCGCTCCCAGACCGGCCACCACACTGCTGCGCAGCGAAGGGGGAATAAACCAGATGGCTTCTAGGAGTTGCGACCACCTGTCGCTGCGACGGAAGCTCGGATACCCTCCAAAGAGTTCATCGGCTCCCAACCCCGAAAGCCCCACCACAATGCCTGCACGCGCCAGCCCTCGACTCACCGCATAGGTGTTGAAGCCGTCAACGCTCGGGCTATCCATTTTTTGCATCCATGCAGACCATTTTTCGGACAGCTTCGCTGCCTCAAGCTCAATCAATACGTGCTTGATACCCAGCAAGGCAGCGGTGGCCGTGGCGAGAGGCCCCTCGTCGTTGCTTTGCAACCCGCCGAAGCCGATGGTGAAGGCAGTCACTTGGGGCGTGTATTCCCGGGCAATTGTGGCGAGGATTGTGCTGTCAATGCCCGCCGAGAGAAGCACGCCGACCGGCACATCGGCAACCAGATGTCTGTGCACAGAATCGTGCAGCATTTGGCCGAGAGTGGCAACGGCTGTCGATCGATCATCGGCTAGGATGTGCCGCGGAAAGCTCCAGTGGCGCTTGGCTGCAGACAGCGGGTGACCCGCCGCTGCGCCGCTGTCGATCCACTGAAAACAGCCCGCTGGAAACGACCGGATGTGCTGGAATACCGTCCGCGGTGATTGCACGGCACCGTAAGCCAACATGCCGGCGATCCCGCCGACATCCAGATCATCGGACACCATTCCACTTGCCAGTATCGCTCGAATCTCACTGGCAAAAATGAATCGGTCAGGCAACTGCGCCACGTAGAGCGGCTTGATTCCCAGTGGATCGCGTGCCAGTAAAATGCGCTGCGAGCGGGCCTCGTAAAATGCAAAGGCATACATGCCTTGCAATTTATCGAAGGCAGCTTCCCCCCACGTCGACAACGCATGCAGCAACACTTCGGAATCACTCGATCCCGCAAAGGTGATGCCACAGTTTTCAAGTTCGCTCCGCAAGCAGCGGAAATTGTAAATCTCGCCATTGAAAATGAGGCAGTCACCGGTTGCCTGATTGAACATCGGCTGGTGACCGGCCGGCGATAAATCGATAATCGATAACCGGCGAAAACCGAAGCCAGCAACGGCTCCGTCGTCTGTATCCCGACCAAGTTGATCCCGGCCAAGTCTATCCCGACCAAGAGGCAACTCGTTGTAGCCCTCGTCGTCTGGGCCGCGATGCCGCATAGCGTGCATCACCCTGCGTACGGCAGGCTCAACCTGCCGCTGATCTCTGCTGAGTATGCCCACAATGCCGCACACAAAACGCCCTCAAGCTTTGCTACGAAAATTGACCCACAGGCGCAGAGTGCAGACGCAAAATTGAATCGGAAAAATCACCTCTTACGAAATAGCCCCTGTGAGGGAGAGTCTATCTCGTTTACTTGTGGATCACAAATCCGACTGACTTTCTCCACTAGCCGTGGTCATGCTGGGGGAATCCGGCTTTTAGGCCCCGGCATTCCAGACCGTTTGTCAGTTGGACCGCCGGCACGGGCAGGCGCTGGCCTCAGCACCCGTCACCATTCCTGCGTTGTCGCCCGCGTCGCCTGCATTGCATCCCAGTGGCCGCACGGCGCGACTGGCTCTACCCAGCAACCGGCTTTTGCTAGGCTCCCGACATGAGTCGAGCCGCGCCCCTGCCCAAACCACTTACCATCTGGATCATCAACCCATTCGATGACATCCCGGGAGAGGGCCTCCCGCCGCTGCGGTATTGGTCGCTGGCCCGCGTGCTGGCCGGCCGCGGCCACAATGTGATCTGGTGGAGCGCGACCTGGAGCCACCGCCGCAAGGCAACCCGCAGCGTGCCGCTTGGGATTCGCGATGAGGAGGGATTTTCGGTTCGACTGGTGGCAACACGACCGTATAAAAAGGATGTGTCACTGGCCAGATTTGCCAGCCACCGCAATTTTGGCCGCACGTTTGAACGGTTGGCAAATGAATCGATCGCCTCCGGTCAACTCGTCCGGCCCGATCTGATTGTTGCCAGTCTCGCGCCGCTGGATAGCCTAGAGGCAGCCGCACGCTTGGCTCAGCGACTCGACGCCAACTTGATTGTCGATAGTGTTGAAATCTGGCCCGACTCATTCGAGCGACTCATGCCCGGCCCACAGTGGCTGAAAAAGATTCTTTCACCACTCTTTTTAAGCGGCATGTACCGGCGCCGACACGCTGTGATTCAAGCAGCAGATGCACTCTCCAGTGCCACACAAATCTTCCTCGATACGATCGCTTGCGACCTTTCCAGCGACAGCCGGGCTGATAAGACTGCTCCCTACGTCTGCCCCTTCGGCGCCTATTTACAGGAATTCAATCCACCGCCGCGCACGGTCAATCATGTGCCGGTGCTCAACGAGAAAACGGCGGCAACTTCCGGCACACTGCCGCTGCAATGCGTTTACTCCGGCATGCTCGCAGCGGGGCAGGATGTCGACACGCTGATTGCTGCTGCCAAAATTCTGTCGGCCTCAGCGATCGCTGCCACGTTACACATCGCTGGTACAGGCCCTTTTGAAGACTCGCTGCGTAAGGCGGCCGCAGCCCTCGGCGGATCGTGCCGCGTGCGCGTGCACGGCCTGCTCCATCGAAAAGCCTATGTCCAATTGCTGTCCGAGTGCGATGTCGGCCTCGTGCTCGTTCGGCCCGAATCGCCGGCGGCCATTCCCTATAAGGCATGCGACTACGCTGCCGCAGGCCTAGCAATCGTCAACTCGCTACCGGGCGAACTGGAATCACTCATCACGCGCTTTGTTGCCGGACTCAAGTACACCGCCGGCGACGCTGCTTCGCTTGCGCGAGCCATCTCGCTGCTGGCCTCCAATCGCCCACTTCTTCTGGACTACAGGCAAGGGGCCCGCCAGTTAGCCGAAGCTGAATTCGACCGCGAAAAACTCTATTCTCAATTTGCTCAGTGGATCGAGGCCACCGCTTCCTAGACCGTGTTGCAGGCCGAGGATGGAGCTCTGTCGGCCTCACATCTGCCCCCGCGGCACGATGCGTTTGACTCGTTTGCAACCCTTGTACAAGCCGAAGGCACCATGAACTTTCTTATCACTGGAGCACGGGGATTCGTGGGCCGTCGCTTGCTCGACGTGCTGGCCGCCTCGGGCCACTGCGGCATTGCTAGTGGCCGCCAGGCGCCGACCCACGTGCCGGCAGGCTGGCTCGGTGC
Source organism: Planctomicrobium piriforme (assembly GCA_945871035.1). Classification (GTDB taxonomy): domain Bacteria; phylum Planctomycetota; class Planctomycetia; order Pirellulales; family UBA1268; genus BAIKAL-G1-2R. The sequence continues at coordinate 2,829 of CAMBUD010000058.1, read as the reverse complement.
GCAGCGCAGCGATCTGCTGGGCGGCAATGGTGGTGGCAAAGATAGCGACGCGATCGTGCATTTAGAAGTCAAACAGCACGCGCCCCAGCCTACGTCCAGTGACATCGAAGGCTTCCAGACAGTGAATGTCGGCGGTACCCGGCAGTGGCTGGAATGGGCAACCCAAAACGGCATCAAACGATTTGTATTTGTTAGCTCCATCAAAGCGATCGCCCCCAGTCAGGCACCACAGCTTGAACACGCACCGCTTGAGCCCGACACCCCCTATGGTCGCTCGAAGGCCGATGCCGAGCAGGCCGTGCAAGCGTGGGCCCAGGCCGACGCTGCCCGCATGGCTGTCATCCTCCGGCCAGCACCCGTCTATGGCCCTGGCAATGAAGCCAATCTGGCCGCCTTTGTCAGGCGAATCATGCTCGGCAAGCCGTGCCTCGTTGGCCGCGGCACGACAAAAAAATCGGTTTGTGCGCTCAATAATTTGACCGCTGCCATTGCATTCACAGCCTGTCGCGCAGAGCCCGGCTGCTTGGTGTTGAATGTTTCGGATCGGGAAACCCTCTCGCTCGGCGAGTTGGCAACACTGATTGCCGAAGTCGCCGGTGCGCCACGGCCCAGGCACATTTCGGCCGCGCTTGCCCACTGCATCGCACCGCTTGGCGATCTGATCACCTCGCTCAGCACGATCGATTTTCCGCTCACAACTGCCCGCCTGAAAGCGATTACCGAGACAAGTATCTTTCCCTGCGATAAGCTCATATCAGCTGGCTTTCACCATCCCTGCACCACCCGCGAAGGCCTTGGCGAAATGCTGGCATGGATGCGCACACTCTAATCCGTCCTGCATTGCTATCGTTCAACTCATTGTTTCAGTGGAGGCTGCCATGCGGCTGACCCGTCGAAAACTATTGGCCGGGAGTGCGCTCGCCGGTTCGGCAGCATTTGGAATCGTGCCTGTGGTGCGAGCCGATACTGCTGCTGTGCAACGCGGCCGTCGCCTGCGCATTGCGCATCTCACCGACATCCATCTGCAACCAGAGCTCGGGGCTGCCAAGGGCTTGGCCCTTTGTTTGGCCCACGTGCAGTCACCGAAACAAAAATCGGATGGGCCGAGCATGATCATTACCGGCGGCGACACGATCATGGACGCCTTCGAGGCCGACCGAGCCCGCACCACGCTGCAGTGGGAACTCTGGCGGAAGGTGAAGGCCGATAGCTGCAGCATTGAGATGCAGAGCGTTATCGGTAACCACGACATCTGGGGTTGGAAAAAAACCACTGCCAACACAACGGGCAACGAACCGCTGTATGGCAAGCAGTGGGCCTGCGATGAGTTTGGCCGCGACTTGCCCTACAAGAGCTTTGATCGAGCGGGCTGGCACATTGTTTTGCTCGACAGCATATTTCCATTTGAAGAAACCTACATCGGCAAGCTCGATGAGGCGCAGTGGGAGTGGCTGGAAAGCGATCTTGCAGCGGTGGCGGAAAGCGTGCCCGTGATTATTTTTTCGCACATCCCCATCCTGTCAGCCACTCCCTTCACGCTCGCCGCGCCGCCGCTGATTGGCAAAGACATGCCGACCTTTAACGTGCACGGCGGCAACGTGCACGTTGACATCGACCGCTTTCAAAAACTCTTCGCCCGCCGCCGCAACGTGAAAGCCTGCGTGAGCGGCCATCTGCATCTGGTTGAACAGGTCGACTATCAGGGCGTGCGGTATCTGTGCAACGGCGCTGTCTCCGCCGGTTGGTGGAAGGGCAAGCGTCGCGAAACTGATTTTGGCTACGCACTGGTCGATCTCTTCGATGATGGCACGGTGGAACGGCAGTACATTCCCTACGGCTGGACGGCTCAGGCATGAACGGCAGCGATGCACGGCCGCTCATTCGACTCAAGTTTGTCGATTTCTGGGCCGATTTTAATCCGCGCGACAACTTCTTTACGCGGCTGCTTGAATCTCGCTACCGCCTGGACCACTGCGACTCACCCGACTTCGTTATCTACTCCTGCATGGGTGGTCGTCGCAAAGAGCACCTCCAACACAACTGCGTGCGCATCTTCTACAGCGGCGAAAACGTAGCCCCCGACTGGAACACCTGCGATTGGGCCTTCACGTTTGAGTACACGCCCCACCCGCGTCACTTTCGGCTGCCACTGTGGGGATTGTACGGCGATCCAGCAGCGCTGGTGCTGCCGCAACCCGCCGACTTCGATGCCGTGCTGTCGCAGCAGACAAGGTTTTGTGCATTTGTCGTGTCCAATCCTCTCTGCCGCACGCGCAACGATTTCTTTCGCAAGCTCTCGCGCTACAAGCCGGTCGACTCCGGCGGGAAAGTGCTCAACACCATCGGCCATCGCGTTACTGACAAACGGGCCTTTCTCTCCGCCGCTAAATTCACGATCGCTTTCGAGAATGAGTCGCACGCCGGCTACACGACGGAAAAGATTCTCGATCCGATGCTTGTCCACTCGATTCCAATCTACTGGGGCGACCCACTCGTGGGCCGCGATTTTGACACGCGTAGTTTTCTTTCCGCCCACGATTCCTCGTCGCTTGACGAACTGGTGGAACGTGTCGTCGCGGTCGACCGCGATCCAGCGCTCCACCGTTTATTACTGGAGCGACCGTGGTATCGCAACAACGTCGTGCCTACCTGCGTTGATCCAACTGCTATCGCAGCGCAGTTCACAAACATTTTTGAGTCGTCACTGGTGCCCGTTGCCCGTCGCCACGGACTCAAGCGGTTGCTGCGCATCGATCGAATACCCGCGACACTCGCCAGCCTGCGTCGCCGGATCGTGTGCAAAGCGCGAAAGATCGGCAAGAATGCCTA
>CAMBUD010000057.1 GCA_945871035.1 Planctomicrobium piriforme | reverse complement strand
CCCGATCTTCCTGCATCACGCTTGCAAGTCTGCCGGCAGCCTTCTGGGGAGTATTGTGTGTCGGATCCATGAAAAAGTGTTCCCTGCGTTTATTGTTTTAAAAAGTTTGTGATCGTTGCGAGACTGCTGCTGGTGTCGATGATCAATCCATCAGAGCCGCTATGGGTTGCTAGCATATGGGTTGCTGGCAAAAAACAGTCTACAGATCTTTCCAGACAATCCCCCAGCCATCTCGCGCAGCCGGGGTGCCGCTTTTAGGAGCCTTGTGGGTGCTACTTTTGTGGGTGCTACTTTTTTGCACCGAACCACGTTGTGACTGCGATTCGCAGCAGTTCGCTGATGCTGCGTTTGCTTTCGGCAAAATCAGCCTTGCTATGGCCGAGTTTCCGATCGGTAAACGTGACGGGCACCTCGACGAGTCGGCCTCCCACACGGTGAATGCGCCAGAGCAGGTCTTCTTGAAAAGCATAGCCCTGTGAAAACGGACCAGTGACGCGATCGAACACAGCGACCCTCACCGCTCGAAACCCACTGGAGGCATCGCGAACAGGAACGCACAACACAAAACGCGTGAACCAGCAGACAAGCCAACTGGCCAGATGCCGTGAGAGCGGCCATCCGACTACGCTGCCGCCGGGCACGCGCCGCGAACCAAGGACCACATCTGCCGGTCGGCCCCCGACCGGATCCATCGCCGCCAGCAAGCGTGGGATGTCTAGAGGATCGTGGCTAAAATCACCATCCATATTGACTGCAATTTCAAAGCCGCGTTGCTTGGCCACCAAAAAACCTTCCAGAATGGCGCTGCCGAGTCCGCGGCGGCCGCGTCGTATAAGAACGTGCAGGCGGGGATTTGTTCGGGACTCCTGCAGGGCCATTTCACCAGTGCCATCCGGTGAGTCGTCATCAATAATAAGCAGTTGGAGTTCTGGGGAAACCGCCAACACGCGTGCGATCAACGCCGCGATATTTTCTCGTTCGTTGTACGTAGCCGCCTGTACGAGCGCTCGGCCGGAGGGCCAATTGTCATCGGAACGAATATCACCAGCAAGCATCTCAGCCTTACAGTTGCAGGTTATTGGAAGTGAGAGCGTGATCAGCGGTGGCCCAGAGCATCAGGCACAGAGTCTCCCGCCAGCGTAGACGGTTTTAAGCAAACCGTAAAAAAGATACCACCACGCTCAATCACGGTTCAATGCGACCGTTCGCCGCAACGCAACCGGGCGAACAAATGACAGTAGTCGCCGGGTCGCACTGCAAAGATGGATCGCTTGAGATCGGTCGGATGCTCGACGAAGTCTTCCTCGATCACAACCATGTTGCTGTCATCGGTTTGAATGACCGGCTCACTCTTGCTCAGGGGTGCCGGGGTCGGCACCTCCACTGGGGCACCGACCGCTTGTGGAGCCACAACTGCCGCGAGCGTCTGCTCTAAGAAGTCAAGTTTTTGCGCCATTGCCAGACCCTCGCGACTGGCAACATGGCAGCGAGCACGGAAGTCGTCAGGGCCACGCATACGATAACGCTCAACCACCTGCTCCTCCTGTTCAAAATATTCCTCAAAGGGATCAGAATCCGAATCAAATACAAGCTCCACATCCGGCCCACTCCACGGATCGAGCGAGCGGCCACTGTCGCCGTGCCTGCTGCCCGGAAAAGAGGCATTGCCCTCAAAGGAGGCGTCAGCTTTTATTTCAACGCTCTTTTCAAAATCGATATTGGGCGCATCAAGATTGGTTGTATCCAGGTGGTCGCTATCGATGCGTTCCAGCAACGTATCATTCTCGGCAAGGTCGCTCTCGCCGAATGAACCACATTCAACGGAACCAAACTCCATCACCTCCATGCCCTCTGTCGCTTCGAGTGGACAGGACGAATCGGTGGCCCGGTTTGCCGTGGAGCGGGTGTTGTGAGTGTCTGCAGCCTCAGGGCTGCCACTATCCATGCGCGTCCAACTTCCAGTCGATTGCGACGGTTCTGCCGATGGTGGCGGCAAGCGTTGGATTTCCCGCCAGGCAGCGGCTATGTCGGCAGGCGTTGCGCGTTCCCGTCCGGCTTTGGCTACGAGTAATAACGCTTGATCGCAAATCTGGTTGATCAGCCTGGGCACTCCGTCTGAGGCGGTGAAGACAGCATCTTCGCAACCATTTTCAAACAGCGCATCCCACACAAGCGATGCCGATTTTGTTTGAGTGCGCAGGTAGGCAACGGTTTCGGCATGATCAAAAGATTCCAGATAGTTGCGTACGGCGATCCGCTGCGAAAGGCTTTCCAACCGCGGCGTGGCGAGTATTTCTTCGAACTCCGCTATACCAGCAAGCACAATGTGGACGGCCGGAAGCGGCGTCGGAATGTTTGTCAGCAACCGTAGTTCTTCAATGAGTCGTGTGGGCAGCGTGTGCGCCTCGTCCACCAGCACGACCAGGCCGGCGCCGGTGGCCGCCAGGCCACGGATCCGTTCCACAACACCAATGCGCAAGTCTTCCTCGTTAATACCTCGGTAGGGTTCACCGAGTTCGGCAAGGATCGATTGCCATAAAGCCCGACGCGTACAGATCCGCGCTCCCGAAAGCAGTGCGACATCAAAATCATCCCGCACACTTTCGGCGACCTTTTCCAGCAGCAGAGACTTGCCCGTACCCGGTGCACCAATAACGAGCCCAATGCCCTCGCTGCGTCGGATAGCCCGCTCAAGGCCATGCAGGGCGGCATCAATCGCCTTGGCAGGATGATAAAATTCAACGCGCGGAGCGGCTAAAAAAGGCCTGTTTGAGCGGTGACGGCGGGGGGCGATCATCGTGGGAGTGATTCCGAAGGTATTCGTTTTGTGGTGGCATTGCGTCCCAGCGGGATGCCGCTCTACCAATCTTCATTTCGACCATCAACCGTGCCTTCCTGCACCATCTGCTGCCGGCGTAGACTTTTCTGATCGGGAAAAACCTCCCAGCCGTGACGGATGGTACCGAATCTGACGTTGGCATCGGGTGGTTGGGCGCGAGATTCTCATTGTGCGCCAAACTCCGACGAACAGAACCAAGTCGTAATCCCTGAATGAGGTGTCATGTGTTTCGCGTAAAAATTTGCGGCGTCATGACGGCAGCAGATGCACGGATGGTGGCGGAGTCAGGGGCGGATGCCATTGGTCTTAATTTCGTGACCGGCTCGCCGCGATTTCTGGACACGGCTTCCGCACGGATCGTAGCCGCAGGTGTGCCGGAAGGCGTGCTGCGGGTCGGCGTTTTTGCCGGTGCAACGGCTCTGGAGATTCTGCAGATTGCCGAGGAAGTGGGTCTCGATGCAATTCAACTGCACGGACATATCGCCGCCAGCCCCGCCGATCAAACAATACTTTACGATCCGCCAGAGTTATGCATTGAATTGGCTGGGCTGCCTGTGATCCGTGCCGTGCGACTGGAGTCAGACGGTTTGACGGCCGCTCGACTCTGGCTAGTCGCTGCTGCTGCTGCAGGGCGGGCGCCGGTGATGGCCTTGGTCGACGCCAGTGTTTCGCGTGGAACGGTACTGAGTCAACTGGGGGGGACAGGGGCACGAGTCGATTGGGAGGCTTTGGCAAGTGCCGGGACACTTTCGGTGCCCATGGCCCTCGCTGGCGGGCTCACTCCCGACAACGTAGCCGAGGCCATGCGACGAACCGGCCTCTTGGCCGTTGATACCGCTAGCGGCGTTGAATCGGCGGTTGGCTGCAAGGACCCTCATAAGGTACGGGCTTTTGTGGCTGCTGCCGCATCCAGTCGCTAAAACTTTTAGGCTTTCGTTTACATCTTCTGTCAAATACGGTTAGGCAGCTATGATGGCCATCCACGCATCGAAGCGTAGTGGCTACCGGTTCAGAGTTTTCAAAGTGTTCTCATAGTGTTTTCAGAGAGTTTAGTTGCACACTTTCCAAGGAGATTGAAGTGTCCCAAGTTGAAACCCGTCTTCCGTTTAAAGTCGCTGATTTGTCGCTAGCTGATTGGGGTCGTAAGGAAATCATGCTGGCCGAAAACGAGATGCCCGGCCTAATGGCTCTCCGCAAGAAGTACGGTGACTCAAAACCCTTGGCTGGTGCACGCGTGGCGGGTTGCCTGCACATGACGATTCAAACGGCTGTTTTAATTGAAACACTGACCGATCTCGGTGCACAGGTCACCTGGAGCAGTTGCAATATTTTCTCCACGCAGGATCACGCAGCCGCTGCGATTGCAAAAACAGGTGTGCCTGTTTTTGCCTGGAAGGGGATGACCAACGAGGAGTTTGACTGGTGCATAGAGCAGACGCTGTTTTTCAACGACGGTCAACCGCTTAACATGATTCTTGACGACGGCGGCGACTTGACATCCCTTGTGCACAGTAAGTTCCCGGAATTGCTTGGCGGCATCCGCGGATTATCCGAGGAAACAACCACGGGTGTGCACCGTCTTTATCAGATGCACGCGGCTGGTGAGCTCAAACTGCCAGCGATCAATGTCAACGACTCCTGCACCAAGAGTAAGTTTGACAACCTCTACGGTTGCCGAGAAAGCCTGGCAGATGGCATCAAGCGGGCCACCGACGTGATGGTGGCTGGCAAGGTGGTTGTGATCTGTGGCTATGGAGACGTCGGCAAGGGCTGCGCCATGGCGATGGGTTCACTCGGTGCCCGCGTGATCGTGACAGAGGTTGATCCTATCAATGCCCTGCAAGCTGCGATGGAGGGTTACGAAGTGACAACCATGGAAGACGTGGCTGCTCGCGGACAGATCTTTGTAACGGCCACCGGTTGCCGCGACGTCATTCGCGGTGAGCACATTGCGAAGATGCAAAATGATGCCATTGTTTGCAACATTGGGCACTTCGATTTAGAGATAGATATTTCTTGGCTGGAAACGACCAAGGGGATTCGTAAGGTCGAGATCAAGCCGCAGGTTGACCGCTACACGCTGCCGAGCGGCAACTCGATTCTCGTACTAGCAGAAGGCAGGCTTGTGAATCTTGGCTGCGCAACCGGCCACCCTTCCTTTGTCATGAGTACGAGCTTTACCAATCAGGTGCTTGCTCAGATAGTGCTGTGGACCGAACCCGATCGGTTTAGTGTTGGTGTCCACGTGCTACCTAAGAAGATGGACGAGGAAGTTGCTCGGCTACACCTTGACAAACTGGGTGTCAAACTGACGAAGCTCACTCCCGATCAGGCCGAATACATCAACGTGCCTGTTGACGGGCCGTTTAAGCCCGATTACTACCGCTACTAACAGCCCCTGCTGTGAGCACCACGCCGCCCCCACCCATTATCCTTGGGCCTGCCAAATGTAGCCCAAGCTGGGACCGACTTTAGCCCGAGTGGGCCATGGGAATGGCTGTTGCCAAAACTGTTTTCGGGATGGAATGTAGGCTGGCCAAGAGCCGGTCCCGCCCGACCTTTTAGTGAACGATGCAATAAGAAACGGACAGCAAAACTATGCCCCACGTCTGTGCCCTGCGTGGCCTTCGCTACGACCCCAAGCATGTCGGTGTGCTTTCTCAGGTCATTGCGCCGCCCTACGATGTTGTTGATGCAGCGCTGCAAACCAAGCTCTACGAGCAGCATCCGACCAATGTGATTCGCATCGAACTCAACCGCGAGGAGCCTGGCGATAGCGACCACTCCAATAAGTACACGCGAGCTGCTAAGTATTTTAAAAACTGGCGCGAACAAGGGGTGATCATGCAGGAGCCGGCAGCGGCGCTGTATGTCTACCATCAGGAGTTTGAGGTGGAGGGGCAGCGGCATGTACGGCGGGGGGTGATGGCCCGTGTGCGGCTGGAGCGATTCGGCACCGGCAACGTGCATCCACATGAAGAAACAATGTCGGGCCCCAAGCAAGACAGGCTTCTGCTCACTCGGGCCTGCAAGGCCAACGTGAGTCAGGTGTTTGGACTCTACCCAGATCCGCAGGGAGAGGTGCAGATGCTGCTCGATCAAGCCGTGGCCGGCCAACCGCCGCTTGAGGCTGTCGATCATCTGGGCGTGACGAGCAGAATGTGGCCGCTCACGGATGAAGCCATCGCTGCCAAGGTGGCCGGGCTGATGGGCCCCAAGCCCGTGTTCATTGCCGATGGCCACCACCGCTATGAGACCGCCTGCAATTACCGCGATGAGGTGGCTGCTGCCCACGGTGGTGTGCTGCCGTTAGACCACCCTGCCAATTTTGTGCTCATGATGCTGGTAGGAATGAGCGACCCGGGGCTGGTTGTCTTGCCAACGCATCGTCTCTTTTCACAGCCGGCGGTGGTGTCTGCCGATGAGCTTGCCGTCCAATTGGGGTCTTCCTTTACAGCCGAACGCGCAGGCCACGGGCCGCAGGCCGCGGAGCAGGTGTGGGAGCAGATTGAAATGGAGGGCTCGCAAGGCACGCTCGGTTTTTATACTGCCGGCGACAAGCAGTGGACGCTAGCCCGTCTCACCCAGGCAGGTATGGCACACATGGACCGGGTGGCAAGCGACCACGGCCCGGCTTGGAGAAGCCTTGGGGTTTCGATTTTGCACAGGCTCGTGATTGGCGATTTGTTAGGGTCAAAGGAGATTCCCACGCCGGGCTACGTCCACTTGGTCCGCGAGGTGGTGGAAGGCTTGCACGGCGGCCAATATCCTTTTGCCGCTCTTGTGATGCCGGCCAGCGTTGCCGACATTCGCGCTGTCAGCGAAACAGGCGAACGCATGCCTGCCAAAAGCACTTACTTCTATCCCAAGCTAGCCAGCGGCTTGGTGTTTAATCCACTCGAATAAAGCGACGGTATTTTTTGCCGCTGAGTTGGTTTCACGTGAAACCGGGTTGAGGGATTGGTTTGCGTAAGCTAGGTCGTTTCACGTGAAACTGATCTCCTTTGTGGGGTCCAGCGGGCCTGCTGGCTGGGGACTGCAGGCCAGAACGGTTTTTGTCGGCCCGGCCAAAGTCGCTTCAACCCTGCGCGTGAAACCGATTGTCACGCTTCCGCAGTCGCAACCTGACGATCGTGCCTCGCATGGCCGATATTCCGTTGGCACGCTTTGTGTGCAAACCGACGCATGGAAGGGATATGCCAGTGGGAAGGATTTTATGTGTGGCCAATCAAAAAGGAGGTGTCGGCAAAACGACAACCGCCCTGAACCTTGCTGCCGGTCTGGCGCGAGGCGGCCTGCGCACGCTGCTTGTCGATCTCGATCCCCAGTGCAATGCGACCACCGGCCTTGGTGCAACCCCCGCAGCCACGCACCCCCTGGTCTCTCAATCGCCGCTGTCAGAGTCTGTGATGGAGACCCTCATTCCCGGCCTGTGGATACTGCCTGGCAGCCGTAGTGTGAGGGATGTGGAGCGGATTGCCACGCAGGCCCGCAGCGGTTCGATGGTGCTTGAAAGTCATCTCGCCGGGGGACTGAATGCCTGGGACTATTGCCTGATCGATTGCCCTCCTTCAGTGGGTGAACTGACGCGCACGGCGCTGGCCGGCAGCACGGAAGTATTGATGCCAATCCAGTGCGAGTACTTCGCCCTTGAAGGACTCACTCAGATGATAGAGGTGATTCGCGATGTGATGGAGGAGCAATCGGGCCGGTTGAGATTTAGCGGCATTGTGCTCACGATGCACGATGATTCGCTGGAATTGACGGCCGAGGTTGAAGCGGAGGTACGAGATTTTTTTGGTGAAATCGTTTTTGAAACGGTGATCCCGCGTGACGTGGCCGTCTCGGAGGCGCCCAGCCACGCGCAGAGCGTGATCGATTACGCACCGCGCTCAAGAGGGGCGCGGGCTTACACAGAACTATGCATGGAGGTACGCGACTGTGAGTAAGGAACGACGACTGGGCCGTGGTCTTGAAGCCCTTTTGGGCCGTGCTGGGCTGGAGCAATCTTCTGCCGCAACGCTGCCCAGCAGCACGGCCGTTATGGCTGCGCATTCCGGCAGTGGCGCTAACGCAGCCAAGCTGATTCTGCACGCCCCCGAAGAGATCGAGCAGGCGGCAGCCTCGCTGCCGACCAACGAGATCGCCACCGATTTAATCGACGCTAATCCTTGGCAACCGCGCAGCAATGTCAACGACAATGAGCTAGCAGAATTAGTCGAGAGCCTGCGCGAGCATGGGTTGGTGCAACCGATTGTGGTTCGAGCCCGTGGCGACCGCTACCAGCTCATTGCTGGCCAGCGACGATTGGCCGCCGCACGTTCGCTCAGTTGGGACAGTGTGTTGGTGCGCGTACTGGATGTAGACGATAGGCAAATGGCTGAGATTGCCATTGTCGAGAATTTGCAGCGTCGCGATCTCGATGCCCTCGAAAAGGCGGCAAGTTTTCGGCAGTATCTTACGGCGTGGCAATGCACGCAGGAAGAACTTGCCAAGCGACTCTCAATTGATCGTTCAACGGTAGCAAATTTGATCCGACTGCTCGAACTGCCCGAGGCAGTCCAGCAGAAATTACGATCAGGTATGATATCGATGGGGCATGCGCGGGCACTCTTGCCGCTTGGTGATGAACACGAGCAGACGCGACTAACCGACAGAATTGTTGCTGAGGGATTGTCGGTGCGGACGATTGAGACAGTGGTGCAAGAGATTCTTCGTGCCGATGAAAATGATGGTCAGAATGGGAGTGAAGAAAGTGCGGATCGCATTGCACAAGACGGCAACGATGAAGCGACCGCCATCGGCTCGGTTCATCAGCGCCGTTCTGGACGGCCAGCGACGAGGCGTTCCAGTCAGATTGTAGCTGTTGAAAATAAACTGCGGCGGGCGCTCGGCACAAAAGTAGTCGTGCATGCGACGAGTAAGGGCTCGGGCCGAATTGTCATTCCGTTTGTTGATCTGTCTGAGTTTCAGCGTCTTCTCGAACACATGGCCGGATGATGCCGGGCATTATTTTCCTCGCAATGACCCCCCAAAGAGCCTCAGATGCCCCAATTTTCGGATCGATTTATGGGTTGTCATGACGCAGGGCCGGCATGGAGTAGACTGCTTTTCGATCTACGGCATGGCAGTCATGCCAGCCTGGGCAGTTTTCGTATTTCGGGGCGTAGCGCAGTTGGTAGCGCGCCTGGTTTGGGACCAGGAGGTCGAGAGTTCGAATCTCTCCGCCCCGACTGTTCGTTTGTTTAGTAGTTTATTCTGCCTCGAAAAAAGCGTTGTTTTCCAGAGACTTCTGGCTGTTAGACAAGGCGGGCAATGCTAAGCCGCAAAAACATGCCGCTCGATGCGATGAGGCACGCGAGTTGCTTCACGCTGAAACGTGTCGCGGCACTGCTTCTGGTTGGGATGCTTCCCGCGGTTTGCCCCGCCGAGGAGTATGTCGATCTGCAAACCGATCGCGACGCGTTTACGCCGTCCACCCACACGGTGAAGCCAGGCACAGTGCTCACGGAGGGTTCCTACGTTTACATCGATAACAGGAGCGGACCTCCCACCAATAGCTACCCCGAACTTTTGTGCCGCATCGGTGCTAGCGATCGCATTGAGTGGCGGATCGGGGGCGGCTACGTCGACAATGGCGGTGGCTATCTGGTGACCAATGCCGAGGGCGGCGCGGGCCGATCCGACGGCACCGTCGCGTACGAATCCAACGTGCTCTACGGATTCAAGGCATCCACCACCGAGCAGCACGACTGGACCCCCAAAAGCTGCCTTATCGTCGAGGCATTTACTCCCACCTCGGGCGATCTCTTTGGCACCACTCCGGTGGTCACCTACGCCTTTGGGTGGCAGTCTGCCGCAGGCTGGCAACTGGACGCGGCCGTTCGCTACGCCTATTCCGAAGGGGAGCAATCGTGGTTCAATAAGTGGGCGCCGTCTGTGGTGCTCCGCATTCCCGTCAGTGAAAGATGGGAGGTGCACGCCGAATATTTTGGGTCGTATACCGATGGCTTACCCAACGAAGAAGCGAGCCCTTTCTTCAGCCCAGGCACGCACTACCTGCTGACCAAGAATCTTGAAATCGGCATTCGCTTTGGCTGGGGACTCAGCAACGACGCCGCCAGCTTTTTTTCCGACGCCGGCTTCGGCGTACGATTTTAGTGGCTCGTGCCAAAGAAACTGGGACAGGTACAGTTTCTTCCAAAGGGGGGGTATAGAAGTTGTGTCCCCGTTTCCATGCCCGCCTGCCGCTGTCAGGGACAACTCGACCGGCCCGAAAGTGGGTTGAGTTCTCATGGGTCGGCACGCAATTCGGGAGGTGTCGTGGAAGCGGCGATCGTCGGATGCACACTGGAACCGGCGAGGAATCCTAGCCGCCGAACAATCGCAGGCCGCCCCAGATCGCGAGCAGCGTAGCGATGTTCGTGCCGAGTATGTAGGCGATGCCGGTCAGTGGGCGGCCGTTTTCCAGCATCTCAAATGACTGGAATGCAAAGCTTGAAAAAGTTGTAAAACCGCCTAGCAGTCCGACGAGCAAAATCTTTTCAACCGCAATGGGCATCGCATCTCGCGACCGACTCAGACCAATAATTGCTCCAAATGCAAACGAGCCAAGCACATTCACGCCCAAGGTGGCCCACGGAAACCCACTCCCCAAGTAGCGAACCGATAAGTGGTTGCAGCCCGCTCGCAGGAGAGTGCCAACGGCACCAGCACACGCCAGCAGCAGCCAGTGGAGACCGGAGTTCATAACGTTCATGACGTTCATGGAGTTCATGCAAAACAAGGTTTGGATTGTGTGAGGAGTCGAAAGTCTCAGGAGCGAACTCCCATGCACTCGCTTTCGAGCGCCGCTATCGCTCCCCGATAGCCTAGCGACCAACGGTTATCGGACAGCAACCGTTTTTTTAAAAAATCGACAGGCAGTATGGGAGGACCAGAAAATAGACTAAAAAGAGGGCATTGACCTTCCACCCACCACTGCAGGCGGTCAAATGCCTGCAAAAAATCGGTGCGTACCAGCATTCCTTCGATATAATCCTGCCTGCCATTTTCCTACGCCTAGGACTCTAAAGTCACTCCATGCTGCCATTTAATAAACGGATTCTCTTTGTTGGTTTTGGTGCCGTAGCGCGATGCACGCTGCCGATTCTACTCGAGCACGTGAAGGTGTCGCCCAAGAATATCACGATCCTCGATTTTGCGCCGCAACACGCCGCTCTCCAGCCGTGGCTTGAAAGAGGCGTAACATTTGTGCATGAAAAAATTGAGCCGGCTAATTTAGCAGCGGTGCTGGCGAGGCACTTGTCGGCCGGCGACTTACTCATAGACTTGGCTTGGAATATCGACTGCTGCCAGATCGTGCAGTGGTGCCACGATCATGGCGTTCTCTACATCAACACGTCTGTCGAACTCTGGGACCCCTACGAGAACGCAAAAAACGCACACCCCACGCATCTCACGCTCTACTGGCGGCACATGAATCTGCGCAAGATGATCGCTGGCTGGACGTCACCAGGGCCCACGGCGGTGTTGGAGCACGGCGCCAACCCCGGCCTCATCAGCCATTTCACTAAGCAGGCACTCCTCGACATTGCCGAGAAGTGTTTGGAGGAGGAAAAGTTTATCGGCGCGCCAGCCGAACGAATCCAGCAGCACATTCAAAATCAGGCGTTCAATCATCTGTCGCACGAACTGGGCGTGAAGGTGATCCATTGCAGTGAACGTGACACTCAAATTACAAACCGCCCCAAGGAAGTCGACGAGTTTGTTAATACGTGGAGCGTGGAAGGCTTTCGCGAGGAGGGTACGACAACCGTTGAAATGGGTTGGGGCACACACGAAAAAGAGTTGCCGCCCTATGCCTACGAACATTCCGATGGACCACAAAGTCAGATCTGCTTGGCCCGTATGGGTATGAACACATTCGTTTCCAGCTGGGTGCCAAACTACACCATCGTGGGAATGGTAGTGCGTCACGGCGAGGCCTTCAGCATCACCGAAAAACTGTCGGTTCGCGATGCCGATGGCACCACGATCTACAGGCCCACTGTGCACTACGCGTATTGCCCGTGCGACGCGGCAATCGCCAGCCTGAATGAATTACGGGGCTACGATTATCAACTGCAGCCAAACATTCGCATCATGACCGATGAAATTACCAGCGGCTCAGACATCCTCGGGGCGCTTGTCATGGGGCATCCGCTCACGTCGTGGTGGTGTGGATCCGACCTCTCGATCGAGGAATCGCGTCGCCTTGTTCCGCATCAAAACGCTACCACAATGCAGGTGGCCATTTCCGTGGTAGCAGCCTGCATGTGGTCGATCGAGCACCCCAATCAAGGCGTAAAACTTCCCGACGATCTGCCTCACGACTACGTGCTGGGGATCGCAAAGCCCTACCTCGGAAAGTTTATCTCCATCGCCTCTAGTTGGACCCCGCTGCAAAACTACGCCAATGCTTTTGAGGGTTACAATCAGCCAAAGATCAGCCCCGATGACCCGTGGCAATTTAAAAACTTCCTGCTCTCGGATGGAGATTAATCACCCGCGCCCAAGGGAAACGTGATGAAACAGAAAACTCTTCTGCAACTGGCAAAAAAGCACGGCACTCCGCTCTTCATTGTCGACCACAAAGAACTACGCGCAAACTACGCTCGCTTCCGCAAGCATTTTCCCCGCGTCCAGATCTACTATGCCATCAAGGTCAACAGCGATCCCCATATCGTTGAAACATTTTATAAACTCGGCGGCAGCTTCGACGTAGCAAGCATGCAGGAGTTTCATACGGTTCATCAGCTCATCAAGAAACTCCCGGCCAAGGAACGGCAGGCCTTCATCTGGGACCGGATCATTTACGCCAATCCGATCAAGCCTGTGGAGACGCTGCGGGAACTCGATCGATACAAGCCACTGGTGACATTTGACAACCACGAGGAAGTGAAAAAAATTGCCAAGCATGCCCCACATGCTGGCCTTGCCCTGCGTCTGCGTGTACCCAATACAGGCTCGATGGTTGAGCTTTCTAGTAAGTTTGGTGCACTGCCGGGCGAGGCTGTGGAGTTAATTGAGTATGCCCACAAACACAAGCTCGTTGTGGAAGGCCTCTCGTTTCACGTGGGCAGCCAATGCACGAATCCAACCAACTTCATTCAGGCGATTCATCTGAGCGCTGGAATCTTTGCCGAGGCAAAATCGCGAGGATTCGAACTCAAGCTGCTCGATATCGGCGGGGGCTTTCCGGCAGCCTACGACGAGAGTGTGCCAGCTTTTAGTTCACTGGCCAAGAAAATCAATCATGAAATCGACAGGCTCTTTCCCAAGTCCATTGAGATTCTGGCTGAGCCGGGTCGATTTCTCGTTGCGTCTGCAGGCAACGCAGTGTCAAAGATCATCGGCAAGGCTTTTCGAAACGAAAAGCTCTGTTACTACGTGGACGACGGTGTCTACCACACCTACTCGGGCATCATCTTCGACCACTGTACCTATCACCTGAAAAGCTTTCAGAAGGGGCCAACGCAGATCTGTGCAGTGTTTGGGCCGACGTGCGATGCGCTCGATACCATAAGCCTGGCCGAGCAATTGCCAGAGTTGGAACTGGACGACTATCTCTACACCGAGAATATCGGCGCCTATTCTGCCGCGAGCAGCACACACTTCAACGGATTTCCTCCCGCACAGGTGATCCATGTCAATCGCTAGACTTTTCAAAGCGTGCAGACAATGGCGCTACAGAAGTGTGCGTCGGCAGGAATTCTGACGAGCGGCAGATCATCAAGGACGCACGGCTTCGATGAGGTGATAATTCTTGACCAGTTCACTGGCGACGTTGTGCCACGTATGCGGCAGATGCTCTGTATACCAGCCCGGCTGCTTGGTAACGATCACGAGCGTGCCCCCTGGAGCAAGTGCGCTCCAAGCCGCCTCGACAAATCGTTCGGCGATCTTGAAGTCTGCATAGTAAGGAGGATTTGCCAATGCGAAGTCGTAGGTGCCTGCCTCCGGCACACTGCCCTGCGCTTCAAGCGCCACCGAAAGATTCGGCAAAGCATTTAATTCAGCACCCAACTGCGTGCACTCAACCGCTCGTGCCGCACTATCAAAGGCATGCACGCAAATAGTGGAATCGCGAGCGGCGATTCCCATTGCTACGCAACCCGACCCGCAGCCAATATCTAAAACGCGTGCCTGTGGCGCAGGATTAATCGCTGCCAGTAGATGCCGAGCCCCAGGGTCAATCCGGCGGTGGGCAAACACGCCAGGTCGCGTGACGGCCTGCAGGAGTCGATCCCGATCCCGAAACACAAATGAACAAGAAAAATTCCGCACGCGGGGCAGGGGACCAGTTTTTTCCACGATGTAGGCCACGGTCTCGCTGCCGGGTCGCACGCGGACGGTTTCCCCAGTGGTCGCCAACTGTTCTCGCAGCCAGCGGTCGTGCGGATTGTCGATCGCCGTTACGAGCGTGCCACCGATCGCCAGATTCAGCATAGCTGCCTGCAGAATGTCACGGGACAACTCTGCGTCGCCATCCTTGGAAAGCGGCACGACCGCTAGCTCATACGGTCCGGCGGGCATGTCGGCCACACAGGCTCCCTGCAGGCCGAGAGGCGCTGCACCCCACGCAGCTTGGGCCGCGTGCATCTGGAAGAGATCGAGAAACCAAACCGCAACCTGCGACTGCGGGCGCTCAGTAGCCAATGCAACAGCCGCTTGTGCGCGGCCTGTGGTGGTGCAGATAATGCGCGCAGCAGAAATGGCGAGAGCGACTTCAAGCGCATGCGACTCGGCCGGGCGAGCTGGCAGCATGTGGGATAGAGATTGCATGTGCGGCATGGGACACGTTTGAAACTGCATCGCAGGGCTGTCTATTTGGCTCGTCAGCGCAGCTTCCGTTCTAGAAACGTGTAACCCAACGCATCCATAAACGCTTTCTGTTTATTGTTTGCAGCGCCACCGTGGCCCCCTTCAATATTTTCGTAGTACAAGACAGGCTTGTTAAATGCTTGGAGACGGGCTGTCATTTTGCGAGCGTGTCCGGGGTGCACTCGATCATCGCGAGTGGATGTGGTGATCAGAATGGGTGGATAGTCCTGCGATCGTTGCACAGTATGATAGGGCGAAAAGTGGCGAATAAAACCCCACTCACTCGCCGCATCTGGGTTGCCATACTCCCCCACCCAGCTCGCGCCAGCTAGGAGCATGTGGTAGCGACGCATGTCGAGCAGCGGCACCTGGCAGACGATCGCACCAAAAAGATCGGGCCGCATGGTGAGCATATTACCCATGAGCAGTCCGCCGTTGCTTCCTCCTTTGATGCCCAAATGCTGTGGCGATGTCACCTTGCGAGCAATCAGATCTTCCGCCACAGCGATGAAGTCTTCGTAGGCTCGCGGCCGATTTATTTTCAG
>CAMBUD010000056.1 GCA_945871035.1 Planctomicrobium piriforme | reverse complement strand
TGGCTGTGGCAGCGATCACGTCGCTGGCAGCTCCATTGTTGACGCCAGAAATCACAGTGCATCCGCGTTTGATGATCCCAGCTTTCTCCGCAGCAATCTGTTCGATAGTAGTTCCGAGAGTGGCCATGTGATCGAGGCTGATGCTGGTGATAACCGAGAGGATTGGTTGCGCTGTGTTTGTGGCATCCAGTCGGCCGCCGAGCCCGGTCTCAATCACTGCAATGGGCACTTTTTTGCGGGCAAAGTGCACCATGGCAATGGCCGTCATGATCTCAAACCAGGTTGGGCCATTGGTGTTGCGTTTTTCTGCAATCCGATCCATAGCATCAACAGCCGGCATCACATGCCTGAAGGCGTTGACAAGATCAGACGCAGAGATTGCCCGGTCATTGATAGCGATGCGTTCTTCCAGATTGTGTACATGCGGCGACATGTAGCGTCCGACGGTGTGGCCGGCCTCAGCCAAGATGGCTGCAATCATGGCCACAGTGGAGCCCTTTCCTTTGGTGCCGGCCACGTGCACGACAGGAAAGTGCTGCTGTGGCGCACCAATGGCGGCAAGCAGTCGCCGCATGCGGGCCAGGCCGAATGTGCCGGCTGATATTTTTTGGGGTATGGCTCGCTCGTAGTTGATGCGACGGTCAAGCCAGGCAAGGGCGACAGCACGCGTCAGGCTCGACTGATCTTTCCGCGACGGGGGCATCTCCCGCAAACTCCCTGAACAGCGTCGATGGATGGGCCACGCTCGCGGTGACCGCTTGGGGATGGAGTGTATCGCCTCTTGGACAACTCCCCGTTTTTCCACCGGAAAATTTGCCGCCGGAGCTCTAAAAAGTACGTTTCTATACGCTCCGATTGTGCTGGCTATGGCGGGATAAAGCGGCCTTGACCCCCGAGCGGGATTTCCAGAACCTTCCGCATCCGGGCCCGTTTGACGGCCCCTCTTTTGAATCATGCTTGCCCAGCCGTTTGGTGCCGCGGATGCCTATCAATCTCATGCGATCCAGTGGAATGGCGAGCGGCTGCGTACGGGCCGGCGCGTTTGTACTGACGGTCTGCTTGGTGGGTGTTGCCGCTGCGCAGGAGTCGCTGCCCAATCCAACCAGTGACCCGCCTGAGATGTACATCAACGATCCATTCAATGCCGATGGATTTACCGGCATCCCTTCCTGCACAGATGCCGATATGCTGCCGTGCTGGCCGCGCTGGTTTGCCGGCGCCAGTGGCCTGGTGATGACGCGCACGCTGCCAGCAGGCGCTGCCACGATGCAGCCGCTTAGTGGTGTTCCACAACTCTCTACGAGCAATGCCGCGGCCACGTGGCCGGGTGGTCTGGATCTGCACGTTGGTCGCTGGTTTGGTCCGCAGCAGCAAAGCGCAATCGAATTCATCTATTGGGGAGTCTACGGCATCGGTTCCAGCGCCGTGGCGTCGAGTGGCACCGGTTCGATTGTCGCCATTCCCAATACAGCCGGAATAACGATCGGTAGCACTGCGGCCTCAACTATTCTTTCTGCAGTCAATACCGAGCAGATCAGTCGTTCAGATCTCGTCAACGATGTAGAGATCAACTGGCTGTACTCGCTGCACGAGCGACCCGAATTTTTACCCCAAGAACGTCGCATGAATCTGATGTGGTTGGCTGGCTTTCGTTTTTTCCAACTGCAGGACGTACTCACGCTCTCCTCGACAAGTGGCGCGGATCAACTAAATTTCAACGTTGCCACCAATAATAATTTGTATGGCGGTCAATTTGGGGCCAAGTTTGATTGGCGGCTTGCACCCCGCCTCCGTTTCTCGGCGTTGCCAAAGGTGCTCCTTGCGGGCAACGCAATCACGAATGCATCGTTACTAGCCAACAGCAGTGGCACGGCGGCCACATTTGCCTCCGGAGCGCCCGTCAACGTTCAATCCAAGGCGAGCGTTGTTTCGTGGCTGGGATCGGTCGATACCTCGATCGCCTGGGACGTCACCGATAAGTGGAGTCTCTCAATGGGGTATCGCGTAGTGGGTGTCGGCAATATCGCACAGGCTGACGGGCAGTGGCCTACCCTGATCACCAATGCAAACTCACTTTCCGGCATCGATGCCGGGAGCAGCACAGTCATTCACGGTGGCTTCGCGGGCTTCGAGGGGCGGTACTAGACTCTTGGAGCAATGGCCGATCGATCCCGATTGTTTGGGCCTCAATCGCGATTGCAGCATCAGCCTCCGCAGTAGTCAATCACTCGGGCGAGTTCGCTCTTGAGATCCTTACGGGCGACAATGCGATCGATAAAGCCGTGTTCCAACAAAAACTCACTCGTTTGAAAACCTTTTGGCAAGTCGATTCGAATGGTGGCCTTGATTGTGCGTGGCCCGGCAAAACCGATCAATGCACGGGGTTCGGCAAAAACCAGATCGCCCAGCGAGGCAAAGCTTGCAGCCACGCCGCCCATGGTCGGATTGGTTAGGACGGAGATGAACAGGCCCCGCGTGTGAGAGTAACGGGCAAGCGCGGCCGATACCTTCGCCATCTGCATGAGCGACAAGATACCTTCGTGCATGCGTGCGCCGCCGCCAGAGGCACTGATAATAATGAGCGGGAGCTTACCGGTAGTGGCACGTTCCACAAGCCGGGTCAGCCGTTCGCCCACCACGCTGCCCATGCTGCCCATGATGAACGAAGAATCTGTGACACCGCACGCCACGCGGCGGGCACGGATCATCCCTGTTCCGGTCAGGGCCGCATCGGAAAGCCCCGTCCGTTTCTGTTCGGAAACAATGCGATCGGCATACGACCTTTTATCATGGAAGCCGAGCGGATCGGTGGGGCGGAGGTTGGTGTCCCACTCTTCAAAGGTGCCGGCATCGAGTAGTTGCTCGATGCGCTGCGCCGCCGAGACATACCAGTGGTAGCCACACTGCGGGCAGACATTGAGGAGATCCTCGGCCTCCTTGCGATAGATCGTCGCCTGGCAGCCATCGCACTTTTGCCAGAGGCCCTCAGGGACGCCACGCTTAGACTGTATCGCCGTCGTAGCGTTTTCAGTGTTCGCACCGGCGTGGCTCACATTCGATGGATGGCGACGGGTCATGCTGGATCCAGAGGGAGCAAAAAGGAAGACAAAGAAAAGGACAGTTGTATGAGCGGCACACTTGAACGCTGGAGCGGTTGCAGCCAACGCGGACAACAGGCCGTTGGACTCGGGCAGTTTAGCCAGAAAACGGCAGAGAGTGCAGCGCCGTTAGGACTGCATCTTTTCTAGGCCGCCGTAGTGCCTAGAAGCCCGTGTTCCGGGCTCGCCCTGAGTCAACAGACGCCCGGTGCGCCACTGGACGGCCAGAGGCAACGCAACGATCGGTTTTCCATTGGGGTCGCGCAACCAAAGATCGCCCAGCGACTCGCCTGCTACCAGCCAGCGCACAAGACGATCGAGTGGATCTGGCAGAACGATTGCCACTCGTCCGCGGGCATGCCGTTTGAGTAATTTTTCTAGCGCCGCCTCGATGCGTCGACAGGCGTCCTCTAGCAATTCTCCTTCCGGTGGTGAAACGGACCAAGGATTTTCTTGACGCTGTCGGTACAGCCGTGGTTGCTTGCGACGGATTTCAGCGCCGAGCATGCCCTGCCATAATCCGTGGTTAAGATTTTCGAGTGTCGCAACTCCCCGCGGGCGCAAACCAATCGTGCGGCCAATGATTGTGGCTGTTTCAAAGGCACTGACTGCGGTCGAAGCGTAGAGCGCAACCGGCTGTTCAGTTGCGACTAAAGCCGCAGTTTGCGTCGCTTCTGCCACGCCCTCTGGGGAAAGCGGAATATCGAGCGAACCGCTGATGCGGCCTTGAAGATCGTAGGCAGTTGCTCCTGCGCGAATGACCAGAAGAAAATCAGCCATCGGAAAAAGATACTCCCAAAGGATTATTGAATCATGGTGTCTGTATAGGCTGCCGCGACGGCATGGCATCGCGGGCAATTTGTTCAAGGTTTGCCAGTGCATGTGCATAGTTGCCCGAGCGAATGACGGCCGTGCCGGCCACGATAAAATCCGCTCCGGCTGCGGCCACTAAGCCGACTGTTTCAGTCGAAATACCGCCGTCAACTGCCAGTCGCAAGGCGAGGCCTTCCTGAGCGCGGACGGCCGTTAAAAATCGTAATTTGTCGAGGGCAACCGGGTTGAAGGCTTGACCGCCTAGCCCGGGTGAAACACTCATCACGAGCACCCCGTCGCAGTGATCGAGAAACGGCAGTACTTTTTCGACAGGCGTTTCGGGGTTGATTGCCAAGTGGGCTCGGGGGCCAAGCGATTTGATAATTTTGAGAGTGGCCAGCGGATGGGCCAGAGACTCCAGATGAACGGTGACGATATTGGCTCCTGCGGCAGCGTAATCGGCGAGGGTCTGTTCGGGTTCCTCGACCATTAAGTGCACCTCAATCGGCACAGTGGCTGACATTCGAGTGGCCACAACAATCGGTAATCCGTACGTTAATTGTCGAACAAAGTGGCCATCCATCACATCCAAATGCAGTGCCGCGGCACCCGCTTCCTGCAGGTCGATAATCTCGCGGGCAAGGTGCCCAAAATCGCACAGCAGAAGAGCCGGAAGCACAACAGGGCCGAGGGCATCCACGCGGAGTGCCATTGTCTCGTAGGCGTTATCTGGCCTGGGATTCACGGTTGCTTGGACTACTTATTGTGGCCGGTGCATGTCGTTAGGCTGTTTGCTCGGAAGTTGGATTGTACCACGGCCTCCCGGCGGGCGTTTTGAATCGGGTCGCAATTCGATCGGCCCGCAAATCAGATGCCATGCCCTAACCATTGAAATCCAAACGGTTTGCGCAGGTAGACTTGGCCTGAGAGGAAGCCTACGGAAATGACCCTAAACCCACGCGGTGACGCGGCCAAAAAACCGGTGCAATCAGCAGCGGTCTGCCTGCCGACGCCAAATTCTTTTTCAGCCGCCCTGTTCCCCTCTCAGCTGTTACCTGTGGATCGTGAACGCATCGAGGCCAATGTGCAGGGCATCGGCCGGGGCTTGCTGAACCGAGCGATTGCCCGTCAGCCGTCGCCTGTCTCGCCGGAGTGGTGGGTGCAGCAGGCCGGGGAGTGGGCGACTCACGATGATGCACTCAAAATCCGCCTCTTCCGACTCATCGACTGCATGCCAATGCTCGAAGACCCCGTCAGCCTCAATCGTCACGTGCGTGAATACATTGACGACGAGACGATTCGCGCGCTCCCCAATCCGCTGCGATTGGCTCTCCAAGCGGCGCGCAGTGGGGTGCTGGCACCGCTGGCTGCCCGTGCGGTGCGCGCTGCTACGCTGGCGCAGGCGCGACGATTCATTGCCGGCACGACTCCCCTCGAAGCCTCGCGGGCGGCGTTTGAGGAGCGTCGGTTGCACCGAGGGTTTACGCTCGATTTACTCGGCGAGGCCGTTACGAGTGAGACCGAGGCCGATGCCTATGCCGCCGCCTACTCCCATCTGCTCCAAGAGCTTCCGGAGATCGCCGCCCACTGGGTTTACGATGCGCTCGTTGATGCCGGTCCGGGTGCGCCACTGCCGCGAGTCAACGTGTCGCTTAAGCTCTCCGCACTGGATAGTCAGTATGACGCCATCGATCCGCAAGGCACGACAAACCGCGTCCTCGCACGACTGCGACCACTTTGGCGGTTGGCCAGGGCGCAGCACGCGCAGGTGCACATCGACATGGAGAGCTATGCCACCAAAGACCTAGCGCTGGCAATTTTTAAACAGATTGCCAGCGAGGAGGAATTTCGGGATTGGCCGCACTGTGGCATCGTTGTGCAGTGCTACTTGCGCGATGCGCCAAAAGACCTCATGGATCTGCTGGAATGGGCGCGCACCCGAGGCACTCCTATCTGGGTGCGACTGGTAAAAGGGGCCTACTGGGACTATGAAACCATCCACGCTCAAGCCGCCGGTTGGCCGGTACCGGTTTGGGAGGAGAAGTGGCAGACGGATGCCTGCTTTGAAGCGGCAACGACCTTTTTGCTGGAGCATGCGCAGCTGCTGCGGCCGGCCTTGGGAAGCCATAATGTGCGTTCCCTTGCGCATGGCATGGCCGTGGCCGAACACCTTGGCATCAGGCGAGAGGCGATCGAGATGCAGATGCTCTACGGGATGGGCGATGCGGAGAAGGAGGCGGTTACGGCTGCGGGTTGGCGAATGCGAGTGTATATGCCCTACGGCCAACTCGTGCCGGGCATGGCGTATCTGGTGCGTCGTCTGTTGGAAAACTCCTCCAATGAGTCATTTTTGCGGGCGGGATTCATCCAGCACGTATCGAGCGATGCCCTGCTGGCGCCGCCGGGTTGTGGCGCAATGCCGACGGCAGCGGCAAACGTTGCCGTCGGGGGATCTGCGTTTGCCAACGAACCGCTGAGCGATTTTTCTCTACTGTCGGTGCGGTCGTCGATGCAAAAAGCAGTCGAGCGGCAACGCATGCACTTGAGCCATGAGCAGCCGACTGTCGTGCCGGTGGTGATCAATGGCAAGCGCGAGGAACTTGCCGACAGATTTTTGCGTCACGATCCTGCCGACCATTCGCGGCAGGTGGCGGCTGTGTGTGCGGCGAACCCCGAGTTGGCCTGCCGGGCAGTGGCTGCAGTGGTCAAGGCTCTGCCCGCGTGGAGTGCGAGCGGATATGCCCATCGAGCAGGCGTGTTACGGGCGACCGGTGCGATCCTCGAGCGGCAGCGATTTGACCTAGCGGCGCTGCAGGTTTTTGAAGTGGGGAAGCCGTGGCGGGAGGCGGATGCGGAAGTGGCAGAGGCGATCGATTTCTGCAACTACTACGCACAGGAGGCGCTCAAGCTCGGTCAGCCACGTCGCCACGACGTTGCCGGAGAGGAAAATCGAACGGAATACATCCCCCGCGGTGCGACGGTTGTGATTGCACCGTGGAATTTTCCGCTGGCAATTCTCACCGGCATGACCACAGCGGCGCTTGTCACCGGTAACACGGTGGTGATGAAGCCGGCGGAGCAGTCGTCGCTGGTAGCCCTCCGGCTTTTCGAAATACTGCTGGAGGCGGGCGTGCCTGCCGGCGCGCTGGCTTTTTTGCCCGGCCGTGGCGAAAGCGTCGGCCCCGCACTGGTCGGGCACCCAGATACGGCGATCGTGGCGTTTACTGGCTCGCGCACCGTCGGGCTAGCGATCCATGCGCTGGCTGCAGCGACATCCGGAAACCCGAGTCCGATTGTCAAGCGAGTGCTCGCAGAAATGGGGGGCAAGAATGCAATGATTATCGATGACGATGCCGATCTCGACGAGGCAGTTGTGGCCGTTGTGCAGAGCGCATTTGGCTTCCAAGGGCAAAAGTGTTCGGCCTGCTCGCGGGTGATTGTTATCGATCGTATTCACGATGCGTTTGTTAAACGACTGTCGCAGGCTGTGCAAAGTCTGCGTGTGGGGCTCCCCGAAGAGGCTGGCACGCGGATCGGGCCGCTGGTGGATGAGGCGGCTCGTGATCGGGTGCAAGCGTTTATCGAGCACGGTCGCCAAACCTGTCGCGAGGTGGTGGCGGTCGACGTAGGAGCCTTGGGAAAGCAGGGCTGGTTTATCGGTCCGCACGTTTTTGCAGATGCTGATCCAACCGGCCTGCTGGGGCAGGAGGAGATTTTTGGACCGGTGCTGGCCGTGTTTCGCGCCCGCGATTTTGAGCATGCGATTCAAATGGCCAATGGCACTTCCTATGCACTCACCGCCGGCGTTTTCTCACGCAGTCCGGCGCATCTCAAGCGGGCCGGTGCTGCGCTTGCAGCAGGCAACATCTATCTCAATCGCGCCATCACCGGCGCGATGGTTGGCCGGCAGCCATTTGGCGGGTATCGCCTGTCGGGTGCCGGCAGTCAGGCTGGCGGCACCGACTATCTCCGGCAGTTTGTCGTGGCCCAAACAATTACGGAAAACACGCTGCGACGGGGTTTTGCCCCCACCCACGCCGCGAACGCCGAGCTGCGCGATAACGACTAAAAAAGTCTCTAAAACCAGTCGTGCGCTGAGCCGAATTGGCTGCGCTCATGAAATGCTCACAATCGGCAGCTAATGTTTTGCCCTGCACCCATTTTTTTATGAATCACCGGTAGTGAGCTACATCAGCCATCAGGAGCGATCGCATGCAAAGTAAGGAACACTGTGTTTACATCTTTCGTGCAGTGGCTGGCTGCAGATGCGTCAGTCGCAAAAGGATTTCACTCAGCCTTTGTTTTGTACTGTTGATTCTGGCTGTGTGGGGACTGCCACACCTCAGCAATGCAGAAGACAAAACCGAAACGCCCACCGAAATGCTCGGAGTCTACGAAAAAGTGCCGGGCGAGGTCGCTGGATCGCTCAAATGCGTCGGCTCCGACACGATGAATAACCTCGTGGCTCTTTGGGCCGAGGGCTTTAAAAAGTTTTATCCCAGCGTGAGCGAAGGCATTGAAGGCAAGGGATCGGCATCGGCACCGCCGGCGCTCACTGAGGGCACGTGCACCTTTGGTCCGATGAGCCGTGATTGGAAACCGTCCGAAATCGACACGTTTAAGGAAAAGCACGGTTATCCTCCAACAGTGATTCCCACAGCCATCGATATGTTGGCCGTCTTTGTGCACAAGGACAATCCGCTCAAGAGTCTGTCGCTCCAGCAAGTGGACGCCATTTTTTCCAAGAACCGAAAAGGGGGCGCTGTCAGTGAGATTCGCACGTGGGGCGACGTGGGGCTCACTGGAGAATGGAAAGACAAATCGATCAGCCTCTACGGTCGCAACGCAACCAGCGGCACATACGGTTTTTTTAAGGAAAACGCGCTTTTCAAAGGCGACTTTAAAACAACCGTCAAGGAGCAACCCGGGAGTTCGTCGGTTGTCCAGTCGATCGCCAGCGATAAGTTTGGCATGGGCTACAGCGGCATCGGTTATAAAACAGCTGACGTGCGTGCCTTAGGATTGGCTCCCAAAACCGGCGCCGCTGCGATCTGGGCGGAGCCGGAGTTTGCCTATTCGGGCGAGTATCCGCTGTCCCGATTTCTCTACCTGAGCGTCAACTACAAGCCCGGTACACAACTCGATCCATTGCGGAGAGAGTTTCTCCGGTATGTTCTCAGCAGCACCGGTCAGGGAGATGTAAAAAAAGACGGCTACCTACCGGTGACTTTTCCAGTAGCCCAGCGGGGACTCAAAAGCGTCGGTCTTGAAAAACCTTGACGGCTGTTGCTTCCGAAAGAAAAAGGTTGCGCTCCAATGGGCAGCTTAGGCATGCAACCCAAGTCTCCATTCACCGGTCGCCCACGGCGGCGCACGACTCGGCCGTGGGTCAAGTTTGGTGACCAACTCGCGCGTGTGCTGATCACCTTTGGCGGCTTGAGTACGATTGCGGCCGTTTTGATGGTGGGAATATTTTTGCTGGCAGTCGCGCTGCCGCTCTTTCGATCGGCGCAATTAGATTTTGAGCATGCTGGACCGGTGGCACACGGTCCAACGGGCGCGTTCGGCATGGGGACGGATGAATCCGGGAGCGTGGTTTGGCTGTTTGCCGAAAACGACGGGCGATTGCAGGTGCTCGACAGCGCCCATGGCGAAAGCCTTCTGAGTCGTTCGGCTGCCGATTGCAGGCTCGCAGAGGCGACCGCCATCCGCACATTGTCCGGCACCATGCAGGCTGTTGTGGGCTACCGAGACGGCTCCTTGCGTGTGGGACGGATCGGATTGGAATCGACCTTTCTGGCGGCCAGCGACCTGCCGTCGGGCGAAGCCATTGAGCGGGGGGCAGTTCGCGTTTGGCAGGATGCCGTCATTGTTCACAACCCCAACGGGCAATACTCGCGCGTTGAGTTGATCGCTGAATTACCAGCCCACACAACCGCCAGCCTCAACGCTCAGGTGATCGACGTCGACATCACGCCGCTCGCCAACGGATCGTTGCTGGCAGCGATCGACGCCAACGGCCGCGTGCGCGTGGAGTCAGTTTCCCAGCGACGAAACTTACTGACCGACGCAATGGTACAAACGTCCACGGGTTCCATCATCGAACCCTTGATCAGCGCGCCTTCTGCCGCAAAAGAAAAGAGCGACGCAGGGCGCATGCAATTTGTGCGTGTGTCGGAGTTGGGCGATCAGTTGTTCGTGATGGCAATCGACGGCACTGCGCTGCGGTACGATATTCGCGACATTGA
This sequence comes from Planctomicrobium piriforme, assembly GCA_945871035.1. Taxonomy (GTDB): domain Bacteria; phylum Planctomycetota; class Planctomycetia; order Pirellulales; family UBA1268; genus BAIKAL-G1-2R. The sequence continues at coordinate 5,100 of CAMBUD010000056.1, read as the reverse complement.
AGCACCGGTGCTGATGGAGACTTTTTCTGTTACTCAGGACGCTGTCGAAGTGGCCGCAGTCGCCCGGCTCTTTGGCGGAACATCTTTGGCAGTGGCTGACTCGGCCGGCAGTGTACGAGTCTTCTTCGCCACGCGGGCTGCCGGTGCGCAGGCTGCCGATGGCTTAAAAATGATGGCGGCAAAAACATTCCCCCCGGCTCATTCCAGTGGGCAAGCCGTACGGATCACTGCGATGGCCGCATCGCCACGGTCGCGGTTGTTTGCTGTCGCCGATTCGACCGGGATGATTCGCCTGCTGCAGTCCACCGCCGAATCAACCGTGCTGAGCGTGCCGGCCACGGCTGCAGGAGCGCTTGCCGGTCCGGCTAGCCAGATGCTGATTGCGCCGCGCGAAAACCGTTTACTGGCTGTTGATGCCACGCGGATCAGCGCCTGGGCACTCGACGCTGGCTACCCCGAGGTTTCGCCGCGTTCACTTTTCGGTGGGGTCTGGTACGAAAACTATCCGGCTGCCATGCACACGTGGGAGACCACAGGGCATGAGTCATTTGAGTCGAAGTTTGGCCTGATGCCGCTGATTTTCGGCACACTCAAAGCCACCATCTATGCGATGCTGTTTGCTACGCCGATCGCCATTCTCGCCGCGCTCTATGCCAGTCAGTTCATGCATTCCACCTGGAGAGCCCGCATCAAGCCAACAATCGAAATGATGGCCAGCTTGCCGAGCGTTGTGTTGGGATTCGTAGCAGGTTTGGTAGTTGCTCCGCTCCTTGAGCAGGCAGTGATGCCGGTGATTACGGGTTTCTTTGCAGTGCCACTCACGCTCGTGGCAGGTGCACACCTTTGGCAGTTGCTACCGGCCGGATGGCGAAGCCAATTGAGCGGGTGGCGTTTCCCGGTGATTATGGTTGTGGCTCTCCCAGCAGGCATATTGGTGGCGATGGCAAGCGCTGGGTGGGTCGAACGCCTCCTCTTTCAGGGAGATCTGCAGGCTTGGCTGGATGGCGGCGGTGGGAGCGGCCTGGGTGGCTGGGTGCTGGCCTTATTGCCATTGGCAGGTGTGGCAACGACCGTTTTGGTTGGGAAAATTGTCAATCCGTGGTTGCGTCGCAAAAGTACAAATTGGTCGCAGCCACAGGCGGCGATTGTGTCACTGGGAATGTTTGGCGTGGGCGTCGCTTGCACCGTGGCAATCGCGGTAGCGGCGGCAATGTTTCTCGATGCCCTGCGACTGGACACCCGCGGCGGCCTGTTTGGCACTTATGTCCAGCGCAATGCGCTGGTCGTTGCGCTCGGCATGAGCTTCGCAATTATTCCACTGATTTTTACGATTGCCGACGATGCGTTATCAAGCGTGCCAGATCATTTGCGGAGTGCTTCGCTGGGCGCTGGTGCTACTCCTTGGCAAACGGCAGTGCGCGTGATCATGCCGACCGCTGCCAGCGGACTGTTTTCGGCAGTCATGATCGGACTGGGGCGTGCAGTCGGTGAAACCATGATCGTGTTAATGGCCGCCGGTAACACGCCATTAATGGGCTGGAATGTGTTCAACGGTTTTCAGACGCTCTCGGCAGCGATAGCGACAGAGTTGCCAGAAGCAGCCCGCGGCAGCGCCCATTTCCGCGTGCTTTTCTTGGCAGCTTTGACACTGTTTGCCATGACATTTGTCGTCAATACGGTGGCAGAAATTGTCCGTCAGCGTTTTCGGCGGAGGGCGCATGAGCTTTAACAAACAATCTCCGCGTCGACTGCGATCGGCACACTCAAGCTTGGCTGCTCACGGCGAGGCTTGGGTGTGGTTGACCGGTGGTTCGCTGGCAATAGCGATCGGGATGATCACGGGACTGCTGCTGTTTATAACCGTGCGTGGGGCGAGTACATTTTGGCCGGCAGCGATGGAATTAGTGGAGCTGACCGATGGACGCCGCGTGCTCGGTGAGATAACCGCTCGCGAGGAGGTGATCGATCAATCCGACGACGTTCCCAAGCCCATCAGTCGCAAACTTGTTCGAACTGCCAACTTTGAAATCGACGGCAAGCACTATGAATGGTTTGATCAGGGGGAAATTCTCCAGATAAGCCTGCCGGAGTGGGCCACAGCAGTGGAACGACTGGAGGGAGGACGGTTTCATGGTTTCCCACTGCGGTTGTTAGAGGGGGATCGCATCGTGGCCGAAGGCTCGGCGCAGACCTGGCAGGCTTTTGTAGCAGTGCATGCTGCTGCGCGGCGCCGCTGCTGTGAGGCGTTGCGGATCGATAGGCACGACCGCGGCGTGTTGCAGCGGGAATTACGGGCGGCTCGACTGGCAGTTGTGCAGGCCGATCTCGATAGCGGACGCGAGAGCTCCACCTTTGCAGCAGCAGTGGCCAGCGAACAGAGCGTGATCAAGCGGACTGCGAGCCAGTCGGTGGTTCTCGATCAAAAAACGGCTGCATTACGCAACGCAAATGTGGCCTGGCGCGTTGAATTTGCCACGGCCGCGGGAGAGAAAAAAATGCTCGCTCTCGACTCGATCGTGCGAGCGTGGCAGCCCAATCGTCTTTCGGTGCTCGGGAAACTGGGCGTGTATGGCGCGCGCTGGCGGGAATTTCTTGTGGATGATCCACGTGAGGCCAATAGTGCCGGGGGTGTTTTTCCCGCGATCTTGGGAACGGTGGCAATGACGCTCATCATGTCGCTTCTGGTGGCGCCTTTTGGAGTCTTAGCGGCTCTCTACTTGCGCGAATACGCCACGCGTGGTCCGTTGACAACGGCCGTGCGCATCGCGATCAATAATCTTGCCGGTGTTCCGAGCATCGTGTATGGAGCGTTTGGGCTCGGATTTTTTTGCTACGTGCTGGGGGCTGGTATCGACGACATTTTTTTCCAAGCCAGCCTGGTGGCCGATAATCAGCCCACGTTTGGCACCGGCGGCCTGCTTTGGGCATCGCTCACGCTTGCGCTCCTTACGCTGCCGGTTGTCATCGTTGCCACCGAAGAAGCGCTGTCTGCAGTTCCCAACTCCATGCGCGAAGGATCCTACGCCTGTGGTGCTGGCAAGTGGCAGACGATCCGTCGCATTGTGCTGCCGCGGGCGCTGCCCGGCATCATGACGGGCTTAATTCTTGCCATGGCCCGCGGGGCGGGCGAAGTGGCACCGCTGATGCTTGTCGGGGTCAAAAAACTGGCGGTTGACCTGCCGATTGATAGCCGATTTCCGTTTGTCCATCCCGAACGCGAGTTCATGCATCTGGCCTACTTGATTTATGACGTCGGGTTTCAAAGCCCCAATAGCCAAGCTGCTAGACCGATGGTGTTTACGATCACGTTTTTACTGATAGCCATTATCGTGCTTCTCAACGGAACAGCTGTCTGGATTCGCTCCCGTTTGCAGCGCCGCTTCATTGCCCAGCATTTTTAAAGTATTATTTTCTCGAGCAGCAGGGCAGCAGCAGTCGCCTCTCAAAGCTTGCCCAACAAAAGCCCCTTAGCATGCAGCCTCAAATAGACAATCGTCCAGAGAATAGAGTGAACGCAACCATCCCACCCCAGCAGAGCACTCCGCCCCCGCCTGCCGATCGACTCCTCGCGGTGGCCGCCGGTTACGAGGTGCCCACAGAGGTTCACGAGCAGGTGCTGAACGAAAGCCCAGTGCTTGAGATCGACCGGTTTAATCTTTGGTATGGCACAAAGCAGGCCCTGCACGGCATCACCATGCCCATTCCAGATAAGAAGGTGACTGCTCTGGTGGGGCCCAGCGGGTGCGGAAAATCAACGCTGCTGCGAAGCGTGAATCGTCTCAACGATCTCGTGCAGAGCGTGCGCATCACCGGCGACATGCGGCTTAACGGCGATTCGATTTACGATCCACGGATGGATGTCATCGACTTACGAAAGCGGATGGGCATGGTGTTTCAAAAACCGAACCCATTTCCCATGAGTATCTATGAGAATGTTGTCTACTCGCTGCGCATCGATGGCGAGAACAACCGCGGTGTGCTTGATGAGGTATGCGAAGCCAGCCTGCGGGGTGCTGCTTTGTGGGACGAGGCCAAGGACAGGCTTTATGACAGCGCGCTGGGTCTGTCCGGTGGCCAACAGCAGCGTTTGTGCATCGCACGGGCGATCGCTGCCGAGCCAGAAGTGCTGCTGCTCGATGAACCCTGCTCGGCGCTCGATCCGATCGCAACCGGCAAGGTAGAGGACCTCATTCAAGAATTGCGGGGTCGGTATTCAGTGCTGATCGTGACCCACAACATGCAACAGGCTAGCCGCACCAGCGACTACACGGCTTTTATGTATCTGGGTCGGCTGATCGAATACGGGCCGACCACTGAAATCTTTACCAAACCGATTCTTCATGAGACAGAAGCGTACGTTACCGGACGATTTGGTTGAGCCGTTCACACGTTTTGCAAAGGCCCTTAGATGACCCGTCATATTGAGCGACAAATCGAGCATCTCAAGCAGAAAATTCTGCTTTTGGGGACGTTGGTCGAGGAAGCAATATCGAAATCCATTACAGCGCTCATCAACCGCGATGCGTCACTGGCACAGCGGGTCATGGCTAGCGACGATGAGATCGATCGAATGGAAGTCGAGGTGGAGGAAGAGTGCCTGAAGATGCTCGCGCTCTACCAACCCGTCGCGGCCGACCTGCGCTTTGTGGTTGCGGCACTCAAGATCAATAACGATTTGGAACGGATGGGCGATCTTGCCAAAAACATCGCCAAGCGGGTGTCGCAGTTGTGCAACGGAGAGCCTTGCGAATTGCCGCCGGAAATTCGCACAATGGCGATGAAGAGCCAGGAAATGGTGAAGCATTGCCTCGACGCCGTGGTCAACGCCGATCCATCACTGGCACGGCAAGTTCGCGAGGAGGACGATGCCGTTGACGAAGCGCGCGGACACATCCGCCGCAAGATTCTTCAGGGCATTAAGAGCCAGCCTGAGAAGTTGGAAACCTTACTGCGAATCAATTCGGTTTCAAAGCACATCGAGCGGATTGCCGACATGGCCACGAACATCGCCGAAGATGTTATTTACATGGTTGAAGGCGATATTGTCCGCCACCGCTCAAGTGATTAAAGATCGATTGAAGGCCGATTGGAGAGCAGACC
>CAMBUD010000055.1 GCA_945871035.1 Planctomicrobium piriforme | reverse complement strand
AGTTCGACGAGGAAGTGCAGTGTGGCGTTTGGCGGAATGACTGGCGGACTGCCGCGCTGGCCATAGCCCAGATTGCTGGGGATGAGCAGTTCGATCATGCCACCCTTGCCGACGAGTTGCATGCCCTCTGTCCAGCCGGGGATCACGCCACTCAAAGGAAATTCAATTGCCTCGCCTCGACTGTAGGAGCTATCAAAAACCTTGCCCTCATCGAGCCAGCCGTGGTAGTTCACCTTCACGGTGTTGCTGGCCTTGGGATTTGCACCCGCGCCTTTACGCAAAACGCGGTATTGCAAGCCCGACGCTGTGGCCACAAATGTTTTGGGCGCGTCGGCGTCAACTTTTCCGGCGCCGGCGGGGAGTGATGGATGAGGAACTTCAGCAGCAGGGGCGGCGTGCACGGCAGTCTCCAACAGAAAAAGGGTGAGAATGAGTAGGGAGTTCGAAAGAATAGGCGAGAATCGCATCGGGTGTTGCTCCGCAAGGTAAATGGCCTCGAAAGTATAGAGAAAAAATTTGCCACTGCCCACTGCCTGTCTTGGCGCTTTTTGCCGGCCCGAGTTTTTAGCGGGTGGCCATGAGCCCCTCAATCTCGTCCGGCAGGATTGGCACGTGGGCACACAGATCGACCGGGCCCTGCTCGGTAATCAGAATGTCGTTTTCGAGACGCACGCCGATTCCCTCCTCCGGAATATAAATGCCCGGCTCAACCGTCAGCACCCAGCCAGCAGCCAACGGACCATTGAGCGGTGCAATGTCGTGCACCCCCAAGCCCAGCGAGTGGCCTAAGCCGTGCATGTAGTATTTTTTGCAGGCTGGTTCGTCGATTGAATCTTTCGCCACCTGCTCGGCCGTGATCAAACCCAACTTCATTAACTCTGCATTCATCGCCACCTGCGCCCCCCGTTTCCAATCGCGCAGGAGCGTGCCGACCGTGGCCTCTGCAATCGAGGCTTGTAACACACGCAGCACGGCTTCGTAGACAGCCCGCTGCCGGGGTGCATAACGCCCGTTGACCGGATACGTGCGCGTTAAGTCGGCGTTGTAGTTGGCGTAACAGGCTCCCACATCGAGGAGCACAAGGTCGCCGTCGCGGCAGGGTTGGTCGTTGCTACCGTAGTGCAGAACACAGGCATTCTTCCCCGCCGCCACAATGGGACCATAGGCCATCTTTGCCCGTCGTCGCGTAAACTCTGCCAGCACTTCGGCCTCAATTTCATACTCCATAACGCCTGGCCGCAGCATTCCCAAAACGCGACGCAGACCGGCATCGGTGATCGCAATTGCTTGCCGTGTGAGATCGACCTCGGCACTGCTTTTTACAGCGCGAAGATTCCGTAACAGCGGCGCTAAACGCTCGTAGCGATGCAAGGGATACCGCGCCATCAGTTGGCGAGCGCAGCGAGCATCGCGAGACTCAACCTCAATGACGGCGCGCTCGTGTTCATTGGAGTTAAAAAAAACAACATCGCTCTCGCACATCAAGCCATGCAAAATCCCCGGCAGATCTGCCAGCCAGCGCACCCGAGTCAGTCCCGAGATCGCTTGCGCCTCCTCCTTGCCAAGCTTGGCGCCTTCCCAGGTTGCCAGCAATTCGTTGGGCTGCCGCACAAAGAGCATTTCCCGCTGGGCGGCATCCATTGCATGGGGAGCCAGCACGAGCACGCTTTCCTCTTGTTCGATGCCGGTGAGATAAAATAGATCAGCCGCGGGCTCAAGCCGCAGCGTGCCATCGCCATGGGTGGGCAAAATGTCGGCGGCCTGCACGATGGCCAGAGCATTTTTTGGCAAAAGGGCTGTCAGGTTGCGGCGATGAGTGGCAAAGATCGCCGGATCAATGGGAGCGTGTCGCATGGGCACCCTTGCTGTGAAAAGAACGGTCGGGGCAGCCCTTTAGTTTGCGAGGTTTTTCGCTGGCCGCAAGACCGATCGTGCGCCGTCTGCCCGAGAGGGCACTCTGGCCGGCCAGCGGTAGACTGTTGACGGTCTGAAAATCCGGCCCAATTTTTTAACCCTCTGCGCTGGGCAGTCATCTGGGCCATCATCTCCAGCAACCCTCACGAAGGAATCCTCACGATGAATCTCGACTGGCGTGGCGTGTATGCGGCGGCAACGACAGAATTTTTTCCCGACGAAGCGCTCGATCTGTCTGCCACCACCCGACACTTTTCCCGATTGATCGATGGCGGCATTCACGGGTTGGTAGTGATGGGCACGGTGGGGGAGGGAACGTCTCTAGAACTCGATGAAAAGCGAGCCGTGCTTCAGGCGGGCCTCGAGGCATCGCAGGGCAGAGTGCCGGTGGTGACCGGGGTGGCAGAATACACAACGCGCGGTGCGTGTCGCTGGGCGGCCGAGGCCCAGCGGTTGGGCGCCGACGGCTTGATGGTGCTGCCGGGCATGGTTTACAAGTCGCAGCCTCACGAGACGATCCAGCACTTCCGCGCCGTGGCCCGCGCCAGTGATCTGCCGATCATGCTCTACAACAACCCCGTGTCGTACGGCGTCGACATGCGACCTGAGCAGATTGCAGAACTGACCGATGAACCAACGGTTGTGGCTGTCAAGGAATCGAGCGACGATCCGCGGCGGCTCACGGATCTGATCAATCTGACAGGCAACCGGTTTGTGCTGCTCGGTGGTGTCGACGATTTAGCGCTGGAGAGCCTGTTGCTGGGCGCGGTGGGTTGGGTGTCGGGACTGGTCAACGCCTTTCCCGAAGAGAATCGTCTGCTCTGGGATTTGGCAACGGCCGGTCGCTGGGAAGAGGCGCGCGCAGTCTACCGCTGGTACATGCCGCTGTTGCATCTGGATACGCGCACAACGCTCGTGCAGTGCATTAAATTGGCAGCCGCTGAAGTTGGCATTGGCAGCGAAACGGTGCGTGCTCCGCGCCGACCGCTCGAGGGTCGGCAGCGGGAGGAGGTGCTGCAGATCATCCGCACGGCACTAAAAACCCGGCCGCAACGGGCAGATTACCAATGACTCCGCTAGCCAGTCACCCGCCGACGCGAGTGCGAGTTGTCGATTCGCACACCAGCGGTGCGCCAACCCGCGTCGTGATTGACGCTGCATTTCTGGCGGCCTGCGACTTGGGTTTAGGATCGGTGGCTGCCCGGCGCGACGTCTTTCGCGAGCGTTACGACCGACTGCGTCGTGCCCTGCTGAGCGATCCGCGCGGCAGCGAGGCGATGGTTGGTGTGTTGCTTTTGCCACCGTCAGATCCGCACTGCAGTTTGGGGGCGTTCTACTTGAACACGGTGGGCTATCTCGATATGTGTGGCCACGCCACGCTGGGCCTGGCGGTCTCGCTGGGGACACTCGGCCGCATCGCTGTGGGCACGTTTCAACTGGAAACTCCCGCCGGCCGAGTGGCTGTGACGTGGCACGGCGGCAACGAGGCTTCGTTTGAAAATATTTCTCCGCAACGCACGGCCCGTGGCCTTTCGCTGGCCTGTGCCGACGGTCGCTTGTTGACAGGCGACATCGCTACGGCGGGACTCTGGTTTTTTTTCACACGCGACCATGGCGAACGCGTGGCCCCTGAGCAGATTCCCCAACTCACTGCGCGGGCCTGGGCCATTCGCCGCGCACTCAAACTGCGTGGCCTTACCGGCACCCGTGGCCAAGAGATCGATCACATTGTGCTGCTGGCTCCACCGGAAGATCCAGCCAACGACGGGCGGGCATTTGTGCTCTGCCCGGACGGCGCGTTTGACCGCTCGCCGTGCGGCACAGCCACCAGCGCACTGGTGGCGATGCTCTACGAGGACGGCCTGCTGGAAGCAGAAACAATCTGGCGGCAGGAGAGCGTACTGGGTGGCGTGTATGCCGCGAGCGTGCGGCAGCAGGCCGGCTTGCTTGTGCCCACGGTGCGTGGCCGGGCGTGGCTTACCGCCGAGAGTGACCTGCACTTTGCGGAGAACGACCCCTACCGAACAGGCTTGCCAGAGGTGGCATCAGTCCGGCGCTGGTGCGGGGAGTAGCAGCGGCTCTGCCGTATTTTTCTAAGCAGACGCTACGATAGCGGCGACGGTTTTAACGCCGACAAGCCAAGAGCAGAAGGACACCATGACACCATGACACCAGCCGCGAATTCCTTAAACACCCAACCGGTTCTGATCGATGGCCGCTGGCGTGCCCCCGTCGCAAGCGACACATTTCGGGCCATCGATCCGACAACCGGCGCCAGCCAAGAGGCCGTCTGGCCGGTGAGCGCGTGGAGCGATGTGGACGCCGCTCTCGTGGCCGCTGTGGCCGCCGCCGCCGAACTGGCAAAAGTACCAGGCGAAAAGTTAGCCCTTTTTTTGGAGCGTTATGCGGAGCGATTGGCCCTGCAGAGCGACCAACTCATCGCCATCGCGCATGCCCAAACCGCTCTGGCGATCAAGCCCCGACTGAGCGATATCGAACTGCCACGCACGCTGGATCAATTGCGGCAAGCGGCAACCGCGGCGCGGGAGGGATCATGGCGGCTGCCGGTGATCGATCGACCGCGCAATATCCGCGCGGCGGCCTTTGGCCTGGGGCCGGTGGTTGTGTTGCCCCCCGCCAACTTTCCCTTTGCCTACGGTGCCGTAACCGGCGGTGACTTCGCCGCTGCCATTGCGGCTGGGAATCCGGTGTTGGCCAAGGCCCATCCAGGCCATCCGGGCGTATCGCAATTGGCGGCTGTTGAAGCGCTGGCCGCTTTGCAAGAAACCGGTTTGCCGCCGGCAACGGTGCAACTGCTGCACGGCATTTCCCCGTCGGACGGTGAGCGACTGGTGGCCGACTTGCGTGTGGGTGCCACCGGTTTTACCGGCGGACATGCGGCCGGCCAACGGCTGTCTGCCGCCGCCGCCGCCAGTGGTCGCGTGATCTGGGTCGAGATGGGAAGCCTCAATCCTGTCGTTCTCCTGCCGTCGGCACTGGCCGAGCGGGGCCCCGAAATTGCCGGTGAATTGGTCGCCAGCGTCACCGGTTCAGCCGGCCAATTTTGCACGAAGCCGGGCGTTGTATTTTTTATCGACGATGCCGCCGGTCTCTCGTTTTTGCGTTCGCTGACGGAACGCTTCGCGGCCGTTGGCCCGCAGGTGCTCTTGAGCCCGCTGGGACAATCACGCTTGGTGGCCGCAGTGGAGAGCCTCAAGGCTGCTGGGGCACGCGTGGTTGTGGGCGGCGCGGCTGGGGCTGGTAGTTGTCGCTATCTCGGTACGCTGCTGGAGGTCACTGCCGCGGAATTGCTGGCGAACCCCGAGGCACTGCTGGTGGAAGCATTTGGAAACGCGACTGTGCTGGTGCGGTGTGCAACGTTTGACGAACTCACGCGTGGAATGATGCCGCTGCAAGGGGCGCTCGCCGGCAGCGTGTACTGCGGCACCAGCGGTCGCGACGATGTCCAAGCGGCGACCATCATCGCACACCTGCTTAGCCGGGTGGGCCGGCTGATTGAAAATCGGATGCCAACAGGGCTCGCCGTGAGTCCAGCCATGCAGCACGGCGGGCCGTGGCCGTCGGCCAGCCCCCCTTTTTTTTCAGCCGTGGGCATGCCGTGGTCGCTGCTGCGTTTTGCACGGCGCATCTGCTACGACGGCTTGTCGCAGCAGCGGTTGCCAGAGTGCCTGCGCGACCAACCCCCAGTCGGCCAGCCGTGGCGCTCAATCGACGGTGCATGGACCCGCAGCTAGCCCCTCGAGCGGTCAGTCGCTCGCACACTGCACCCCGGCATCATTCCCCTGCGAATGCCAGCGGGCCCCTGCCCCGGGGTCGCTGCGTGGCCGTTGCATGGCCGTTGCATGGTCGCTGCGTGGCTTAAGGAGTGGAGAATGCGCAGGCGAGTCGCCGCAGGGCTTCCTCAAGCTGCGCTGTTGGGCAGGCAGTATTTAAACGAATGAAGCCCGGCGCGCCGAAGTCGCGACCATCCGATGGCCCTAAGCCCGCGGCCTCGCAGGCTGCTTGCGGATCGGCACAGCCTGTGCCACGGCAATCGATCCAGAGTAAATAGGTTGCCTGCGGCGCGATGCACGTCAGACCCGGCACTCGCGCAACTGCCGCCAACACCAGATCGCGGTGGTGACAAAGCAACACGATCAGCCGTCGCCGCCAGTCGTCGCCGTGCTGCCAGGCCGCTTCCGCTGCGGCATAGCCGAGAGGATTGATCATCGGCACCAGTCCCCCGCCGGCCGCCCGCCAATTCTGGCAGAGTTTGTGATCGGGCACGATGGCTGCAGCACAGCCTAGTCCGGCCAGATTCCATGTCTTTGACGGGGACACGAGCGTGATCGCCCGCCGTGCAGCCGGATGATCGAGGCTTGCAAACGGAATGTGCTGCTGTCCATCGAGTAACAGGTCCGACCAGATCTCATCGCTCACAACCGTCAGGCTCTGCCGCTGGGCAAAGTCTGCCAGCGCGAGCAGATCGGCACGATCAAACACCGTACCGGTGGGAGTGTGGGGATGGCAGAGCCAAAAGAGTTTTGTGGCTGGTGAGACACGCGCCGCGAGCAGATCCCAATCGATTGTCCAGGCTGCCGTCGATTGCGCCAGCGGCACACGCACAACGCGCCGACCGGCCAAGCCCGGTAGCGTGAGGAACGGTGGATACACGGGCGTGAACGTCAGAATCTCATCATTGGTTTCGGTGAGCAACCGCGCGCTCACGGCCAGAGCATTCACCACGCCCGGCGTGCTCGTGACTAAATCAGGATCCACATTCCAACCGTGGAGTCGTTGCAAATGCTCAACCAGTGCCGGCGCAAAGCCGGGCGGTGCATGGGTGTAGCCAAACACGCCGTGATCCACGCGTTGGCGGATGGCGGCGAGGACTGGTTGCGGCGCAGCAAAATCCATATCCGCCACCCAGAGCGGCAGGATCTTGCCACCGGGCCAGCGATCCCATTTCTCGGAGCCCGTGGCCTCTCGGCTGGGGCAGTTTGTAAACGCCGGATCTGGCTCGGGTGTGGAACGTGTCATGCGTGATTGGCAGCGGGAAGGCAAACAAGATAGTGTGACAGAAACTCGCGGCCACTTGCAGCACACAACGGCTACGAGTTGAGCCGATCGCGTGGCTGCGGCCACCACACCTCAAAAATACACTCTCAAAAGCGAGAACGTCGAGTGCAGCCGCAGCAGCCAATCCGACAACTGTTTCAACAGCACTACGGCCGCTTGCCGCAGTGGGTGGCCGTTGCACCCGGGCGGGTCAACCTGATCGGCGAACACGTTGACTACTGCGGTGGCTTCGTCTTGCCGATGGCCATCGAACGCTTCACATCGATCGCCGCCGCGCCTGCCCCAGCCGATCGCTGCGCGGGGCCGGCTCGGGCACGGCTTTGGAGTACCGCCCTGCAACGCACCGTCGAGATTCAACTTTCAGCCACAGCCGCACCGGTGCCAACCGCCGCAGCCGATGGCTGGGCCAACTACGTGCGTGGAGTGGTGGCGGGATTTTCTGCGCGGGGCGTGTGCGTGCCAGCATTCGACGCAGTGATCGACTCGACGGTGCCGCTCGGCGGCGGGCTGTCGAGCAGCGCAGCTTTAGAGGTGGCGACGGCCACGTTGCTTGCCGCCATGACAGGCCATGCGATCGCACCGTTGGAGTTGGCGAGGCTCTGCCAGCAGGCCGAACACGAGTATGCGGGGGTTCCCTGCGGCATCATGGATCAGTGTGCCAGCACGCTGTGCCAAGAGGATCATCTGCTGCTGCTCGACTGCCGGTCGTTGGAAACAAAACAGGTGCCCTTTACCCGCCCCGATGTCGTTGTGCTCATCACCAATAGCAACGTTCGCCACGAGCACAGCTGCGGTGCCTACGCAGAGCGTCGTGCCGAATGTGAACGCGCCGCCGCCCTGCTCGGTGTGGAATCGTTGCGCGCGGTAACGCTTGAGCAGGTGGAGGCGGCACGGGCGAGCCTGGGCGCTGTTGGCTACCGCTGCGCCCGGCACGTTGTCACAGAGATCGCCCGCACGGTGGCCGCCGCCGCCGCGCTGCAAAACAATAACTGGTCTGCCCTGGGCCCGTTGATGGCCGCCAGCCACGCCTCCCTGCGAGACGATTATAAAGTTAGCTGTTTGGAGCTTGATCTGCTCGTCGAATTGGCCTGTGCGCAGCCGGGAGTGATCGGTTCCCGACTCACCGGCGGCGGGTTTGGCGGCGGCCCCGTGACGCTCGTCGAAGCTGCCCGCGCCGCTGCCGCCGCCGCCGCAATCGCTTTGGGCTATCGGCTGCAGACCGGCCGCGAGTGCACGCTGTTTACAACTCGGCCCGTTGGCGGGGCTAGGCTAGAGCCCTAGAAACTGCTGCCAGACGCACCAGCCAGCGGCGGGTGTAACGAACGGTCGTTCTCGCCGTTGACTAGGTGTTGGATCGGCGCTGGATTTCCGGCGGCACTCACCGGTGGAGCAATCCCTGCAAGGAATAAACCCATGCCTGCCAGCAGTCATTTACAGCAGTCAGTGATGGAAGCCGTCGAGCGCTATGAAATGCCGCTGCTACGCTACGCGCGGCGGTTGCTCGGCGATCTCGATCTGGCGCGTGATGCAGTGCAACACGCCTTCGTCCAGCTCTGCAGCGAATCGAGTAACCGTCTGGAAGAACGGATCGCCCCGTGGTTATTTCGCGTCTGCCGCAATCGGGCCCTGGATCACTTGCGGCGGGGCGGCCGCGAGCAGTTGCTGTTGGACATCACAGCCGACAGCGCGGTCGAGCAGACGCTGGCCGAGCCCGACAGCCGCGAAGTCGATCCGGCCCAGGCCATCGAGCACCGCGATTTAGCCGACCGCCTCCGCGAACTGATGCAGAAGCTACCCGCACCACAGCGCGAAACAATCGACCTGTGGTGTGAAGGTTTGAACTACCGGCAGATTGCCGAGATTGTCGGCCGCGAGGAGGGGCACGTGCGAGTCCTTGCGCACCGGGGCTTTGCCAGTCTGCGGAAGCATCCGCTGATCCGCGGGCTGTTGTCGGACGACGTGAGCCAGTCAGAAACGATTCATTCATTCCCTGCGAGGTGATCCGATGAGCGATGCAGAACAGTTGAAAATAGCATTGACGGCCCATGCACTTGGCCAGCTTGCCGGCCAGGAGCGAACAGACATCCAACGCGTGCTCGCCGATCCGGTAGCACCCGAGGCGCGTAGACACGTCGCCGAGGTCCGTCGCTTGGCCGAATCCCTGCGTCGATCGCCTGAACCTTTCACCGCTGTTCCCTCCGCCGCTCTCCGCGATCACCTGCAGAACCTGCTGGCCGTGACACCTGCTCTGGCCAGCCAGAGAGATCGGCTGCTCCGGCCAAGCGTGGGATCGCCGGGCGCACGGCAGTGGGTCAAGGGGATTCTGGCCGGCGGATTACTCGTGGCAGTTTTGCTCCTGATCACGTTGAGTGCGCCGTTTGCGAAGCGTTTTCCAACGAGCACGGAAGTTGCCAGCAGGGCACCAGCTTTGACAGCCAGGGGACAAGATTTGAAAAAGGCACTCGATCGCGATGCGACTGTCGATGCATTGTCCTTGCCACCCGTGCCGTCGCCTACCACGCCCATTCTTGCCGACCTTGCCACCGACCTCGCCAGCGAATCGATACGTAAAGATACCAACAGTGAGTCTCAAGGAGCCCTCAACAATTCAGCCCACCAGCTAGGCAGCCAACTCGCCAATGGCCCAGTTCCAAAGGACAGCAGTGCCTTGGCTAAGACCACAAAATCACAGCCATTTGCCACAGCCCCCACACAGACCGAATACAGACGTTTAGAAAAGGTTCCTGAGCCGGTTTCTTCGCAGCAGATAGCGCAGCAAAAACCCTCCGAGAGCGGCAGGGAGAGCGGCAAGTTGGCCCGCAAGGCTGGCGGCGACGCTGTTGCAAGCAAACAAATCGCGCCTCGTGGTGAGGCCAGCGCACTGGAAGCCAGCGACAGTACGCAGTCGCCGCTTGACATCCTTCTCCCGACTGCAGACAGGAGAAAATTCAGCGCACGGGGCGAAGGCACGAACGAAAGAGAACTCGCGGAAACGTTCGACAATAGAAAGACTCTAGAAGAAAAGTCAGCGGGATATCCAGCGCAAGAAAAGCGAGGTGGTTTTTCTGACGCACCCGAAAGTCGCAGGCGGGCTGCAGAGGGCAGTGGCGAGCGCTATGCCCACTTTATGGAAAATAGTTTTCTTGCATCCGTCACGCAGCCGCTGTCAACGTTTTCAATCGACGTCGACACCGCCTCCTACGCGATTGTGCGGCGATTTCTCAGCAGTGGGAATTTGCCGCCGTCAGATGCGGTGCGGATCGAGGAACTGGTGAACTATTTCCCCTACGACTATCCGCAGCCCACGGGAGATGCCCCGTTTTCGGTGACAATGGAAACCGCCGCCTGCCCATGGCGCAGCGGCAACCTGCTGCTGAGAGTCGGCCTGAAGGGCAGACAAATCGACCGGCGTGAGCGGCCCGCCGGTAACCTCGTGTTTCTCATCGACGTGTCAGGCTCAATGGCAGAAAACAACAAGCTGCCCTTAGTGAAGCAAGCCCTCGGAATGCTCGTGGAGGAACTGACCGAAAACGATCGCGTATCGATCGTGACGTATGCGGGCGATGCTGGCCTCAAGCTTCCTTCTACAAGCGGCGATCAAAAGCAGCAGATTCTCGCGGCGATCAATGGTCTTTCCTCCGGCGGCTCCACGCACGGCAGCGCCGGCATCGAACTGGCCTACCGACAGGCCGCCGAACACTTCATCACCGGCGGCGTCAATCGGGTGATTCTGGCTACCGATGGCGATCTCAATGTCGGAGTCACCAGCGACACAAACCTCATCGAACTGATCCAAGCCAAGGCAACTGGCGGCACATTTCTAACGGTGCTGGGATTTGGTGCGGGCAACCTGCAAGACGAAAAGATGGAGAAACTCGCCGACAATGGCAACGGTCTCTACGCCTACATCGATGGGGCACGCGAAGCACGGAAGGTGCTCGTTGAGCAACTCACTGGCAGCACGATTGCGATTGCCAAGGACGTGAAGATTCAAATCGAGTTCAATCCGGCTCAGATCGCTTCCTACCGGTTATTAGGATACGAGAACCGGCTGATGGCAGCTGCAGAATTTCGCGACGATCGCAAGGATGCTGGCGAGATCGGAGCGGGTCATTGCGTGACGGCGCTTTACGAATTGCTCCCGGCTGCTGCTGCGGCAGACGCGATTCAGCCGGAGCCGCTCAAGTATCAGGCCCAAATTTCAGAAGCCCCAGCTACGCAACGACCCATCCCCCAACCAGTCGCTGCCGCCAGCGGTGAACTGCTCACACTCAAACTGCGATTCAAGCGACCCGACGGCAACACCAGCCAACTCGAGGAATTTCCGCTCGCCAAACGCGGGGGCACATTTGAAAATGCTTCAACCGATCTACGTTTTGCCTCCGCTGTTGCCGCCTTCGGTATGCTGCTGCGGCAGAGCAATCACAGCGGCACCGCAACATTTGCTGAGGTGGCAAAAGTCGCCAGCCACGCGCTGGGCCCAGATGTCGGTGGCTACCGTGCCGAATTTCTCGACCTGGTACGCAAGGCCGAAGGCCCGCTCTCCAATCGCTGACCATTCGCACCACTCGGTGCAACCGTGCTCAAGCGCAGGTGTTTATTTTTTGAACCGACCGTCGGCGGGATTGCCACGGGCGAGCGTGTAGGCGATCAGGTCGAGTAGTTCCTGCTCGTTGAGTTGATCGAGCAAACCCTTGGGCATGAGCGACTCCGGCGCCGGTAGAATCTCCTCGATATCAGAGCGCAAGATCTCGACCATCTTAGTGGCATCTTCGGGATCGGTGACCAAGGCCACGCTCCGGTCATTTTCAGACACGATGCGTCCGGTGAGCACCCGACCGTCGGCCATTTGCACGACGCTGCCTTTGTATTGGTCGGAGACAACCTGACTCGGCAACACCATTGCCTCTACAAAGTCTTTCATTTGAAAACGCCCGGCCGCTTGTGTCAGATCGGGGCCCGTCGCGCCGCCATCGTCGCCGTAGCGATGGCAGACGATGCAGCGTGCCGCCGCAAACGCCAGCTTTCCGTTTTCGAAATTGCGGGTGCCATTGCCGCCATCCTTTTCGACCGCGGCCAAGACCTCCTCCATAGTCCACGCCCGCCCCGGGCCCTGAGGCTTGGGCAGTGCCGGAATTGTATAGGGCTTTTGGGCAACGATCGCCGCAATCGAAAGCCGTTCTTTTTCAGACAGGCCGGCTAGGCTCTCATTTTCAATATTGGCCAGGAACTTCCGAAAGCTGTTGCCGCCGGCCCACTCGCGGGTCCGGCCAAACCATTCGAGATAGGCCTTGCGATCGGCCAATGTCCAGGCTGCCGGCTCCTGCACCGTGCGCAGGGCATAGACATAATGCACGTGCAACAAATCAGCCCGCTTTTCGAGGGCCGCCCGCACATCTTTTCCGTAGCCGGCATTGCGTGTGATCAGGAGCTGCAAGGCCTTTTCATCATTGGCAAGATTGGTGGACGCGGCCGATGTGCTCGGTAATGCCAGCATGCCGACAAGTTTTGTCACGATACCCGGCGCGCGCACGGCCACCAGCAGGCTCGACAATTCGCGATCGAGGTCGTAGGTGCCGGAGGGAAAGAGCGGCCCGATTTTGGCGGCAATCTCGGCCCGGGCCTGAGGACTCGGCGCGCCCAGACGAATCAACGCCAATTCATACGCCCGCACGAGGTCGATTAAGCCAGCCGTATCGAGCGACTGAAGATCGATGCTGCCCAGTGCGGCTAGCAACGCCGACTGCGCCGTTGGCTCTGCCTGATGGGCAACGGCAATGGCGCCGGTGATCAGGCCACGGGGATCGGCCACAGCCAGTGCCTTGTCCTGCCAGAGATCGACCGGCTGATGTTCCAGCGCCACGCGGGCGGCGTAGCGGACAAAGCGGTCGGCGTGGGAGAGGTTTGGAATCGCCAGTGCAATGGCTTCAGCGGCTTCTGCAGCGGGCCGGTGGAATGCCTCGAGGCTCTGCCGCAGCAATCGCTGCGCAGCGCCGGCTGTGTTTTTTGTATCGGCTGGTGCTGTCGGCTCATCGCCCGCATACGTTACGCGATAGAGTTCGCTCTGCCCGCCTCGGCCACCCACTGTGAAATACATCGCCCCGTCACGGCCAATCGTCATGTCGGTCAGCGGCAATGGGGTGCGAGAAACAAATTCTTCCTTCGTGGCCTTGTAGGTGGAGCCGTCCGGATCGAGGTGGATTGCATACATCGTGCCGAATGTCCAATCGCAGATGTAGAGAGCCTTTTGGTATTTGGCGGGAAACTTTGCCCCGTAGCCAAACGCTGCTCCCACCGGCGAGCCCGGACCAATGTCGACCAGCGCCGGCAGGCTGTCGGGAAATGCTGCGGGCCACTTCCCCGAACCGCTGCGCCAGCCGAGTTCACTGCCGCTGGTGGCATGATTCACGCGCGTGGGCCGATACCACGGCGTTCCGAAATCCCATTCCATGTCGGCGTCGTAGACAAATAATTCGCCGTCGCTGTTGAAGGCCATGTCGTAGGGATTGCGGTAGCCGCTGGTCCACACGTCCCATGTTTTGCCATCTGGATCCGTGCTCGCGACATAGCCACCGGGGGCGAGAATGCCAGCAGCGTGGCCGTTGGCATCCCACATGCGCGTCACCATCTGGTCTTCGTCTGAATTGGGCGGCACGCGACTGCTGCTGCCTTCCGGCAGTGCCACACGGCGCTGCGTGGCACGGATGCCGCCCATGGTTTGGGGTTCCGTTAGATTTTTTACATCAAATGGCAGCTTCGTATGATTGCCGCAGATGACAAACAAACGCTTGCCATCTGGAGAGAGCAGAATGTTGTGGGGACCGTGCTCGCCGCCGCCGTGCAATTCTTTGAGCTTCTCGACTTTGTCGAGCGTGTCGTTGCCGTCTGAATCGGTGACGCGGTAAAAGCCGCTGCCGGTGCCGCCATTGCAGGCAACGTAGAGCGCATCGAATGCCCAGAGCAAACCCTGCGCGCCGGTGATGGGAGCCGGAATTTTTTCAACGATCGTTTCCCGGATCGTTTGCCCAGAGCCTTCCAGCGGCGCCGGCGTGATCCGCACGAGCCCCTTATCGCCTTGATCGCCGGCGATGAGCCGGCCTTTAGAATCGGTTGTCAGCGAAACCCAAGAGCCGAGTTTGTCGCGTGGCACCGTAAAGATCCGCTCCACGCGGAAGCCCTTCGGTACGGCAAATGTATTTTTTTGTGTTGCATCGGGAGCCGATCCGGGCGACTCCGCCTCCACCGTCGGCATCGGCTCGACAGCCTGCTGCCATGAGGGCGTCGATTCATCAGCCCTGACCGGCAGGCAGGCGATAGTGGCCAGCACCAGCAGCGTGGCTCTGCCCACAGTAGGGGTTTGAAAAGCCTGCCTGAGCGAACCGACTTTTTTGGAAACGTGCATGGTATGTGCCTCACAAGCGGGGAAAATTGTGTCATTCTTTCAGAGGTGGCCGGCAAACGCTCGCAGCAGACGCCAACAACTTGCCGGGAATAAAAGTATACTCAACACTCGCCCGATCACAGACGTTCGCCCAATCGCCCTCTCGTGAAACAGTGTTATGCACGCTTACAAGCGGCGATCCTGCCGCCATTTTATGGCCAACTATAACGTGGTGGTGGCGTTTTTTTTCAACGCGTCACTGGCCGTGAGCGCTGGGATTTCGGCCGCCGCACCGGTGCCAGGGCAGTCGGTTCTCACCCCACCCAACGTGGTGTTGATTGTTTCCGACAATCAGCACTGGCGCGACTACGCCTTCATGGGCCACGAGCATCTGCGCACGCCAAACCTCGACCGGCTGGCGCGAGAGAGCCTCGTCTTTCCTCGCGGCTATGTGCCGTCGAGCCTCTGCTGCCCGAGCCTTGCCTCGCTCATCACCGGTCGCTATCCCCATCAGCACCGCATCACCGGCAACGATCCGCCCCCGGGCACCGGCCCAGGAGCATTTGCAGCGGGTCGCGAACAGATGACCAAGCACCTGGAAGAATGGCCCACGCTGCCCACGCTGCTGGCGACTGGTGGCTACAAGAGCCTGCAAACCGGTAAATGGTGGCAGGGGCATTTTTCGCGGGGCGGTTTCACAGATGGCATGACACAGGGCACGCGTCACGGCGATCAAGGACTCGCGATCGGCCGCCAGACGCTGCAGCCGATCTACGATTTTGTGAACACCTGCCATGCCGATCGCAAGCCATTTTTTGTCTGGTATGCGCCGATGCTGCCGCACGACCCGCACGATCCACCGCAGGCACTCGTCGATCACTACGCGCCGCTGGCGAAGAGCCAGCATCTGGCCCGTTACTGGGGTAACGTGGAACGGTTCGACCGCACCGTGGGCGAGTTGCTCGATTTTCTCGACCGCGAGGGGCTGTCTCAAGAAACGCTGGTCGTTTATGTCACCGATAACGGCTGGATTCAAAGCAGGCAGGCCCCGCACTACGCACCTCGATCCAAACAGTCACCGTATGATGGGGGCGTGCGCACGCCGATCCTGTTGCGCCAACTCGGCACGATCGCACCGCGAACGAGCCAGGAGTTGGCCAGCAGCATCGATATTCTGCCAACGGTGCTGGCGTCCTGTGGCGTGGAGACACCGGCGGATCTTCCGGGCGTGAATCTGCTCGACGGTGCTGCCGTGGCCGCGCGGCGACACATTTTTGGTGCCTGCTTCACGCATACTCTTTTAGACCTCGACGATCCAGCGCGTAACGTGCTCTCGCGCTGGATGGTGTGTGACCACTGGAAGCTGATCGTGCCCCACAAGAATCTTGCCGCCGTGGAACTCTTCGACCTCGCGGCCGACCCAGAAGAAATGCAGAATCTCGCGGCCATCGATCCGGATACAGTGCGCACGCTGACCCCTCTCTTGGACGCGT
>CAMBUD010000054.1 GCA_945871035.1 Planctomicrobium piriforme | reverse complement strand
CAGACCAGCGGCAGCTTTGCCAAGTGGTGAGCAATCTGCTCGACAACGCCATGCGCTTTACGCCTGCCGGCGGATGCCTGACACTCTCCCTGGCCCTCGATGCGGCCAGCCAGGAGGCCGTGCTGAGCGTTGCCGATAACGGCTGCGGTATCCACGAGAAGTATCAAACGAGGGTATTTGATCGCTTTTTCCAAGTCGATGCGGCCCGCGATCGCAGCACAACGCACCGGGGTGGCGGGCTGGGTCTGGCCATCTGTCGCTCCATTGTGGAGCGGCACGGAGGCCAGATCGATCTCACCAGCCAGATGGGGCAGGGCACCACCGTCACCGTCCGACTCCCGCTTTGACCCCGTGGGGGCTCAATCGCACGGCCCACCACAGGCTGCGCACGTTACCCAGACCCGGCATATTCCTCCCGGGACTTGAAGAGTGAGCCCTCACGATCAAGTGTGATGGCAAAATCCTCCGATAAAGTCGTTTGTACCGCCTCTACTCTCTATGAGAACTTTGCCGTGCCATCCGATCAGGTTGACTGCGGGCCCCTTGCAGTCCACTTCGACCATTATCGCAGTCCATTTACGAAGTACGGGAGTCTTCCACGCGCTTTTCTGCGCGTCATCTTTCTCCTGGCCAGCCTGCTTGGAAGTGCCCAAAGCGGATTCTGCGCAGAGGATTTTCTGGTGATCGGGGAGCCGGGCGATTCCTCGCCGCTCGAACTACGCAGTGTGGCCGCACGGCTTAACTCGTTCGATCAAGTATCCGATGCCCTGCTCCAAGAGCGTGTCAAAATCGCCGCGCTGGAGACCCGGCTTGGACAACTCGAAAAAAAGACTACCAGCGGCGAGGCCGAACCCCTGCCAGCACCTTCCGCCACAGACAAGCCAACAGACAAGCCGACTGACCAGGCCGCAGCTCACACATCAAAAGAAGTGAAGAAACCTGAGGAGCCTTACGAAATCGGCACCGATACAACCTTCAAGTCGAAGTGGGCCGATACGTTGATGGCTGAATCGGCTCACAAAGATTTCCGCGTGAAGATCGGCGGCCGCACGCAGGTGGATGCCGTGGCCTTCTCGACCGGAGTAGGCCCCGAACAACCGGCCGGCCGGGCTGGGCTGGCTCCTGAGCTGACCGACACGGTGAATATGCGCCGGGCCCGATTCCGCATGGAAGGGCGCATGTACGAAGTCTACGACTGGGCCTGCGAATACGACTTCGTCAATCAGCTCAACGTCAATGCCTCAACGATCCCCAACGAGCGCGATGCAGGTCCGCTGACGGCAGTCACCGATCTGTGGATACAAATCCGGGAACTACCGATCCTGGGCACCGTACGCGTTGGCAATCAGAAGGATCCCTACGGTTTCGAGCATCTCACAAGCAGCCGCTGGCTCAACTTCATGGAGCGTTCCTTTAGCCAGGACGCCTTTGAAGGTCCGTTCAATAACGGCTTCTTGCCTGGCATCGAGATCATGAATAGCGCCTACGACGGCCGGGTGGCCTGGCAGGTGGGCGAATTCAAGAACACCAATAGTCCGTTTGGGTTTTCGAATTCAACGGGCGGCAGCCAGACGGTCGGCCGATTGGTCATGCTGCCTGTGTTTGAGGACGAAGGCCGCAAACTGCTCCATCTGGGCGTCTCGGGCCGCACGATGGAACCCCAGCGGCGACCACCTGGATACGATCAAACGACGGGCGATCCGACCGGACCCACCGTCCCGTTCACACGGTTTCGCAGCCGAGGCGACATCCGCAATGGCCCCCCCGGCCCGCTCAATTCAATCTACGCCGACACCGGCCTCCTGCAGGCTAACTGGCAGAACATGATCGGCCTCGAGTTTGTGGGGAACAACGGACCGTGGTCGTTCCAGTCCGAATACTTTGGCTCCTGGCTCTACAATGCACGAACGCCCAGTCTGGCCGCCAACGGATACCAGAACAACAAAAACACCAGCGGCCAACAACCGGCCCCCGGCACGGCGCTTGGCACCGTCTTTTATCAAGGCGGCTACGCGGAGGTGCTCTACTTCCTGACGGGCGAAAGCCGCACCTACTCGCTGATCGAAAGCCGGTTTGACCGGCCGATTCCCCGCAATAATTTCTACGTCGTGCGGGAAGGGGGCCGCGGGGGCCGGCCTGCGGTGAGCGAGGGGGCCTGGCAGTTGGGAGTCCGCTACAACTACCTCTGTCTGAATGACGGCCAAGTCAATGGCGGCGTCTTGAACGGCATGACGCTGGGGCTCAACTGGCTGATGAACCCCAACGCCCGCATCTACTTTAATTACGACTTTACGTACCGCCAATTCGTCAACGCGAATAACGTCAACGGCAGCGGCGCCATCAACGGCTTCGGTACTCGGCTAGCTTTTGATTTCTGACACCACCATTGCTGATACAAGGATCCTCCATGCGTTGCTCTTCATTCTTAATCGCCTGCGGTGCCTGCCTCTGCTTTTTGTGGGCGCTGGCTCTCTCTGTGGATGCCGGAGGCGCGTGTACAAAGCACCGTTGCGATGATTGCCCTGAGTGCGTGCCTGTCTGCACGCCCCGCTACGAAGACAAAAAGGTCAAAAAACCTCGCTACGATGTGAAGTGTTCGTGGGAGTGCGTGCCGGGCCGCGAGCCGTGGCACGAAGACTCCTGCGACCCAGAGCACAATCCCCCCTGCGGTGACGTTCGCATCAAAAAGAAGCTTTACAAGACAGAGATCGAGGAGGTCGAGAAGAAACTCGTGTATGGGGAAGTTCAGTGGACGCATGCGCAGCCGTGCCGGCACTGCGAACACAAGCCCTGCTCGTGCTGGCACGATCTGCTGGCCTCGCTTCGCCAGTGCATTGGTTTTTAGTGTGCAGATTGACCACTGTTGTGAAAAAATGAGACTATGAATCCACAACCATTCGACAGGCCTCCCGCTGCCGCAGGGATCGTATTTGCGCTTGGAGTTGAAGCCGATGGATTTGCAGCAATCGCATCAGACGTCATCGATTTCCATGCCGGTGGCCTCGTGCTGCACGAGGGATTCGTTGCCGACCGCCGCATAGCGTGGTGCACATCGGGGGCAGGCATCGATTCGGCTTCCAAAGCAACGAGCCTTTTAATTGATGGACACCGCCCGCGTCTGATCATCAGCGCCGGCTTTGCCGGCGGACTAGACGCATCTGTCCGGCAGGGAACAGTGGCATATCCCACCTGCGTTCTCCGCAGAAATGCTAGCGCAACGGACCTGGAGTCTATTCCTCTCCGTGACCTTCACCCCGATCCAGCCTTTCCGACCTCAACGGCTCACACAACAAAGCCAAGACTGCTGACGATTATCAGTGTCGATTCTATTATCTGTACGGCTATGGAGAAGAAATCGCTCAACCAAACAACGGGCGCCCATCTTGTGGATATGGAAACATTTGGCGTGGCTTTTGTCGCTCGCGCTGCAGGATTGCCATGCGCATCCATTCGCGTTATCTCGGATGATGCTCAGCAGAACCTGCCAACTGAAATTGCGCGGCTTGTGCAACCGCAGTCGCTGATGCGACGATTTGGAGTGACCCTAGCGGCGATCACACGCAGGCCCCGATCGGCCATTGATATGTGGCGCCTCTGGGAACATGCCGTTGTCGACGGGAAAACGCTCGCGCAGGCCCTCAAACGCACTTGCCAGTCGCTGCCAAACAACTAGCTCTGTTACAGCACCACTTCTGCCAGCAGCTCATTCTGGCCGCTTATTCAAACCGCGGCAGGGGCCTCTGCTGCAGCGCTCGGAGTGCCGCCGAGCATCTCGTCAACCTTACTTCTTGCAGCTCGCGAGCCATCGATCATGCCGTGCACTAAAGGATTGTTTTGGGGAACGGAGAGCGCCACAAGTGCCAAAGGAAATACAACGCCGTACGATACCGCATAGCAGGTGGTGTACAGAAATCGATTGGCAAACATTCCTACAGAAGGCAACGCCTTCTCTGCTGCCTGCCTGGCAGCAGTTGCGCCCTGCGTAACACTCGACGCGGCCGCCTGCATGGCATCCGCTACACTTGCCAGCGGATCCCGCGCGGCCGACGATGCTGAATCTTGAGTCATAAAACTTTTTACCTTCTTAGAAAAATTAAAGCCGAAATAAGACCGACGACACGGGGGCAAGACATTGCATTCAAAAATATTGTAGCTCCGATTCTGACTGACTACAAAACAGCTCTATGGAGCGGGTTTTTAACGAGTTGGAGGGTGCGATTCCGCTGCTTTCAAAACTCAAACAGGAACTGTTGTTGCACCTGGAAACTCATTAAAATCGTCATTATCTTCATAGGAGCTCCGCAGGCCTGTAATAAATTCGCGGGCATCACGAACGGCTTGATCGGTTCCCTGACGAGCCCCAGCGCTGACTGGATTGCGCTTCCGACCAACTACTTTCTTCACGACCGCTGCCGGAAAGGTGGCCGTAAAACCTACGATTGCCCCAGTGCAGTAGAGCGTTTGGCCAAGCACAAGCCCCACTTCCTCTAAGCTGCTTTTTCTGATTGCGATCGCCTCACCGGCGATCAACTCTCTACACCCTTTATCACGCAACCAGCGTTCCTGAAAAATCCGCCGTGCCGTTTCATCGACAGAGTGCATGAAAGCGCCGTCGAATAAGAACGACACTGCTGTCCCAACTACTGGAATAATATCGACTGCCTCCTCTGCAAATATGTTACGAGCATTGCGCGCTATCATTGCTTCTTCACCCTCAATCGCATCGGCGTGTGTATCGATGGCCGCGTGTAGTATCTGAACCATTTGTTCTCGTTCAGCTGGATCCTGCAGCATCGCTATCTCGAGGATGTCAACGATGATCGCTCGATCTATTTTTCGGTCGAGCGGATAACCGTAGCAGTGGCCAATCCGTGCCACTGACAAAAGCGATGCGACCAACTGGCAGGGAATATGCACCAGCGGCCCACCAAATGACAAAGCAGTGCCCTCGACAATGGCAAACCGTTCGGCCCGAGCGCTGAAGCGACGCGCCCACCGATCACATTCTTCGAGCGGTCGATTCGCAATCTCACCAACATTTTCAACCCCAAAGCATTTCGCCACTTCCTGCGCCGAATCTGCTTTTGTGGCAACTACTTCCATCGACATTACGACTTTATTGACAAGGCCCCGCGGAATAAAATGCCCTACAACCCACGTCAAAGGAGACGTGATCGTAGTTATGAAAACCGCCAGTCGACTTGACTGCCTGCTTTTCCAGACAGCTATTTCGTGAATCTGATGCGACTCATAGGCGGTAAGGGGTCGACCGTTCACAGACGGCCCGGCGGGACGGATCTCATCCATTTTTTTTCAATTCGTTAAGAGTGTTTTCGGGGAGACTTTTCGAATGCCGATATTCTAAAGGATAGCGTTTTTCCATATCGTCAAGATAGCGAAGAAGTTGTTCCACGCCGTTGTCATGGACACGAGGAAAGCGGCGGCGAATCCAACCATTGACTGACCGAAAGCCGCGAGGCCAAAGCATTAAGCCGCCGGCCAGTAAGGCCGGTGCTCCGACCATTCCCGGCAACACCATGCCGAGGACTCCGATGGAAACAAGCAAGACGCCGATTTCCCGCGGCATGTACTGGAGTCGTTCGTGCATCTCCCGTTCTAAATCGCTGTACGTGGCTGGATCGTCTACATAAGTATTGCTCATGGGCTTACTGCCTTCCAGTCGGCTGTCTTTGGCTCAAGGTTGCTGGTTGTAACTGCGTGGAGGCGAGAGGCATTATCGATCCCTTTCAGGTTGAGACTTGAAAAGCCTTGGATTGCGCTGCTGTTGCGAAAGAGTCCTCGATTTCGACTTCGCAACCCACGCGATTTCCGATTGGCATGCAGGTTAGCGGTCGATCGAGTGTATATGCCCAGTGTAAAAGCATTGCATACGATCGCGGATATAAGGCTTGTGAAGCCGAGCGTAAACGCACCGACTACGCACGCTAGATTCGGAAGAATAGACAGCCGCCTTGAGGTCAGAATCCGAGTCTGACGCTGCTGTGCGAGAAGCCTGAGATCAGCAATCACCGCTAGATCGCCAGAAAGTGAAAAGATTTCGGCCGACGTTGTATCGATATTGGCGTCTGACTCCATATCGATCGCTACATTCGCGGCAGCCACTGCTTCTGGAAACAACCGGCATCGGCCTGCAATCGCTACGCGGCGACCGTCTGCTCGAAGCTGACGGATGGTGCTGGTCACGGCTTCCGGGTGAGTCAGATGGCCTCCTACTTGCGCGTGCAGTTGGACCGCTAGCGATTCCACATCGACCGCTGGATCATCGACGAAAACAAGAGTGCGAATGGAACCACTGTCGTGAAGTCGATCGATTGCCTCCGTTGCAACAAATGCTAAGGATCTGCTGAATTCCAACGTGGCCGCAATCATTCCGTCGATCTCGAGCACGAGTGGTCGTAAGGCTGGCTCTTTCGTAGCCGGACCTTCGCGGAGTACAAGCATTCGTTTCGACTGTCGGCAGACAATGGCTAGCTCTGCGCTTGTTCCAAAGGAATCCGGGCTAACTTCTACTAAAATACAGCCCTGCAAGCGGGCTGCTGCAGCGAGTGCATCCCCCCGCTCATCGGCCAGATGCCGTGCCATGCTCGCCGCCCAACGGAGCATTTCTCGCTTATCATCGTGAGGCCCGCTTATCGTGGAGAGTACAAGCCGCTGTCGATGCAGTGCCGGATAGTCGATCAGAATAAGCGTGTCGATATCTTCGAGAGCCGCCAGAGCAAGCGGGGTTCGCAAAATGCAACCCATTGCCAGGCAGGATGCCATGGTGGCAATGTCTTCCAGTGACAACGATAACGCCTCTGCGTGGGCATAGTCGGGACGCAGGATTGCGACCGCCGTTCCAACTCCACCGGTCAGTAACCCCAAGCCAGCAGTGGCCATTGTTGGCACCACAAATTCATCAGCAAACTGTTCGCCGTGGGCCGTTGGTGCATAGCGACCCTGCTGCGGTACTGTAGCTGCTTGGATGACACGCCCAATGGCAGCCAAGCGGGTTTCATCACCAACACGATCAACGGTCATCACCACCTCACCACCGAGCACAAATGTTCCTGCAAGAAGCTGGTCGCCTACTTGTACCCGACGAACGCCGCTGACCCCTCGTACGCAGTGCTCATCAACAACTCCACTACCGTCAATCAGATGCCCATCGACGGGTACAATATCGCCGATCCCGACCCGTACCTGATCACTGTAGTTCAGCGCAAAAATCGGTTGTGCCCGTATCGTGCCGTCGAGTGCGCTCACCATCGAACAGGCGGGCAATGGAGCTGCATCCTCTAGGAGTAGGCCGCGCTCTGCTGCAATGTCGCGACAATGCCTCTGCCGCCAAAAGTCAAAAGACCAGGCCATAATCGCTGAGGCTAAAAACTGACCTGTTGCCAGCGTCCCTATCACAATAGTGGCCAACAGTGTTGACAAGCCGATATGACGACGCTTTAGATCGCTACTGACGTTTGAGAGCGTCTGGAGATTGGTAGCCACTAACAGCACAGCGCTGATCGGCATGAGTGCTGGAACGACAAAATCCGCTAATGCCGCCACGCCGAGCGAGGCTGTCTTCCCAACCATTTTGAGTGAGGAGGAGCCCACTGGCGAGAATGGCTTCTCGTCCGTGGCATGCTGCACAACAGCCAGTAGCGCATCGACGTCGAATTGCAAAAGGTCAACGTGGATAACCAAATCACCAGTCCATATTCCCAGCCGTGCGTCTCGCACTCCAGGCATCGACAGGACAAGCCGTTCGATGGTTCGACCGAGCATATGGTCGCGAGAAAGACGGGGGTGCCGGAGTCGAAATCGATCAGCCCGTAGACCGGTAATGCTCCAAGTGGTCAGCCTGTTACCAAAACGATAAACGCGAATATTTGCTTGCTCGAAGCAGTCCTGTGGCAAGGACAGATTCAACTCGCGATCTTCACCGCGCACGGCTAAAGCGAGCTTGGAAATCTGATCCGCAAAGGGCAGCCCCCCCTCGGCACAATGGATGAGTGCGGTCGCTTCATTGAATCGCAGATCAACCCAGTCTACATCTGCTGCAGAAAATACCCGCTCCAGAAAATCTTTTCGGCTGGCAGTGTCTGTGCCGCTAATCGCGGCACATCGAACCCGCACAATTCGATTCCCTTGATCGACCGCGACCTGCAGCAAAATCGGCTGTTGCACCGGCGGGGCATCGAGCGTGGTATCCGTAGCGGTCATACACCGGAAAAATCCCGTCTAGGGAGCACTTCTTGATAGCCTAACGCGTGTTCGATCGAGATATCGATTCCCTCAACATGTGCCTGTCGCCCATTGCCGTTCAGTTCTGAAATGGTTGTGGCCTTAGATGGCGTTGGCTGGCGTGGCGATTTCTCTACCTTGCCCTCAACTCTGTTGAGAGTGGTGGCAATCGTTGCAGCCGATTGAGTATCGACTATGTGTATGGGCGAAGCGGCAACAGCCTGTGCAATGAGCCTTCTGCGCTTATTTTCATTAGCAGCGACCTGCCGCATCGGCCATAAGCCGTTGGCGAGGGCGACAATGGCGGAAACGTTATTGAAAATAACGCTTGCCATGATACCGAAGCCCATCGTGAAAACACCAGCAACACAAATAACATTTGGAACGACGACCATGTGCCAGCTGCGCTGCACGTTGCGATTGAGATTGCAGGCGATATCCCGAAGTTCGCATAGGTGAGCAAGCCCCTCGTCAAGAAACACGATCTGAGCCGTATCGGTTGCGATTGTCGAAGCACCCCGCAGTGAAATGGAAACGTTGGCTTTTTTAAGCGCAATCGAGTCGTTAATACCGTCTCCGACAAAGCAGACTTTTTTTCCCTCAGCCTGCAACTGTGCCACATAATCAGCCTTATCAGCAGGCAGCACTTGGGCGAAGTAGCGATCCATCCCGAGTTGCTCGGCCAACCGTTTTGTTGGTGCCTCGTGGTCACCCGATATGATGGCCAGGTGCTTGATCCCGCGTGCCCGTAATCCAGCCACGATCGCAACCACCTCAGGACGCACCGCCGCTTGCAATTCGATTGCACCGCCCAAAGCACTATCGATTGCAATTAAAACGATTGTGTTGCCCAAGGCGTGGGCATGCTGAAACATTTCACACACGTCAGGCGGAATCGAAATGCCCTCCATTTCGATATAACGTCTGCTACCAACGCGAATCAAATGACCGTCAAGCTTCACGGAGATGCCGAAGCCGATCTTCATTTCGCTCTCATTAACACACGGCAGTGTGAGCCCGCGGGTATCCGCTTCGTGGAGAATTGCCAAGGCAATTGGGTGGTGAAACTTCTGCTCAGCAGCAGCCGCGTACTGCAAGACTATTTCTTCTGTCCAGGACAAGCACGCGTGGATCCGGCCTACTTCCGGCCGTTCCTGTGTCAATGTACCGGTTTTGTCAAAGAGCACCGTGTCGACCTCACTCATCAGTTCGAGGGCGCGACCATCCTTGATGAGAATGCCCCGACTGGCACAGAGAGCCAGCGAACTGAGCATCGCCAGCGGCGCGGCCATGCGGATCCCCGTGCCGAGATCACAGTTCACAATCGCCACGGCACCCGCTGGGCCCATGGTCGCATAGCCCAAAGCTCCTAGTGCAATCATCGGTGCAGACGCCTTGTCAGCCAATCGCTCGCCGGCATGCTGCCGCGTTAGTTTGTAGCCGGTCGTATCGGCCAGAATCTTGCCGATTTTGGCACTGGCCGTGTCGGATCCGCTGTTTTCTACAGCAACAAAAAGCTTGCCGGCAACCATGACCGTTGAGGCGAAAACACTGTCACCGACACCTTTTTCAGCAGGCGTGCTCTCGCCTGTAAGGGCATGCTGATCGAGCATAGCAATGCCTTCTACGACTTTTCCGTCTACCGGCATCACTTCGCCGGTATTCACAACGATTACATCTCCCTGCTCTAGGTCGTGCATCGGAATCTGCATTTCGACAGTGTCTCTCACAACCCATACAAAACGCGGTTGCTTTCCAAAGACATTCAGCAGCATCTTTTTAGAGCGGTCTTCTGTCCGCTGAACAAGCATGCGACCAAAGGCAAGGCACCAACAGAGAATGGCACCTGGCAAAAGCTGCAGCGTGGACAGGCAGCCGATCACGACAAGCGCGTCGAGCACATCGCAGCCAAGCCTTTTTTCCTTAACAATCAGCTGGTACGAGCCCTTAAAGCATGGGATCGATGTGTAGGCAAACACCGCTGCTGACAGCGGAAGGAGTGGTGGAAATGCAAACTGTGCTACCGCCGCCATGGGCAGTGAGATAGAGCAAATGGCCAGGGAGAGATCGAGTTTGTCGAGCTTTGATGGAATCTCCGTTCCGATCAAAACACCGTCCAGTATTTCTACTACCTGATATCGGGACAACTGCCGAGGATCGTAGTCAACAGTGATCGTAGAAAAAAATGTGTCCGTTGAATAACGGTCTACACCGAGAACGGTCATCAACTCGCGATCGATCGCCTGAGCTACCTCCGAGCGTCGATGAATGATGGGATTGTGTAGTTTTACGCGGCCCGGCCGCTCGCGAACGACACACCACCCAGAAATATGCTCGCCGTGTCGCTCAAGTCGCATTCCGCCACGCCTGCTGCCCTGGCTCATGGGAATACGGGCCAGAGACGTTTTTATGCTGCCCGACTCCTGCGACAACAACTGGGCAATTTTTCCTAACACCTCTTGGGCAGATGACTTCTGCGGATTGTATCGCAGCAGTGCCCTCGGAACGCGGCCGCCGGCCACCGTTACTTGCTCAATGTCTCCCGCCTCAAAAACGCACGCTAAAAACTGCTGGCAAGGCGTGCTGGTGGCATCTGCAAATAAGTTGCCTTCAACCTGAATCAGCCCCTGCTTAGGAAAGCTTATGCGCACGTCCAGTGCTGGTGATTCTAAGGGTGTTGTGAGAGTGTGGTTCAGGCGGCGCCGCGCGCACTCGCCGATGCTGGGGATTCTGCGGCGGGCTGTTGCGTAAAGAAATCGGCGCCGACAGGCTCGCTGGCACGTTGCATGCCCTCGACGGTTTCAACTGCATTTTTCATGGCATCGCCAAACGCTTGCTGAGCAAACACAGCGGCACCTGCCATGTATGGAGCGAGCTTTTCTTTAAGCTGGGGATAGAATGCGTGGCCCAATGCACCGGCGGCGGCTCCGGCACAAAAATATCCAAACTCCGAACGGGTCATAGCGTCACTTTCATACAGCTAGAGGGACATACGGCTAGAGGGAATAGAGTGCATCAAGCAGGAGTGGCAGCAATAGAAATCAGCGATTGCGGAGAGGGTTGCAGTGTATTCTTGGCCAGATCCAGCCCGGCTCTTCCGCCGTCAGCCAATCCAAAGACGATCGGGTTGTTGTGGGGAATTGTCCTCGCAACCAGATACGCTGGAAATACAACCGCATAGCCAATCACAAAACCGCTGGCGTGAGTGCCGGCGCAAACAGCCTTAGCGACAGCTGGCAAAAAACCCCGTGCGGCCGTTGTGGCATCGGCGGCTCCGGATTTGGCTGCCTCAATGATGGCCCAAACGCTGGAAAATGAACTGAGTCCGTTCACACTAGGTGCAGCAGCAGTGATCATTCTTAACTCTCCGAATGTAAAAGTCTGTAGATAAACCTTGTCCCACA
Organism: Planctomicrobium piriforme; assembly: GCA_945871035.1. Taxonomy (GTDB): domain Bacteria; phylum Planctomycetota; class Planctomycetia; order Pirellulales; family UBA1268; genus BAIKAL-G1-2R. The sequence goes on along the minus strand of CAMBUD010000054.1, from coordinate 4,372 downwards.
ACCGTAGTTCAAGATTTGACAACAGGCAAGGATCTGGTCAATAAAAAAATACCGGCACCTTTGTAGGCCTGCTTTTCCCTGCATGGGTCCCGACCACGACTGGGTCACCGTGTGCCGATAATGCGTCTGACGAGCCAATTTTTGGGCAGATCGGGCGTTTGCCATTGTTGGGAAACGATGAGCGATCCACCGGCGGCTTGCGCCGCAAGACGGCCACTGCGCACCGCCCCCTCCATAGTGGAAGGCCAACCAGTGGCTGTCCAATCGCCGGCGAGGAACAGATTGGGTACATGCGTAACGGCCGCTGGTCGTACTGCTTCGACCCCCGGTCGCACAGATAGCACGGCCGTTGGATCGGTGACGATTCGCGCATTGAGCAGTTGGGCTTCTCTGGCCGCTGGAAAAATTGCTTTTAGCTCCGAGATAACCGTTGCCAGCAGCACATCCCGATCGTCACCCTGCAAACCCCGCGAGGCACTGATCACAACTTGGCAGTATCCCGGTACATTTTTTTGGCTATCGTCACCACGAAAGACCCATTGTGAAACGCGTCCCACAAGCACCGCGTGAGGAAGATTCATGACATCGCGATCAAACCAAAGATGCACGGCCGTAATCGGTGAACCGGTAAGATGCTCATTGCCTACGGGAACAATATCGGGAAGCAATCGGGCGGCTTGTTTCCATGGCAGGGCAACAATCAGGGAATCGCAAAGAATTTCCTCCGTTCCACACCTCACCGCGCTGACGCGTCCAGTCGCATCGAGTTGAATGGCCGTAACAGATCGGCCTGTCTCGACCGTGACCCCACAATTCTTCAGCCACTCCACTAAGTGCTCGCCGAACAGTCGACCCAGTGGCTGCGTCGGCACGTAGAGATCAGACGCGTTGCGATGCGCGAGAAATCCATCTACCACCACTTTTCGTGCTGCCACAACACTGACCAGATCAATCGATTCTCCCAAAGCACTTTCGAGAACTGGCTGCCAAAAGAGCCGAATCACACGCTCGGGTTGGCCGATGAACTCCAGCCATGTCTGAGCCGTTTCATCTTGGATACCGCTATCTTTTTGAACATGTGTGCCTCTCTTTTTCCGGTTGTATCGCGCCAACCGCAACAGCCCCAGCGCAAGGGCCGTTTTTTCACGAAACGTAAAATGCCGCATGCCAAGGAGCAGCGGTCCCAGATGCAAGGGCGCCGGCAACCACACAGAGGGAGTGCATGCCGCTGGAATACCGTCGTGCCCAATAAAATAGAGGGTGCGGTCGCGTCGCAGCGAGCCGGCTACACCAGCTTGTTTACAAAGGTCAAGAAAGTTGGTGCAGCAACCCATGGCAACGTGCTGACAGGCATCGACGAGCCCGCCAGTGAGCGGATCCTCAAACGACGCCGCACGACCGCCGACGCGTCGGCGTGCCTCGAGCACAATCACCTCGTGCCCCATCTGTACGAGCCCTGCTTTCATAAGGGCTGCTGCGGCTGACAGGCCTGCCAGCCCACCGCCGACAACGATCATTCGTTTTGGCTTTGCGCTCGTAGTCGCACTCGTCGACTCCTTTTTTTCATCGCATGTCATGGCTGCCTCTTGCCTCTAAGCATCTGCAGTCAGGCATCAATCTTCCCTGGACGGTCGTCATTGTATTGTATCGATTAGCGCATCGGTGGCAGAAGGAGTCATTCAGTGAAACAATCGCAGCCGTACTGGTCCCATGAGTACTGTAGCCACCGCTGAGCTGATGAGTGCGGGTCGGCTGGGACGAACTCGCTTTGTGAAGATTGCCGTACCCGCATGCGTGACAGCCGAGAGCACCGATCGATAGACGCCAAACATCGCTCGGAACACGAGGCGACCATCGGTTGACAGCATGGTGTCGAGTGCCTGTGCCTGTTTGTAGAAACTCTCGGCCCGTGCGATCTGAAATGCTGCTAAACGCGCATACCCCTGATCGTTTTGCCCAGCTGCTAGTCTGTTCGGATCGCAACCACAGGCCGCGAAATCCTCCGTGGGCAGGTAGATTCGCCCGCGCTGTAAATCTTCGGGAATGTCACGCAGAATATTTGTGAGCTGAAAGGCGAGGCCACACGCATGCGCGGCAGGAAACGCTGCGGTGGTCCGAAAGCCCCAAATGTGAATGGCAGCGAGCCCCACGGCGCTGGCCACGCGACGACAATACTCCTCTAATTCCGTAAACGTCGCATAGCGTTTCTGAACAAGATCCATGCGCACACCAGCGAGAATGTCGTAGAGTGTTGCTTCGGGAATGGCAAACCGCCGAACGGTATCGATGAGCGCACGCAACACGGGATTCTCCGTGCAGGATCCGGCCAAACCGGCCGCCAGTGTTGCCTCAAAGGCATCGAGATCGATGCGAGCCGTGGACGCATCGGTTGCCTGATCGACAATATCATCGGCCTGACGGCAGAAAGCATAGAGGGCAGTCGTGCCACGTCGTTTTTCGCCCGGTAACAGCCGAATTGGCAGCGAAAAGCTCGATCCGGAGCGACGCAGCACATCCGCGCAAACAGCGTGATCGTTGAAATACATATCCACAAGAAGAGGCCTTACCCAGGGGTGCTTTTCTGAGCATGGAAGGCTGCCATTCTGAGCCCCAACCACGCGTCTGCTGCCAAACGAAACTGCTGCCACTTGCTGACTGTAGGCCGCCGCGAAAGTGTGTCAAAACCAGCGCGTTCAATGGCATCTGCCACCGCGCGACCACCGGCCAGAAACATTTTAATTGCCGGTCGCAGCAGCAACGGAGCCTGCTTGACAAGCGGTTCACCGGCCGCGAAGCAGGCTCGTGCCCAAGCCACTTCTGCGTGGAGAAGTGCACGAACTTGCGGTGTTGCTCGCGTTCCATCAAGCAGTGCACAGTCGACACCAAAGCCAACCATATCCTGACGCGGCAGATACACTCTTCCGACGCTAGAGTCACGTTTGATGTCTTGCCAAAAGTTCACTAATTGTAACCCCGTGCAGATTGAATCAGACATGACGAGCAGCTCTGGTTCGTGACAGCCTTCCAACGCTAACACAACACGGCCCACAGGATTCGCTGAACGGCGACAGTACTCAAGGAGTTCGACTCTCGTTTCGTACCGCACACGCACTTGTTTTTGGTCAAACAATTGATCTTCCTCGAAAGCGCTCAACAGATTCGCAAAGGGCTCGATCGTGAGCTTGGCGTGTCGGGCGGTATCAGCCAGGGCCACAAACAGCGGATGCGTTGGGCGACCGTCGAAGCAACTCTCGAGCTGTGCCCGCCAGTCTGCAAGCGCTTGCCGCGATTCTTCTGGGCTCGCCAACTCGTCGGCAAGATCATCGCTCCACCGGGCAAAAGCATACACATTTGCCAAGTGTTGCCGCAGTCGACGGGGCACGAGCCGCGTAGCAACCGTGAAGTTTTCGTAATGCTGGCTCGCTACAACGCGGCAAAAGTCTTCAGCGGCGGTGAGATTCATGCTGCTTGGAATCGGTAGAAACTGCCAAGCAGAAGGACTGCGCAGCGTTGCCGCTGGCACACGCTGTGACTGCTTACTCCGAGACTTGTAGAAAAAACGAAAGGGAAACATTATGCTTTTGAATGAATACGCCGCTACTGCTAGTGACGGTTTGGCTCGTCTGATCCGTGCACACTATCTGCTCTACTATCAGAGCATCAACGTTAAAAGGTAGCACTTAATCACTTCTCCGTTGCTGCACATACCTCTTGGAACTCTCGCGATGAAGATCTTGCTTGCCGGCCCGCGTGGATTTTGTGCCGGCGTAAATATGGCAATTGAAACGCTTGAAACGGCCATTCGGCTCCATGGAGCACCCGTTTACGTGTTTCACGAAATCGTTCACAACAAGCATGTCGTCGATCGCTTTGTGCGAGAAGGGGCCGTATTTGTTGACACCGTTTCTGAAGTTCCAGAGGGCGCTGTGCTGCTATTCTCGGCACATGGCGTTGCTCCCGAAGTGCGTCGCGTTGCAGCCCAGCGGCAATTGCGGGCGATCGATGCCACCTGCCCACTTGTTACAAAGGTGCATCTGGAGGCGATTAAGTATGCCAAGGCTGGCTATCGCATCGTACTCATCGGCCATGAGGGGCACGACGAGGTGATCGGCACGATGGGACAGGCTCCCCAAGCCTTCACGCTCGTCGACAACACAGAGGATGTGGATGTGTTGCCATTTGGACCGACGGACAAGTTGGCCTATTTAACGCAAACGACTCTCTCGGTCGATGATGCTTCGAGAATCATCACTCGGCTCAAGGAACGTTTTCCCCAAATCGTTGGGCCACCCAAGGATGACATCTGCTATGCGACCCAAAACCGCCAAGAGGCCGTTCGACTGCTCTCCGTCGATGCTGATCTGGTGATCGT
>CAMBUD010000053.1 GCA_945871035.1 Planctomicrobium piriforme | reverse complement strand
GCAGGCCATCACAGCGGTTGCGCGATCCTCCGTAGCAAAAGCTGCAGTGATGTCGTTGATCGCAGCTTGTTGGTGTGGGCGCGGCGTTGCAGGCGTCGGTCGGTCGGGCCGTCCCTTTAGCCATTCGGCAATTGCCGCCAATTCATCGCGAGTCAGAGAGTCGAAGTACGTGCCCGTCAGAATTCGTAGACTGTCGCGGTTTTCGATATCGCCTGCATATCGGTCGCTATTCGAAATCAGCATCCGATCCTTTGCCCGCTCGGTCAGTCCTAGAAATGTGGAGACTTCGCGCACAGTGACCTGTGGCCGAGCGATCCGGAACTTCACTTGGTAGGGAACGAGGGATCCAGATCGCGTACGAAAGACCCCGTCGATGCCTTTTTGATCTCGGGGAAGATTCAGCGTTTTGCGAACTTCGCCAGGGATCTGCCCAACTAGCCACAGGTCTTTTACTTGGAAGAGCGGGTGTGTCTGAAGGTAGGCCTCAACAAACACCTCCAGCGCATCGCCCCGCTGGAGCTCCTCCGGCAGAAAGGCAATGCGTCGCTCAAGCTCGCGAAAGGACGATAGGCCTAGGAAAAGATCGCCGGGTAACGTCGATAAGCGGGGGTGGCGGCAGAACATTTCAGACTCCCTTGGCAGCTGTTGACGCTTTTATTGCTTTTGTATTTCCGATACAGCAGCACGCTTGTGCTTGTAGTTTCCGCTTCCCTTAGCAAATGATGCCGAAGACTAACTGGCCACAGCCAGCGGCTTCCTTCGGCCCGCGCTGTTTCGGGTAGATAGCGGATCGCCAACGGTTCCCTTTCCGTAGCTTTTTTGCCTAGTCGCTCATCCGCCGCCCCCCCGCGGCGTCACTGGCGAGGACTTTCAGTTTTGTGGGGTCGGACTCCCCTTAGTTGGACGGGCCTGCATGAACACGCTCAGTGGATAAGCCAAGGCGATAGGAGCGAGGAGTACCAAGATCATTCGCACGAGGATCACTGGCACCCCTAAACGATGTGCTAGTCCACCACAGAGCCCGAGCAGCAGCTTTTCGTCTTCGCTGCGATAGAGCCCCGTCGAAGCTGGTGCCGCTACCGGCAACGGAGGCGACTCGGCAGGGAAAAGCAGTCCCGGTAACTCGCTTGCTAGCTGGGCGTCCCGTGAACCCATTCGCGCTACCTTGCAATCCTGCCGCAAGTGCAGTGCGTCGGCCATCGCTTGGAGACCTTCAAAGTCCGTAGGGCCAAAACGCTTGCCGTCGCGAACGTAAAGCCACTGCTCAGATGGTGCGTAAGGGCGCGGCGACAAGATCATGCTTGCGATCCTGCGAGCGAGGAGCCTGCGTGCCGGTTTGCAAGCAAGGGCAGTCCACTCGCTTGTCGCTGTGCCTCGCTTTGAAAGAACTCTGACCCCTCCGCCACCAGCGTCAGTTCAATATCGCCACAACGTTCCCGCACAACCTCGGCGATCTCTTCGATGGTCGCATGGAAAAACTCCTTGCGCTCATTTACGAGATTGAGCCGTCGATCACCGAAGCTTTTGTGAAGTTCGCTCTCCAAGCCAGGAGCGTCGTCCGTATAGATGACGGCGTGGACATCAAAATCAAACGGTACAGAGGCGTCCGACAGTTCCCAAATGCGGTCCATGGGATCTAGGCGACGAGTCATGCCGATCTTGTAGATGCCTTCGCCGAAGGACCCGATGTTTGAGATCACGTACACGTGGCCCGATTTTGTCTGCTGAGCACGTGAAATCGCCCGCTCCCTTGCAGCGTGTGCATCTTCCAGTTGCTGCTCCATCACCTTCAGCTTGGCTTCCAACTCGGCTTGCCGCTCTACCGACTGTTGCTCCTGGGCTGCGCGAGCCAACTCCTGCCGAGCCCGCCCTAGCGCCACCTGTTGGCGATGCTCTTCCGCATCCGCTTCCTGCATAGCCTTTTCCAGTTCACGGGCGGCGATTGCTTCCTGCCGCATCTGCTCCTTCAACTCCCGTTGCTGCTCGCGCTCCGCCTGCACCTTTAGAGCGTGTTCGTGTGAGAGCCGCAGCTCATCGATTTTCAGTTCTAGGTACTGCGGGCTGAGTTCGCAAGCCTGCACCGCGCCAAGTTTGTTGACGGCTGTGAACGCGCGCGAAATGCGGTCCTCAATCGCTTGGTAATTCGTGGCTCTTAGCCGCGAGATGGCAGACTCGCATTCACCGTTAAATGCCCGCAGCATCAACGAAAGCAACTTGTCCGTATGCTTCTTGCCCTCGGCCACACTGCCGCCGAGTGCCCATTGCGTGTTGCATGTAGCTGCGGACTTGCTCTTCAATATCTCCTTTTGCTTGGCGAGATTCGCATCCAGGGCATTCTGGTAAGTGACAGAGGAGGTGTAGTTGTATCGCTGCTCGTAGAAGCCCAAGTGACGAAGATTGGACTCATCCGTCAGTTGCTGATGCTCTGCACGCAGCCCTGCAATCTCAGCCTCCAGCCGCTTTGTCTCATCCTCATACCGCTGCTGTTGCTCGGCAACTCTGCTATTGAATTCAGCGTTATGCCTTCCGGCGTCTGCTTCCCACTGCAGCAACTGCTCATCGACTAATCGGTGTTGTTCTGCATGCTGGCGAGCTAGTTCCGCCTCCCTAGCCTTGGCAGTCTCTTCGACCAGTCGCTGCCGCTCCTCCAGCTTCGCTTTGACTGCAGCGGCCTGGGCGTTGAACTTGTCAGCGTAAGCCTTTGCCTCCGAGAGGATGCGTTGATGCTCCTGCTTCGCATGCTCAATTGATTTGAGTTGATCCTGAAAAAGCAGAAATGACTGTGCGATGGCATCCCGCTCTTGCTTCAGTCGTTCCGAGTCCGCACTTCTTTTCTCCAACTCCCGTATCCGCTCGGTCGCTGCTAGCAGTTGCCGACCTGCGTTGCGACGCTCCGACCATTGGATAAACAGAAAGAGCCCAAGGATGCCCGTGAGGCTTGTGAAGATGAAGGCAAGCAGCCAACCCATAAAGAGACCTGTTTAATCGGAACTGTGAAAACGCTTCGGCAGCCGGCCTGGGCACTTTCACCAAGGGGCTACTAGCGAGGGGGCGGCCATATCTGAAGCTTCCCTAGGCGGACTGTCCAGAGGGCACGGACCAAGGTTGTCCGATTTGGCAACGTGTGGCTGGGAATTGGCATTTCCGGTTGGTGATCGCGAGACGCCTCCCTTCCGCGTGAAGCATCAGAGGGTGAAAAAATCCAAGAGCCGAATTGACATGATTTCGCCAGCGAGTTTGGGGGGGCTCAGGGGGGCGGTGCGGCATACCCGCACTCAGCACAAGCGGCCCCACCAACGAATCGGAGGGGCCGCTTTATAAGTCCATCTAGCAAGAACAACTTTCAGACAGAGTTACTCGTAGATAGGCTGCCAAATGATCGCGCCTTCGCACCTCCCTGCACGCGCTCTTACGTCGCACGTCCTTTGAAGGGGGCGATTTGACCCTAACCACGTATACCCTTCACCGCATCGCGCACAGGCCCCCTCCCACCGGATCGGTTGCTGGTTCACGCCTGGATTTGCATAGGCCGCCTTCTCCCCGTGCGGGGAAACTGAGGCTCCAATGCAGATGGCAACCGCCAAGAAGCCAAGCCACAGAAAGCTACGGACAAACCTCTTCGACATTGTGATGCTCCTACGTAGAGTTGTTGCTTATGTCTAGCTTAACGAACCAGACGCCAATACCGCGGCTGGTAAGATACCACCTCTAGAGGGCCATCCGCAAACGAGCGGGGCGGGGGGTGGCTGGCGGATATAGACGCCTACAACGGTTCGTCAGGAGTATTCGGCTCAAGGACCGTTCTTAGCGGCCGCCAACGCCTGCAGGATCGCTGCGCGAGCTTTCTCAGATAGCGACGGCCACAGTTCGGTGAGTTCGGCAGGGGGCGATTCGGCGAGTTCTGCGCCGGATTTTGCGCCGCTTTCGGTCGAAAGTGCGGTTTCCCCGCGGGGCTCGTTGTGGGTTCGAATCCCATGCCCTCCGCTCGTTGCTTTTAGTTGCTTTCTTTATTGTCTACTACTAGCGGAACGGGCAGCTCTGGCGACCGTTCGATTGTCAGTGGATCGGGCGAGTGAATGTCGCTGATTCGCAAGCTCGCGCGGCCTGCTAACAGGTCGTCTACGAGTGAGCCCACCATCTGCTCCCGCCAGCCCGCCGCCAAAATAGGCACGGGGTCATTGTCGCTAAAGTACCCCAGTTTGTAGGCCAGTAGATCGCGCATGTCGGCTGCCGTGCCGACCAGCGCAGGGGCGATGTGCATCTGTCGGCAAACACCCGCAATCGCCGTTGACAGGAATTGACCGAGCATTGCCAGTTGCGGTGGCGGGGCACGGTGACGCTCGCCACCCGGGCATTCGGCTTCGGGAATAGCCAGTCCCTTGGCAATCGCATCCGACAGGCCATGCACGATGTGCTTGAGATCGGATCGCTGCATGCCGCGAATGGCACCGATCTGCCGCTCATCAGCACTTTTGCGTTTGCAGAGCTCAACAAGTAGATCGTCACGCAGCACGCGCTTGGGTGGCATATCGCGTGACTCGGCAATGCTATCGCGCCAGTGCCAAAGTTCACGGGCCACGGCCAACTCGCGACGGGAAAGCCCATTCAATCCCGAAACCCTCCGCCAGCGCTTGCGCAGAAAGGACTCTTCAACGTCATCCTGCCAGGTTGCCATTTCCGCTTCCATCCACAGGGAGCGGCCGGAAGCTTCCAGTTTGTCTTGTAGAGTTTGCCACAGTTGCTCCAGATGCCGTACGTCATCGACGGCGTATTCAAGCTGTGCTGGCGAGAGCGGCCGCTGCCGCCAGTCGGTGCGAGTCTCTCCTTTGTTGGTCGGCAGGTTGAGAAAGCGGCGCACGATCGAAGCGTACCCTGACGGATAGTCGTGGTCGACCAAGCCGGCCGCCAACTGCACATCAAATAGGGATGAGGGACGCATGCCAATCGCATGCAGAATAAACCCCATTTCCTCGCGGCCTGCGTGCACCACCGTTGTGCGGCCCGGCTCGGTGAGCAGTCGCCAGAAGGAGTCCAGCTCAACCACTTTAAGCGTGTCAATCACCGCGAGTGTGTTGGGTGCAGCAACCTGAATCAAACAGAGTTGACTCCGGTAGGTGTGCTCCGAAACAAACTCAGTATCGAAAGCCAGATGCGTATGACCTGCCAGCTTCAAAACAAGTTGCTTGAGCTGAGAGTCCGTGGTGATAGTTTCAAAGGCGTCGGGTGTTTTTTGTGAGTGATTCACGCATTGGGTTCGCGAAGGATAAAAGATCAAAAATGCAGTTGAGACCATTAGCATGCTGTGGATGAATTTTTCCACCGGCAGCTAGAAAAATAAAAGAGACACAAGCATAAAAACAGGGAGGAGTACACCAAAACTGTAGAGCATGTAGCCAAAGAAACTCGGCATTCGCACTCCGGATTGCTCGGCAATCGCCTTGACCATAAAGTTGGGCCCGTTGCCGATGTAGGTCATTGCGCCCAAAAACACAGCCCCCAAGCTAACGGCCGCGAGTCGGCCAACGGCAACGCCTGCCATCGTTGCCCCATCGGCCGGCAAAGCCTGCGCCGTCTTGAAAAAGACAAGATAGGTGGGCGCATTGTCGAGCACAGCCGAGAGCGAGCCAGTGGCCCAGAAAAAAGCCCGCGGAGAACTGATTCCAAGACGTGCGCCGTGCTCGTGCAAGAGAGCGAGTGCCGGTTGCATGCAGACAAAAATACCTAAAAAGAGCGCGGCAACTTCCAGAATTGCACCGTATGAAAAACAATTCTTGGCCCGGATCGCGCTCGATCCCAGCGTAAGCGACAGCCCCACGAGACCCAGCAACACCGCCTCACGCAGAAATATCCACGGATGCCAAAGCGTGCCCAGCACGGCTTTAGCCGGATCGAGCAACGCCACCGCCGCAATCACGCCGATCATCAAGAACGCATTGGGCCAAAGACCGCCGATCTGCAGGCTGCCAGCCTGGAGTCGATCCAGCAATAGATCGCTGGTTTTTTCACGCGGGTATTCAAAAAAAGAATCCCAGACCCAGTAAATAAAAAGCAGGCATCCGTTGGTGAAGAGCCACTGCCGCCAGAGCGATAGCGTCCAAAAAAAGTCGACGCCCTCGAGATAGCCAAGAAATAATGGTGGGTCACCAATGGGCAGCAGGCACCCGCCGCAGTTACAGACCAGAAAAATAAAAAACACAACCGTGTGCGCCACTCGGTGGCGTTCGCGATTGGTTTCTAGCAGCGGTCGCACCAGTAACATTGCAGCGCCGGTGGTTCCTATGAAACTACTAGCCAGAGCGCCGATGCCCAGAAAGGCAGCGTTGACGGTGGGCGTTGCGATCAGATCGCCCTCAATGCGGACGCCCCCAGCGATCACATACAGGGCGAAGAGCAGCACGATGAACGGCACGTATTCGGCCAGCAATGCATTGGCAAGTACAGCGCCGGCCACACCCCAGGACGGCCCCGTGAGAGCCGGTGCAACGCTGCTGTGGCAGGGGAAGTGGAGATCGACGGCATGCCGGTGCAGCAGCGTGTAGTAGGCGATGGTCACCAGCGCCAGTCCTGTCGCCACTAGGAATTTGCTGGAGTTGTGTTCCCACCAGTGAGAGAGCGTGGAAGTGAGCGGCACAATCGCAATCGCCGCCAGCAACAACACAAAAGGTAGCACGGTGATCGGCGGTGGCGACTGGCCAGCCGAATGTCCTTGGGCGTGCGTTGCCTCGGCAACTGACGGATCGACTATGCCACCGGCGTCTGTTGCAGGCTGTGCGTCTGTTGCAGGCTGTGCGTCTGGGGCAGGCACACCGGCCACAGACGTGACTTGTGCCTGCACCAATAAATCACGACCATGTTGGGGCCAGCCACTGGCGATTGCCGCTGCGTAGGCGATGAGCAGCACAACGATTCCCACGAGTGTCCTGTCCGGAAACTTGCCAGGAGCGCGAGCGGAGCCCGCAGCGGATTGACCCAAAGCTGATAAGGCGGCTGATGAGGAGGCTGATGTGACGTCGCGCATGACGGAATGCAAAGAGTGTGCGAAAAAAGTTAGACAGTATAAATAATCGTATAAAACTCATTTCAATCGCGGAAGAACAATGGCAGTAGCGGGCGACGAAAGGGCTGAAGTCTGGCTGCGGGGTAATCTGCGGCCGGTGGGGAGCCTGGCGGCAGTGGCCGCCGTCATCAGCGGTAGTCTCCTGCTGGCCGCTGCCGGGGAGAGTGTGCCGGTGTGGGGAAAAATCCTGCTGGTTGTTCTGTGCGGCGTGCTCACGCTCGTCACTGCAGTCTTGGCCTTGGTCGCGTCGCGGCCGCGACTCTCTTATCGCGACGGCCTGTTGCGGGTGCGTCTAACGCCGCTGGCGGTCGAAGACGTGCCGGTGGAATTAGTTGAGTGCTTCTTTCTCGGTTCCAGTGCAGTGGCTGTCGCTGGTTACTCGCTAAAGAGCGTGGCGTTGCCGAGCCAGTTGGCCGTGCGACGCGTGGGGACGCTGGTGATGAGGTTGGCCGAACGGGCTGATCAATGGCAGGCACGGCCGACCTTTGCGCCGTGGGGCGAGTGGCTGGCTGGCGCGGTTGTCTTCGACGGCAGGTGGTGCGAGCCGTTGTCGATTGCAGCTGTGGTGCAGTTGAGCAGGCGGCTTGTGGAAGCCAAGCGGGCCACTCATGCAATCGGTGAGAATCGTCGGCCAGAGGCAGCAGTTGCTCCAGAGGCATTGTCGTGAAAAGTCGCATGCATTGGCGGGGTTTGCTGGTGAGCGTGCGCGATGGTGCTGAGGTGGACGCAGCGCTCTCAGGTGGTGCCACGATCATCGACGTAAAAGAACCGCTGCACGGTTCACTGGGCCGGGCAAACCCACTCGTGATTGCCAGTATCGCCGGTAGGATTGGAAAGCAAACTTCTTGGACCATGGCCTGCGGCGAACTCCACGAAGATGCGCAAGCCGACAGAATCACTATTGCCCAACACTATAACGGCGTGCGGTCGCTTCTGCCGCCGCATGCGCTGCCGCCGGCAGCGGTGAAGATTGGCTTGGCCGGTATGGCTCGCTGCGATTGGCCGCGGGCATTGCAAGGGGTGTGGAATGGACTTCCAGAGGGCGTCGAGCGTGTGGCCGTTTCGTATGCCGATTGGCAACGTGCCCAAGCGCCGCCGCCACTGGAGATCATCCAGATGGCAGCAGCGGCCGGATGCTATACGCTCCTGATCGACACATTTCATAAATCGGCCGGTAGCCTGCTCCAGCAATGCCCGCTGCCACTGCTTGCCGAATGGATTCAAGCGGCCCACGAGTTCGGGCTGCAAACGGCACTTGCTGGCGGCATCAAGCTGGCGGAAATTCCTGCTATTTGTGCTCTTGGGCCCGATGTAGTCGCACTCCGCTCTGCTGTTTGCTTAAATGGTCGTGCAGGCACGGTCTGCAAAGAACTTGTGCAACACGCCAGCCGTCTCTGCGGAGTGCTGCCGGTGTCCCCAATCGTTTCAACCCTCGGAGAACAGCCGTGAAAAAACTCGAAGTTCGAGTTCCACACGAATTGGATCGTGAAGAGATGCGTCGTCGCATAAACGACGGGTTGGAAAAGGCCCGGGCGGAATACGGCGCCACCGTCGGTCCGATCCAATCCCACTGGGAGGCGGAAGACCGCATCCGAATCATGCTTACCGTTATGGGTATGCAATTTAACGGTCAGATCGAGAATATGGGAAAGGAATTGGTCGTGCAGTTGGATCTGCCGGGGATGGCCTCTCTTTTTGCGAGCAAGATTCAGAGTGGTATTCAGGAACGGTTGGGAGGGTTGGTCGGGTCACAACAGGCGTAAGCTCGATGACGGTTGGGACGTAAACTATAAGACTTTTTTTTCGGCTCCCCTCGTGGTCGCTGGTGTGCCGATTTAAAAGGCATAATTCCTAAGCGAAGGTAAACGATCACACGATGTTCTTTTCCCCCCATTTTTTTTTATCGTTCTTATGCCCTTCGTGGCAGCGGCGGCCGCTCAAGCGTCTGGCAGGGGTTGCAATCGTTCTCGTGCTTGGTCCGGTAGCGATCGGCACGGAGAGCTTGCTGGGCAAGGCAGCGTTCGTTTTTGGGCAGACTGTCGTCGGCATTCCCGAAGACGATCCGTTTGCTGATGAATTGAACCCCTTTGGTTCAGCGCCGCAATTACCGAAGACCACGCCTTCCAGTTCGAATGCAACGCCGGCTCAACCGCCGAAAAAAAGCGTCATGCAGCTGCCCATTCCATTTCCCGAGACAACAACTTCCGGCCAGCCGGCAGACCGCAGGCAGCCGCGCAGCGTGACACCGACCCCCAACGTCCCGTTTCCCGAAGCCCCTGCTGCGCGCCCAAAGAGCTCGCAGCCAGAACCATTTGACGGCCAGCAGATGGGAGACAGTCCGACTGAGGAAGGCAGCGAAGAACAGACCGCCGTTGAAGCCCTCATGCAGAAGGCTGAAAAACTTGACCACGCGGGTCAGCTTGAGGAGTGCAAAAGCGTCCTCAAGGAAGCAATCAAGCTCGACCCTAGTTCGACGGTAGCGTATCTGGCCCTCGGTGTTGTGTCGCGTCGTCTGAAAGACTACGAGGGAGCCGTTGAGGCATTGTCGCTGGGGATCGCCATCGATCCACAGGAGCCAGAACTCTATCTCCGCCGGGGCATCGCCTGGTTTCACATGGGTCTCTATGGTATCGCGATTGAAGATTTCGAGGACGCCGCCGGCATTGCCTACGACGATCCGCGCCCTGAGTTGTGGCGTGGGCTTACATTGATGGAATTGAAGCGGCCGCTCGAGGCGATCAACGCCTATGCGTCATCCATCCGTCGCGATCGCAACTACATGCTGGCCTACCTCAATCGTGGGCTCGCCTATCTTTCCACCAATGAGCCACGCAAGGCCGAATTCGATTTTGACCAGGCCATCCGCCACAATCCACTCGACATCCGGGCCTGGTTTAATCGTGGCGTTGCGCAGGCTCGACAGGGAAATCTGACTGCCTCAATTGACTCCTACACCAATGCGCTGGCGATTGATCCGAACCATCAGCCATCGCAGCGCAACCGTCAGGCAACCCGAAAAATGCTGCGTGCAAAAACGTCTGTGAGTGCTGCTGCCGGCCGGCCTTGATGAGTTAGCCAGATGAGTTAGCCAGCCTTCACTCTTGAGCAGGGCCAGACACCCGCAACTGCTGCTCGGCGAGAGTCCACTTGAGCATCAGCGGCTTGAGGATGGCATCCAGCAGCGCCGCCGCTGACGCGTCTTGAATCGTGACGCGAACAATTTCGCGGGGCGATACGCCGCTGGTACGCAGCGAATCGTGGTCGAGAATGAGGCCAACTTGCAACTGTGCAGCAACGGCCGCTAGCACCTCTTCCAGCGGTGCTTCGACGCGCAGAGAAAATGTCGGCGGCGCTGGCCGGCTGCGATCAGCAACGCGTCGGCTGTCGCGATCAGGCTTGGCAGGGCTTGAACGCTTCGGAAGCGTTGGCAGTGTTTTGCTGGCCAACGGCGCAGCCGTTTGCGTGTCCACCGCTACTATAGTTCCGACCAGAGTAGGGCCGCCGTCCGCTGCTAAATCGGTTGGGACTGTCCACTCAATACGGCGATCAAAATTAGCGAGCAACAGATCGAATCGTTCAGCCAGTGTCAGGGCAGGCAGTTCGGCAGCGGGGAAATGGTCGTGCGGCAGTGCGTCCATTCCCACAACACGGACTCCGGCCTCGCGAGCGGCCGTTTCTAGGATCGTGCGTGGGGACTCGCCAGCGGCCCACGCCCAAGTGCGTTTCCTTGCCAACAGCTGGCGATCTGAGGGTGGCAGCTGTGCAAGTTGTTGCTCGCGCAGCTTTTCAGCCCGTTGGCTAACGTGCACACTGCCGGCAGGCACAATACGGATCGATGACCGCAGCACGGCCACAGAACCCGCCGCCGCCGCCGCCACGCGGTCGAGCACCGCTGCCAGCGGCTCCTCGGTGCAGTGCAGCGAAATTTTGCTATTGGGATCGAGGCGTCGGTCAACGCTGATCGGTATGCCGGCTAAATCCGCGATCCGCTGCGTCGCGGTCAACAGCGGCAAGCCCGTCCAGGTGGCGGTAATGGTGACGGGGGCGGGTGTTGTTGCTGCAAAGATCGCCCCGTGCGGCACCGCGAAAAAAGCCACTGTGGCCCACGCGCCCGTCCAGCGCAGTACGGCGAGCGAAAGGAATGGAATATCGCACGAGCGATAAAAGAGACGTGGGAAAAAAACAACGGCCATCGCTATGCTCCAGCAGGGATGTTGCCTCTGACTACACGCCTGCGACTTCTCTCTGACT
This sequence comes from Planctomicrobium piriforme, assembly GCA_945871035.1. Taxonomy (GTDB): domain Bacteria; phylum Planctomycetota; class Planctomycetia; order Pirellulales; family UBA1268; genus BAIKAL-G1-2R. The sequence goes on along the minus strand of CAMBUD010000053.1, from coordinate 4,742 downwards.
ACACTCTGATTACAGCCTGACTACGCAAGGCAACACACGAAAACTTCACTCGTCACTACCGGCACTGCTTCGAATACAACTCAGCATAACTCGAACGTGAGTTGAGGAGGAGACACATTCAATGGCAGCCAACAAGCAGACAGTTGTGGTGCTAGGGGCCGGTATCAACGGGGCAGCGTTGGCACGGGAGCTCCTGCTTTCCGGCGTGTCGGTGGTCGTGGTGGATTCTGGCGATATAGCCTGTGGGGCAACGGCGTGGTCGACGCGGCTGATTCATGGCGGGCTGCGTTATCTGGAATATGGGGAGGTCGGACTGGTTCGAGAAAGCCTCGCCGAACGCGACAGGCTTTTGCGGCTGGCGCCCCACTTGGTGAAGCCGTTGCGGTTTTATCTGCCGGTGGAAGGCCGCTTTGGAGGACTGTGGGCTGCGGGAGCTCGGTTGGTGGGTTGTGAGTCGCTCGCCCGCGCCTGGCGTGGCAAGCATGGTCGGGGGAGCTGGACAATTGCGGCCGGGCTCACGCTCTACGATCTGCTCTCGTTCGGATCGCCGTGCCCTCGGCACCGCATGGTGCGGGCAGGTGGTGTGGGCCTGCCGAGCGTAGACAAGCGGGCGTTTCCGTTGGCCGGGATGTATTCCGATGCACAGCTGCTCTATCCGGAGCGGTTCACCGTGGAGCTGTTGCTCGATGCAGCGCAGATCGCTGCTGAGAGCGGAGCCGATTTCATTATAAAATCGCACCACACCGCGCGGTTGCTGCTCAACGGTCGCCTGCAGATTCGTCCGGTCACGCTAGGCTTTGAGCCCTCCGATACGAGCGTTATTGAGTTGCGACCCGCTGCAGTTGTGAATGCAACGGGCGCATGGGTCGATCGTACGCTCGATCTATTAGCCGACTGGGGCCAGCCGGAGAGTCCAGCCACCAGCACTGGTTTTTTTGCCGACACATCCGGGGAGAGTAGTGGTGCTGCGCACTTGATTGCCGGCACCAAGGGCAGCCACCTTGTGGTGCATTCACCGCGATTGCGCGAGGCACTGGGCAGCTATGGCGTGTATGCAGAAGCCGCAGATGGCAGGCCGGTGTTTGTGTTGCCGTTTGGGGATCGACTAGTGCTCGTGGGAACGACCGACATTCCGTATGCCGGTGATCCGGCAGAGGCCTGCACGGATGAGGCCGAAATCTCGTATCTGCTGGCGGCCGTGGCCCGGCTCTTTCCGGCCGCTGCGCCCGATCGGCACAGCGTTCAGCAACACTACTGCGGCGTGCGTCCGTTGCCTTTTGTACGCCAGGTGCTCGGCAGGAGTGCACCGGCGAGTGTCTCGAGACGGCACATGCTCGTGCGTCATCCTCGTGCGCCGCTGCCGGCGTGGTCCATTGTGGGTGGCAAGCTCACAACGTGTCGCAGCTTGGCAGAAGGGGCAGCGGCAGAGGTGCTAAACGCCCTGCATGTGCCAGTCCAACGCACGTCTGTGGAACGGCCGCTGCCGGGGGCCTGTCAAGGCGCCAGCCGGGATCAAGCGGCTGCCAGCGCCCTCGACTCTGCTCTGCGAGCCGGGCTAAGCGTTTCTGTCGCGCGTCGCGTGGCCGAAGAGACGACCGCCCTGTTTGGTGCGCGATCGCGGCTGGTGTGTGCGGCAATGAATGCTCGGCCCGATGGCCTGCCGCCGCCCAACCTCCTGCTGCCTGGCTTGAGCCTGCCGTTCGCGGCCGTCGGATTCTGTTTGCGGGAGGAATGGGCGCGCAATCTCGAAGATCTGATTGAAAGACGGTTGATGCTCTTGTTTGACGAGCGACTTTCCGTGGCGGCGATCGAAGCAGTGGCGCAAGGTCTCGTGCGTGAGCAGCGGCTCTTACCGGAGCAGGTAGGGCCAGCCGTTGCGGCCTACGTGAGCACCTGCAAAAAACGATATGGTAGAACTCTTCGGCAGTTGCCTGTGGCACCACAAGGGTCGAGTGAGTCGGTCGAGTGATTCGGTCGAGTGATTTGCGATGAACCAACCGACAAAAACATGTGTGCTCGCGCTCGACCAAGGTACAACTTCTAGCCGGGCGATTCTCTTTGACAAGGCCGGCCGGCTGATTGCAAAGGCACAGCAAGAGTTCCCGCAGCACGTGCGCAGCTTTCTGCATGCCGGCGTCGCTACCGATGGCAGCGGCGAGGATCGAGGAATTGTCGAACACGATCCCGAAGATATCTGGCAATCGCAGATTGACTGTGCTCGGCGAGTGCTCGTGGAATCAGGCATCGACGCCCGTCAGGTGGCGGCTGTGGGCATTACCAACCAGCGGGAAACAACGATCCTCTGGGAGCGTGCCACCGGTCAACCAGTGGCGCCGGCGATTGTGTGGCAGAGCAGAATATCGACACCGATTTGCACGCGTCTTAAGGCCAGCGGTTTGGAAAGTGAAGTGCGTCGGCGAACGGGCTTGCTGCTCGACCCCTATTTCTCTGCCAGTAAGATTGTTTATTTATTGGAAACAATTCCCGGTCTCCGCCAGCGGTGCCTGTCGGGGGAGATTCTTTTTGGCACCGTCGACTCATTCTTGATCTGGCGATTAACTGGTGGCAGGGTGCACGCTACCGATCCGACGAATGCCTGTCGGACGTTGTTGTTTGACATTGAGCAAATGGGGTGGAGCGAGGCGCTGTGCGATATCTTTGACGTGCCGCGCGCACTGCTGCCGGAAGTGCGACCTTCCAGTGGTTCATTTGGAGAAGTCGATCCGCGCTGGTTCGGTGTGGCGATTCCAATCGCTGGCTGTGCCGGCGATCAGCAGGCAGCAGCGTTTGCACAAGGCTGCACGCAGGCCGGTAAGGCAAAAAATACGTACGGCACCGGTGCGTTTCTCTTGTTCTCCACCGGCGCACAGCCCGTTACGAGTTCCAACGGCTTGCTGACCACACTGGGCTGCGCTTTGGGCACAGAGCCTGCTGCTGTTGGCAAGAGCAGCGCAGCCTCTTGCGAGCCCCACTACGCTCTCGAAGGATCGGTATTCATTGGCGGTGCCATTGTCGGGTGGTTGCGCGATGGGCTGGGGATGATTGAGCAGGCTGGCGACATTGAGGCATTGGCAGCCAGTGTGGACAGTAGCGGTGGTGTTGTCTTGGTGCCGGCGCTCACCGGGTTGGGCGCACCCTACTGGGATCCCTTTGCGCGGGGCTTGATCATCGGAATTTCCCGAGCCACCACGCAGAGTCACATTGCCCGCGCGGCGCTTGAGTCGATTGCGCTGTCGGTAGCTGATGTTGCGTTATGCATGCAGCAGGATGCCGGTATGGGACTGCAGCGCTTGCGAGTCGATGGCGGTGCATGCGTCAACAATCTGTTGCTGCAGATGCAGGCTGATGTGCTCGGCTTGCCCGTTGAACGGCCTGTTGTGCTGGAGACAACGGCGTTGGGAGCGGCCTTGCTCGCAGGCATCGCCGTCGGATTCTTTTCTGGCTCTGCTGCCGTCGATGAGGCGCGGCAGGTGGAACGGGTTTTTGAGCCCGCCATCGGTGAAACGAGCCGACGCAAACTGATGCAAACCTGGCACACTGCGATCGAGCGTTGCAGGGATTGGGCGCGGCCGTCCTAAAAGCGTTGCCGACAAATACTGCCCACGGTAGAGCTAGCGGCGGACGGCATCGGCTGTCCCGCTCGATTGCTCGGCCAGCAATACCCGGGACGTGAATCGCTGCGGATTGGTGGCAAACGTGCTACGGCTTTCCGGCGAAGAGAAAAGATACATACGTGATTGGTATGTAACGCCGTAGCGGCGTTGGCCGGGAACAGCCTTTCCAGAATCGATCGCAAGCACTGGATCGTCGCCGGACAGAGCCGGAGCGTAACGGTCTGGATCACTCAGAAACACTTTCTGTGCTTGGTCGCCCGCGAATAGATAGGTGCGGCCGCGATGGCGCACGCCCCATTGAGCGCGTCCCTCCACCCACGTTCCCTTGTCCACAAGCGTAACGGGGCAGTAGCCCTCGAGGCCTACGGGCATTGACCCAAACGCATCTGCTGCCGCTGTTTTGAGAGTGGGATCGGGCTCAAGCTTTGCCAAAGAAGGTTGCGCTGGAGCAGTCGCCGGTGCGGCGGTCGGAGCAGCGTTTGGCTGGCGGGAGAAAATGCTCAACGGCTTTTGCAGAGTTTTTAGAAATGATGTGGCAGTTTCTTTTATGCCTGGCTTGGCGATGGGCGACGGCGGCGGAGCAGTTGCTGCCTCGGCACCAGCAACGCCGTTAGTTGTGTTCGCTGCCGGTGCGTTCACAGTTTCGCTGGCTGCGGCTGTCGGATTGAGCCACGACGCGACGCCGTTTGTCTTGGGACTGGCAGCAGGCTCGATTGCCGGGCGTGCGGGCTGCAGAGCGGATGTTGCCGGTACAGGTTTTGCAGCCGTCACGGATTTCACAGACTGTTCGGCCGGCCAGATGGGAGGCGCGGCGGGCAGCGTGGCTTCTTCTAAGGTCGCAGCGGCTGAGACCGGAGGCTCAGTTGCAGCAACGGCACTGGGTGCCGGTGGTGCAATCGGTTGGCTGGGTTTTGCAAGATCAGGTTGTTTTTTTGGTGGGTTCACCCCAGCGGTGCTAGCCGCGTTCGGCGCAGAAGCGGTCGCCCGAATGGCTGCGGCGTCCTGAGCCGCGCGACCGGCGGCAGCCACAAATCCAGGCGAGGAATCTGGGCAGTCAAATTTGGCCAGCACGCGGTCATCGGTATCCACCACACAGGCAGTCGGCAGAAAAGACACGCCCATCTTCCG
>CAMBUD010000052.1 GCA_945871035.1 Planctomicrobium piriforme | reverse complement strand
CCGGCACCGGCACGATGATCTGCCGGTCGTGCTGGCTGGCAGCGGGGGTGGGCAGTTGGCAACGGGCCGTCATCTCAAACTCCCCGAGCAGCCGATGACAAATCTGTTTCTTTCGATGCTCGAGGCCATCGGCGCGCCCACGCCGCAGTTCGGCGACTCAACAGCACCCCTCCACGCCCTCCGCTCCTAAAAACGGGGACAGGTACAGTTTTCTCCAAAAGGGGGGTGTAGCGGCCGTGGACAAAATGACCGAGGCATTTTGCAGAGCGTTGCGACGCACAAACCGTTGCAGAGGTTGCCGCAAAGCACAACTGCCCCGCCGCCATCGCGAGTGGCCCACTCCTTGCAGGCCCGCAATCATCACTTTGAGGCTGTCGTAAATGCCGGCCGAAAATCCGGCACAGAATCCGGCACAGTCAGTGCACGCAGAGAGCGGTTTTGACTCGCAGCCCGCCACTGTCTCGCATGAGCAAACCCCCGTTTTTCCGGAGTTTGCTTCATCACGCGAGATAGTGCGCATGTGTTCAGTGGGCGATACAGGGCTCGAACCTGTGACCCCTAGCTTGTCGAGCTAGTGCTCTAACCAACTGAGCTAATCGCCCGAAACAGTTGGAAGAGATGATTTTCCTGAGAAATCTTGTCGCAGTCAAGCACGACGCCTGCAGCGTGGTTGCAGATCGATTCTGCCCGCGTGGAGTGGGGGGCCTCGTGCTCGCAATCGAGCCGCTCGTTGCCATCGCCCTGACGCAGTCGGAGCGTACGCCGCCTGTAAAAATTGTGGCTGGCACCCGTATGCCATTTTTCTGTAAAACCAGCAAGTCCCTTGAGCCCCTCTTTGAGTTCCCACTCTTTGAGACCCTCCCATTTTCTAAAGGCTATTATGTCTCACGTGCGCTTTGCCGATGGCGTTGTTCGCGAATATCCAGCGACTGCTCGCGTGGCGGATCTCCTAGCCACTGCTGCAACGGCTAGCGGCAAGACGGACCGAAAAGATCCGTTGAGTCGACCGATCGCCGCCTTGCTCAACGGTAAGCCGGTTGGACTCGATGCCGTGCTGCCGGCAGAGGGAACCGCGACACTCGACTGGCTGCACGCTGGTGATGCTCGGGCGTTGCCGGTGATGCGGCACTCCGCCGCTCACATCATGGCCCGCGCGGTCATGCGGTTATTTGCTGGTGTGGAATTAGCGTTTGGGCCGACCGTGGGCCACGGTTTTTATTACGACATGCGCGCGAGCCGACCGATCACGGATGATGATTTGCCCGCCATCGAGGCCGAGATGAGAAAAATCATTGCGGCCGACGAGGCATTCGAGCGGGTCGAGGTGCCACGAGACAAGGCAGTTGAGATCGTGCGCGATCTTCAGCAGCCACTCAAGGTTGAACACATTGAGACCGGATTGGCCGATCAACCGACGCTTTCCTTCTACCGGCAGGGGGAGTTTGTCGACCTCTGCCGTGGCCCTCATCTGCCGAGCCCCGGATCCATCGGCGCCTTTAAGCTGACGAGCATTGCCGGCGCTTACTGGAAGGGAGACGCCTCGCGCGAGCAACTTCAGAGGCTCTACGGCACGGCGTGGTTTACGCAGCAGGATCTCGACGCGCATTTAAGCGCCATGGAAGAGGCGCGCAAACGCGACCACCGCGTACTCGGTAAGCAACTCGATTTATTCACGACTAGCCCGCTGGTCGGTGCAGGACTTGTGCTCTGGATGCCCAAGGGAGCCACTGTGCGCGGCGTGCTCGAGTCGTTCGTGCGCGATGAACTTGCCATGCGCGGCTACCAACCGGTTTACACGCCACACATCGGCAAAGTCGACCTCTACAAGATCTCCGGTCACTATCCCTATTACGCCGAGAGTCAGTTTAAACCGATCGTGATGAGCGACGACGAGCAGTACCTTCTTAAGCCGATGAACTGCCCGCATCACACAATGATCTACAAGGCACGGCCCCGCAGCTACAAGGAACTCCCGCTGCGATTGGCGGAGTTTGGCACGGTCTATCGCTACGAACAGTCGGGGGAGCTTGGCGGCATGACGCGCGTGCGAGGATTTACGCAAGATGATGCCCATATTTTCTGCATGCCGGAGCAGGTGGAGCAAGAGGTGGAAGGCTGCATCGAATTCACACTCAAAGTTTTGGCCAGTCTGGCATTTGAAAATTTTCGTGTCCGCCTTGGATTCCGCGATCCCAGCAGCGACAAATACGTTGGCCCTCCGCAGCGTTGGGATGAAGCTGAAGCGGCCATCGAACGCGTGGCGCGGCGAATGAATCTACCGGGTTGCGAACCGGAACCCGGTGAGGCGGCATTCTATGGTCCGAAAATCGATTTTATCGTCAACGATTCGCTCGGTCGGGAGTGGCAGCTAGGCACCGTGCAACTCGACTACAACCTGCCGAGTGCCGAGCGTTTTGATCTCGAATACATCGGCGCCGATAACGGTCGGCACAAGCCTGTGATGATCCACCGCGCACCCTTGGGCAGCATGGAGCGATTTGTGGGTGTGCTCATCGAGCACTTCGCCGGAGCCTTTCCGCTCTGGTTGGCGCCCGAACAGGTGCGCGTGTTACCGGTGAGCGAAAAGAGCGAGGGTTATGCTCGCCAAGTGGAAACGCGACTCAAGGCGGTCGGCCTGCGCGTGGGGATCGATCTGGCGGCGGAGAAGCTGGGTGCAAAAATCCGCACCGCACAGCTAGATATGATTCCTTACATGATTGTCTGCGGTCCTCGCGATGAGGCGGCGGGCACGGTAAGCGTGCGCGACAGGCTGGATGGCGATGAGGGTGCCATGAGCCTTGATGCGGCTGTCGAGCGACTGCGCAATGAGCACGCGCAACGCACCGTTCGTCACAAACCCAAGCCGTTGGCATTGGCTGGTGAACTTCCCAGCCGGGTTGATCTCTAACGACGTTGTGCTGCCATGACCCGCTTCACACTGCTTGAACATACCGGTGCACCAGATGATCCTGTCGGTCGGCATTTTGATCTCCTGCTACAGGTTGGCCAAGCCTGCTGCGCCTGGCGCCTCTTTGAGATCCCGCTGCCGGGCGGCGAATGCGTGACGGCGCTGCAGATCGCCCCGCACCGACTCCAGTGGCTGGATCATGTGGCGGGGGATGTGTCGGGAGGTCGAGGAAGTGCCCGGCGAATCGATGCCGGCAGCTATGAGGTGCTCTCCGCCGACGACGTCAATCTGGCCGCCGCCACCACCATTATCGTGCACATTCAGGGCGACCTGCTCAGCGGTCGCCTCCGCATCGAAGCCTTTCACAAAGGCTGGGCCGTCAGCCTCAGTGGCTGAAAAAGCGCTGACCCCAACTTTTACAAAGTTGTGAGGCGTGGTCTCGAAGCCTATTTTCAGCAACTGGTCGGGCCCAGTCTTTTGCCAGTGGCCTTAATGCCGTCGGTGTTTGGCGTATCATACGGCAGCCCGATGCTGGCAAAAGTATCTTCCCAAAGCCCCCGACAGCCCCCCTTAGAGGACATGCCCGATGAAGCCCCGCGAAGTGCTGGCCATGTGCCGCGAGAAGGAAGTAAAAGCTGTTGATCTACGGTTTGCCGATTTCTTTGGCGCCTGGCAACACTTTACGATCCCCGTCGGCAAGCTAGAGGAGGATGTCTTTGAAGACGGCCTCGGCTTCGATGGATCGAGCATTCGCGGCTGGCAGGCTATTAATGAAAGCGACATGCTGCTGGTGCCGGTGCCCGACACGGCCACAGTCGACCCATTTTTGCAGACTCCAACGCTCGCGATGATCTGCAACATTCAGGATCCCATCACGCGCGAAGAATATTCGCGAGATCCCCGCAATGTCGCCCGCAAGGCAGTCAACTATCTCAAGAGCACGGGCATTGCCGACACGTGTTTCATCGGGCCAGAGGCAGAATTTTTTGTCTTCGATGATGTGCGCTTCGACCAGAATGCTCACGAGGGCTACTTTCACCTCGACAGCATCGAGGCAGAATGGAACCGCGGCCGTAACGAACTCCCAAATCTCGGCCACAAACTGCGACACAAGCAAGGGTATTTTCCCTGTCCACCGTCCGATCAACTGATGGACATTCGCAATGAGATGATGCTGACGATGATTCAGTGCGGCATCGATGTCGAGGCGCAGCATCACGAAGTAGCCACGGCCGGGCAATGTGAAATCGACATGCGCTATCAGGACCTCGTGAAGATGGCTGATCAGATGTGCCTCTATAAGTACATCGTCAAAAATGTGGCGAAACGACATGGGAAAACAGTCACGTTCATGCCCAAGCCGATCTATGGCGACAACGGCTCTGGTATGCACACGCATATTTCGCTTTGGAAAGTAGGCCAACCGCTCTTTGCCGGCACCGGTTACGCGGGGCTTTCCGAGCTGGCAATGCATGCTCTCGGCGGCATCCTGCGGCATGCGCCGGCCCTTTTGGCTCTGACAAATCCGACCACTAATAGCTACAAGCGACTCGTGCCCGGTTACGAGGCACCGGTGAATCTTGCCTATTCGCAGCGCAATCGCTCTGCCAGTTGTCGCATTCCGATGTACTCGGTGAGTCCCAAGACAAAGCGCATAGAATTTCGTTGTCCCGATCCGAGTTGCAATCCCTATTTCGCGTTTGCCGCGATCCTCCTGGCAGCCATCGACGGCATTCAAAACAAGATGCATCCCGGTGAGCCCCTCGACCGAGACATCTACGACATGCCAGCGAAGGAATTGGCCACGGTGCCTAAAGCCCCCGGCTCACTCGACGAGGCCTTGGCTGCCCTCGAAAAAGACGGCGACTTCCTCTTGCGTGGAGATGTCTTCACTGAGGATGTGATCACAACATGGATTCGCTACAAGCGCGAAAACGAAATCGATCCGCTGCGACTGCGGCCGCACCCCTATGAGTTTTGTCTCTACTACGACACCTAACAGGCGGTGTCGGGCCTGCTTTGACGCTGCGGTGGTTTTTTCACCACACCGTTTTGCCGCCGTTGACGGCGATGGTTTGGCCGGTGACAAAGCCGGCTTCATGACTGGCCAGATACGCTGCCGCCCAGCCGACCTCCTCCGGCTTGCCCCAGCGACCCGCCGGAACGCTGGCTAAGTAGGCGTCCTTATCGCTTTGCGGATCGTTCTCGTGGCGCTCCACAGGAATCCAACCCGGCGCGATCATGTTGACGGTGATTCCGTGCGGCGCCAGTTCGTGGGCCATGCTGCGTGACCAACCGGTTTGGCCTCCCTTGGCCGCAACATAGGCGGAAAACGGCGACACTCCCAGCAGAAATACTTCGCTGGTGATATTGATCAGTCGGCCGTGGCAACGCTGCTTCATGCTCGGGAGAGCGCGACGGGTGAGCAGATAAGGGCTCTTCACAAAGAAGTCGAGCATCTGCTGGTAAAACTCCCAGTCGTATTCCTCGATTGGCTTTTGCGGCTGAGCGGGTGTGGCATTGGCAACAACTATGTCGACAGCGCCTAGCGATTCTTCGATCGCAGTGAAGAGCGCATCGACATCGGCTTCACTCGTTACATCGGCGCGAAAGATCTCAGCAGTGATGCCGGCACTGCGTAGCTCTGTCAGCGTCTCTTCGGCACGGGGTTTTGAGTGTGCGTAGTTGATGGCGACTCGGGCACCGGCCATTCCCAGACATTTGGCCGTAGCCTTTCCCAATCCAGTAGAGGAGCCTGTGACGAGGGCCACACGGCCGTCGAGCGAGAAGCAATGCGGTGCAGCGAAGCGATCTGAATCACGAGCGGTCATGCAATTCCTCAACAGGTCAGTGTTAGGCTGGATGGGCCAAGCCGGCCATTTTCCTCAATGGTTTGGTTGCGCAGTGTGCCGGTGCTGCGGTGAGGAAAGGTTGGATTGTATCGTTAAAATTGACACTCTGCGAACAGCACTTAGAATAGACTGGAAAGAATGCGACATTTTTTACAGAGGCGCTCATGGCAGGTTTAGTATTAGACAAGCCACGCCACGCCCTTTGGCAGAGCGTGGTTGGTAGGCAACCCGCCGCTTGGGCAGGCAGGCGTTGCTTGCCGACTCTTTTTTTGTCTGCCGGCTTAGGGGCAGCGTGTTTACTGCTGGCTCCCATCAGTTTTGGCGCCACTGTTGGAGATTCGTCTCCAGCACTTCAGGCGGACGCGGTCGCATTTTCCAAGGACATTCAACCGCTGCTGGCCAAGCGTTGTTTTTCCTGTCACGGTCCCGACGCCAAAGAGGGTGGCCTACGATTGGATCAACAGGCCGGGGCCAGTGCCGAGCTAGAAAGCGGCGGTCGAGCGATCGTGGCTGGCAACATCGACAAAAGCCTGATCCTAGAACGCATCACGTCAACGGACCCCGACGTACAGATGCCACCGGAAGGCAAGCGGTTGACCACTGCGCAGGTGGCTGGAATCCAAAAGTGGATTGAGCAGGGCGCGAAGTGGCAGGAACACTGGGCATTTCGTCCGCTCAAGCGTCCGGCACCGCCAACGCTCGCCCCCCACCCAATCGACGCCTTTGTGGCCGCTGGCCTCATCCGCAGCGGTCTCGCACCCGCGCAACAAGCCGCTCCAATCGTTTTGCTGCGGCGGGCAACTTTCGATCTGACAGGCCTGCCGCCAACGCCAGAAGAAGTGCGAGATTTTCTTGCCGACCAATCGCCGGATGCCTGGAGCAAGGTTGTCGATCGGCTGCTGGCCTCGCAGCACTACGGCGAGAAGTGGGCGCGGCACTGGCTCGATCTGGTGCGCTATGCCGACACCAATAGTTTTGAACGGGATGGCGCCAAGCCGCATTCTTGGCGGTATCGCGATTATGTGATTCGCTCGCTCAACGAGGACAAGCCGTTCGATCAATTCACGATGGAGCAGATTGCCGGCGACGAAATGCCAGAGGCCTCGCCAGATGCGGTCATTGCAACGGGATACTATCGACTGGGTCTCTGGGACGATGAGCCGGCCGACAAATTACAGGCCCGATACGATTGGCTCGACGATATTGTGGCCACCACCGGACAGACATTTCTTGGTCTGACCGTCAATTGCGCGAGATGCCACGATCATAAAATCGACCCGATTCTTCAGAAAGATTACTACAGCCTGCTCTCCTTCTTTCAAAACGTTACGCCGATGTCCAACGGCGGGGATCAGATCGAGCGCACCGTTTTTGGCAACGATTCCGAACGAGCGGAATTTACACGACAACTAGCCGATCTCCAACTCCGTCGCAACCAGGCGCAGATAGCCGTCAACGAAATCGAATCGAGCTTTCGCACCGTCTGGGAAACGCAGCACGCCAACGCTGCAATTGGTGGCGACATCGACGATCTGAGGTTTCATTTTTATCGCGACACGTGGACGAGCCTGCCCGATTTCGAATCCATTCGCGCAGAGGAGGAGGGCGTTGTGGCCAGCCAGCAATTCGATATTACGATTGCACCGTCGCTGCGACCGACCGACTTTGGCTATGTGTTCAGAGGATTTCTGAAGGTGCCGGCCGACGGTGACTACACCTTTGCGCTCGATTCCGATGATGGGGCTCGGTTGACGATTGATGGGCAGACAGTCATCGACCATGACGGCATTCACGGTGAGGGTTCACCCAAAACAGGCACAGCCGTCCTCAAGGCCGGGCGCGTGCCGATTCGGCTCGATTATTTTCAAGGACAGGCCGGTCGCGGGCTCACAGTGGGGTGGACCGGCCCCGGATTTTCCTCACGGTCGCTTTCCACTCCGCTTGAGGCGGGACGAGGGAAGAAAAAGATCGACACCACAATTGCTGAGGCGATCAAACACGAAGGCGAACGGATTCTCGGCGCTGAAGGGAAAAAAGATTACGACCACAAGGTCGCCGTTCTGGAAAAGCTCAAGCAAGAGCAACTGCCAACGATCAAAGTGCTGGCAGTTTCGGAGCACGGCCCTAAAGCCCCCGAGACATTCGTCTTGTTTCGTGGTAATCCGCACGTGCAGCGCGACAAGGTCGAGCCCGCCTTCCCCTCGATCTTGAAAGCAAAGACCCCAGAGATTGCTCCGCCCGCGCCGAATGCAAAAACATCGGGGCGGCGCACGGCACTGGCTCGGTGGCTCGTGTCTGCTGACAATCCGCTGACGGCTCGCGTGCTTGCCAATCGCATTTGGCAGCACCACTTTGGTCGTGGGATCGTTCGCAGTTCCAATAATTTCGGCATGCTCGGCGATCCACCAACCCACCCAGAATTGCTCGATTGGTTGGCTACAGAACTGGTGGCTAACAACTGGCGACTCAAGCCGATTCATAAAATGATCATGCTGTCGGATGTCTACCGCGCCGCGTCGACCGGCGATCCGGCCGCGATCAATAAGGACCCGCTCAATGATTCGCTGTGGCGATTTGACATGCGTCGGCTGACAGCTGAGGAACTGCGCGACTCGATTCATGTCACCAGCGGCGCTTTCAATCCAAAAATGTTTGGGCCGGGTATTTTCCCCGACATATCGAAGGACGTGATGGCCGGCCAATCCAAACCGGGCGACGGCTGGGGCCGGTCGCCACCGGAAGAGCAGGCACGGCGCAGCATCTACATTCACGTCAAGCGTTCGCTCATCACGCCGATCATCGCTGATTTCGACGTTGCCGACACCGATGCCAGTTGTCCGGTGCGTTTTGCCACAACGCAGCCCACGCAGGCTCTGGGCATGATGAACGGCGTTTTTCTCCAGCAGCAAGCGCGCGTCTTTGCCGCCAAGATTCGCCGCGAGGCGGGCGGGCCCAATGGCGACGACACCAGCGGGCAGGTGCGACGAGCCCTAGAACTTGCGTTGACTCGGGAAGTGAGCGCTGCAGAAGTAGCCGGGGGAGTTGCGCTTGTCGACACATTAGAATTACAGGACGGCGTCAGCCCCGGTCGGGCGATTGAGCTCTACTGTTTGATGGTTCTCAACCTGAACGAATTTGCCTACTTGGATTAAGACGCACCCCACAGCCTGTTTTTTTGGAGCACGTCCATGCCACAAAACCCTCAGCCTCACCACGCCGGCCAATTTTGCCGCCGCACGCGGCGCGAATTTTTCTGGGAGGCGGGGGCGTCGTTTACCGGTGTCGCATTAGCGGCGTTGCTCGAGCGCGGTTTTTTCTCCCGTCAGAGCATGGCTGCCGATGGCCAAACGCCGTTTATCAATCCGCTAGCGGCGAAGCCCCCGCACTTCGCACCCCAGGCCAAGAGCGTGATCTTTCTGTTCATGTATGGTGGCCCCAGTCATGTTGACACGTTCGATTACAAGCCGAAACTCTACGGTCTCGACGGGCAGACGATCGAGGTCAAAACAAAGGGCCGCGGTGGCGAAAAAAATCAGGGACGCGTCGTTGGGCCGAAGTGGAAGTTCAAGCAATACGGCCAGTGCGGGAAGTGGGTTTCGGATCTTTTTCCGCATGTTGCTCAGCACGTCGACGACATTGCTTTCCTGCATTCGATGACGGCCGACTCACCGATCCATGGTTCTGCAATGCTGCAGATGAATTCGGGAAAGATTCAAAGCGGCGCGCCTTGCTTGGGTTCGTGGGTGAATTATGGTTTGGGCAGCGTCAACGAAAACCTGCCCGGATTTGTGGTGATGCTCGATCCGACGGGGGGTCCGATCTCTGGAGCCAAAAATTGGTCCAGCGGCTTTATGCCAGCCACCTACCAAGGCACGTTGCTGCGTTCAAAGGGAGCGCCCATTCTGGATCTAGCACCCCCGGATGACATGTCGCTGGAAAGCCAGCGGGCATTGCTCGACGGGCTGCGCGATGCCAACGCAGCCCACTTGCTGCCGCGCGGCGATAACTCAGAACTGGCAGCACGGATTGCCTCGTATGAACTGGCGTGGAAGATGCAAGAACATGCCCCCGAGGCAGTCGATCTCTCTCAGGAAACAGCAGCGACTCAAAAACTCTACGGCCTCGACCAGCCGCGCACGGCCGACTTTGGCCGCCGTTGTCTGTTGGCGAGGCGGCTTGTCGAACGCGGGGTGCGATTTGTACAGCTTTATTCTGGCGGGGCTCACAATGACGACAACTGGGACGCCCACGGCGATCTGGAAAAAAATCACAATTTTCATGCCGGCAACACCGACCAGCCGGTGGCGGCGTTGCTCGAGGATCTCAAACGCACGGGGTTGTTGGAAAGCACGCTCGTGGTGTGGGGGGGTGAATTTGGCCGTCAGCCAACTGCGGAGTATGCCCACGGCACCGGTCGCGACCACAATGCCTACGGGTTTACGATGTGGATGGCCGGCGGTGGCATCAAGGGCGGCATCAGCGTTGGCGAGACCGACGAACTCGGGGCCGCGGCGATTTCACCGGTGCACGACGAGAAGAACGGTTTTCATGTGAAGAGCCTGCACGCTACGATCCTCAAGCAACTCGGATTTGATCCAAACCGCTTGAGCTATTTTTTCGGCGGACTCGATCAAAAACTTGTCGGTGTTGAGCACGTCGAACCGATCCACGAGATCATCGCGTAGAACGCACCCCAAGCCTTGGCCACTATTTTTCCAAGAGTGGCCCTTTTTTCGCAGGCAACTCCGCCTCGCCGGCAGCCGGCCAATCGCCTATTCTTTAGGGAGGTCGTGCGACTCATTCCGGCCCCGACAACTGCCCCGAAAACTGTGATAGGAAATCATGTCAGACCAAACGCCCGCCGCCGCTCCCGGACCCAAGCCCAGCGCCGTTGAGCTGACGAAGATCGCCAGCCAGTACCTCCGCGGGGAGATCCCACAGGAGCTGGTCGATGCCGCGCCGGGCTTCGGCAAGGCGAGCATCCAGTTACTCAAAAACCACGGCACCTACCAGCAGGATGACCGCGAGACGCGCAAAGCCAGAGAAGGCGCCAAGAGCTTACGAGAAGTTTCTTTCATGGTGCGCACCCGCATACCCGGCGGCAAACTCGACGCTGCGCAGATGCTCGCCGAGATCGACATGGGCGACGAGCTCGCCAATGGAACGGTGCGTTTAACCACGCGGCAAGGCATTCAGCATCATGGAATTGTGAAGGGCGATCTGAAGAGCATGATCCAACGGATCAATCAGATCCAACTCACCACGCTCGCGGCCTGCGGCGATGTGGAACGCAATGTCATGTGTTGCCCAGCACCGATTCGCAATAACCCCGTCCGCGATCAGATGCAGGTGATGGCCAATGCGCTTGCCGATCACCTGGCTCCGCGCACCCGTGCCTATCACGAGATTTGGCTGACGGATGTCGAAACCGGCGAGAAGACGCAAGCCGACTCTGGCTCAGTCGAGCAGGAAGTCGAACCGATCTACGGGTTGACCTATCTGCCGCGCAAATTCAAGACGGCTTTTGCACTCCCAGAGGATAATTGTGTCGATGTGTACGCCAACGATCTCGGCTTTCTTGTCGTGCATGAAAATGGAAAGATTCTTGGCTACAACGTACTCGCCGGCGGCGGCATGGGCGTGACGCCAAGCGCCGCCAAAACGTTTCCAGCCCTCGCCAAGCGACTCGGATTTGTGCCGCCGGAGGATGTGCTCGACATTGCCACGGCCATCGTCAAGGTGCAACGCGACTTCGGCAACCGCTCCGACCGCAAGGTAGCGCGATTGAAATACACGATTCACACGATGGGACTCGAGACTTTTCGGGCCAAGGTCGAGGAGTATTTTGGTAAGCCACTGGCTCCGTGTCACCCCAGCGACGTTCACGGCTTCGACGATCACATCGGTTGGTTTGAGCAGGGTGATGGCAAGTATTGCTACGGTCTGAATGTTGAAAATGGCCGGATCCTCGATCGGGATGGCTTTCAACTCAAGACGGCCCTGCAAAAAATTCTGACTGGCATCCAGCCGGGCGTAAGGATTACGGCGCACCAGAGTCTGCTGTTCACCGACCTGCACATCACCGATCAGATGCGCATAACGGACATCCTCCATGCCCACGGCGTAAAGACCTCGGAGGAAATTTCCACGCTGCGACGCTGGAGCATGGCCTGCGTGGCCCTGCCCACGTGCAGTTTGGCGGTGGCTGAAAGCGAACGCGTGCTTCCTGGGCTGATTGACTCACTGGAACCAGAGGTGGCAAAGCTCGGCCTCGCACACGATGCCTTCACGCTCCGCATGACCGGCTGCCCCAATGCCTGTGCCCGACCCTACAACTGCGACATTGGCATCGTCGGCCGCACGCTGGGTAAATACACGATTCTATTAGGCGGCCGATTACTCGGCGACCGACTCAACCAACTCTATAAAGATGTCGTCGCTTTTGCCGATCTCAAGCCAGAGATCACAGCCGTCCTGGCCTGCTACAAGGCGGAGCGACACTCTGGCGAAACGCTGGGAGACTTTTGCCATCGCAAAGGTGTTCACGACGTGCGTACGTGGACCGAACAGTGGCTCGCCGGGGCCCGCGGTCACCACGCATAAAAGCTACGCCGGCATATCGTCCCACATCGGACACCACAGCGGTACGCGTGGGAAAATCTGGGTGGCTAGCTTGAGGGCGATTTGCGTAGAAGGCTCGAGCCTTCCGGCGGCAGCGGCCTCCTGCGGATCGCACTGCGACAGCAGCAACCGGGCCAGTTCCGCGTCCACGAGCTTCAGATAGCTGCGGCCCACGCGACCAGAATGGACGGTGCCCTTGCCGTTGGCCACGATAATGGATCCTCGAAAGCTTGGGGCATCGACACCGAGTTCAAGGGTTTCACACAGGCCCGATTCGGCCAGACGGGTGGCGATCGCCGGAGCCAAGGCAGTCAGCAATTCAAGCGGTTTGAATACCTTGGCCACGATCATGCGATCGTTTCCGTGCACGGTGTTTTCGACACCGGCCACGGCTTGGTGCAGCGGATCGGCAGGACTCGATTCGTAGATAATCTCCTGCCGGTCGTTTTCAATAGCTTCCGCGCACACCCGGGCGAGAATATCGCGATCGAGTCCGGGAAACTCTGGATCGGCCATCAACTCCAGCACGCGATTGCCAGACTGAATGGCATAGCCCACTATCCGTGCGGTTGTTTCATGCAGGTCGTAACGATCGTGGCCGACGAGCGCCACAAGAATCGAGTCGAAGGCACCGCGGCTGACGAGCCAGCGAGAATAAGCCTCACTGCGGTCAATCGATCCCACAAAACGAGAAGCATTTTGTCTGTAGATGCGGAGGATTGCCGGCAACTCAACGTGCCGCCACTGTCGCATTGTCACGGTGTCTCCCTCACGCTGTGGCGCTTCAAGCAACCGCGCAAGAATATCGGTGGGACGACCCGGCGTTACACAATCACGCCCCAGTACACTCCAGCCGAGATCGTGAAACGAAGAAGCAATCCGCGTGCGCGAGAAGCCGATCATGGCTCCGATCCGACGCATGCGATCCTCTGCCGCTTGCACAATGCGTTGACCGTGACCGGCCCCACGACACTCGGGTAAGACAGCCACGCGATCGATGATCGCAGCTTGCACAGCAGTTTTCCCGACCAGCATGGTGCGTGGGATGATTTCGGCATGGCCAACAATGCGGGCTCCCAAGCGGGCCACAAGCCGATTGGCAGAGTCGTGATCGGGGTGGTCGACTGCAGCGTGAAACTCAGCCTTCGAAGGCGGGGTTGGCAGTCCGGCCAAGAGCTGCAAGATCTCGCTTTGATCCCCAGCGCGGGCCGGTGAAACATGGCATTCTGCGAGCATCCAAGCCGGTGGCCGTAGCGACACAATTGGATGGTGCGGCAGGTGCTGAACGGCAGCGCGCTTGACCATTGGCCTGCGGCTAATCACGGTGCCGGCTGGCCGAATTTCAACCGTGTGCACTATTTTTTCAGCGGCAACAGCCTTGGTCGATTGCGCAGCCCCGTTGGGCTTAGCCGTTCCAGCCGCCAGCCGAATCGATTCGGTTGCCGGGCGGACGTCGACCTTGGATTTGACCGACCCGGCTCGAGAGCGGGCCGTGGTGCGAGGAGCGATTTTTTTTCTAACAGCCGCAGATTCAGAGCGAATCTTCAGGCTGGTTTTTGCAACGGTACGGCTGGGGGCAACTACCGCCCGCGTGCCCGATCGTATCGAGGTGCGTGACGCCCGCAGTGGGCCTCGGCGTGACGACCGTTTTTGAGAACGACCTGTTCGATGCATACTGTCTCCTCTCCCTGGAGCGGTTCAACCAATCCCTTAACCACCACCATAGGCGGATTCTCAATCGTTTTCCAGCCCCAGGAATTTTTTCAGTGTCTTTTCAGAGAAAAAACACCAAGGAAACTCGCGAGAGCTGAGAAGTTTACTGGCCCGTTGGGCTGTGGCCAGCGGGCCAACTTGGGCCAGTAAATCGCTCCGTAACTGGTGCGAATAAAATCCCATCCGGTCATTTGCCGCCCGAATTTCCCGGCAGCGGCGGCGGGCCAGTGCCGGAGTGGGAAAGGTTTCAATCCACCGCGCCTTTTGAATAGCCAACTCCCGCAAGGCCTCCGGCTGCTCTGCCAGTGGCAACAGGTGGCGTTCGGGATGAAATTCCAGATCACGCAGTGTGCGGTGCACAGCGGCTAGATCGGCCGCCGGGTTTTGGCCGCTAGCCTCGGGAAACAACCGCTCCAGCGGCAGTCGTAACGTTCCGGATACCACAGCATAGCGAGGTGGATCGCAGCCCGTCAGGCGGCGCACGATCTCATCGGTGAGTTGGTCGTAGGCGGCTCCGCCGATGCCATGCACAAATACGTCAGCCACCAACAGTCGGGACACCAGCGTTGTGATGATGGCCCGCGGCCGCAGTCGCAACGAATGCTCTTCCATCCGCGAGAGGGCTTCGATCCATCGAGAGGGTGGTGTATCGAGTGAAATGGGGAGTTCGACCCGCAGCGTTTCCATATCGGAAAGCGTGAGCGTGCCGGGAGTATTGGTGTTGGCAAAAACGCGTCGCCGCCGGGGATCATCGCGCGACCAGAGCCACCAAGGCACTTCAACCCATAGGCCCTCGGCTGAGTCGACGGTTCGCGAAGCCAAATCGGGCATCGGCCGCGACCGGCCACGCTGCTTGTGCTCGCGGCGGTAGTCGGCCAGCGAAGCGTTGTAGGCATCGTGCAACCGGTGCGAATTTGCCAGCAGCCATCCCATGAACACCATCACAGTCGGCAACCGCACCATCTCACTCACCGGTAGTTCGAGCGTTTCTAAACCAAAGCGTTCCTCCAGTGCATGCCGCGCCTGCGACATGGCCAATCCCAGCCGGTGGCATTCGCGGGATCGTTCCACCGCCAGCGGCCACCAGCGGCGCAGAATCGCATCGGGCTCCAGCGGCTTGAGAAGATCGCTGGCCCGATTGCCGAATGAGGCAAAGCAGTCTTGATCGACGATGCCGCGCTCTTCCCAGGCGATCTCGCGCGAAGCTGCATCGCCAAGCGGTGTGTCGAAGGAGACGTCCTGCATCCGTGCCTCGCGCAGGTTTCCTACCGGCACACCAACGCTCGTGCTGTTGCAGCGGTCAGTATCAACGACCAGATTAATCGCGGTTCCCGAAAGCGTGCGTGCGTAGGCATCGAGCGCCGAATTTTTTAGCCAAACACCGGGATGAAAGAGATCGGGTTGGTGGCCACCCATCACGATCGGTCGGGCAATCCAGTCGCCCATATCGGTGGGGCGGACAATGTCGCGGTAGTGCGACGTGTATTCGGCGGCCACTGTGAGCATCTCACGACGCGTGGCAGCAACCAGTTCCCAGAGCTTCAAATCGCCGATCCGCGTGTCGAAGGCGGCCCGTAACAAGCGATTGTTGTCGACGAGCATCTCAATGGACTTTGCCGGTGCATCCGCCGTCGGGTTCACTGGCGGTTCAATCAGATGAGCTCCGGAAAGTTGCGGAGCGATGGGAGTGCGTCGAAAGGGAGGCATAGTGGCTCAGAAATGCCGATCCGGAATGACTAACCCCAGTTGTGGGGCATGTTCACAAGGGTTCAAAGGACGAAGTGGCCAAGGGTAATGCAACTGCTAGAGCCCGTTCAATCACAGAGCGGTAATAGGCCAGACGGGTTGACGCATCGTCCAGTGCACCCCCAAAGCTCCTCGCCAGATCGAGGTAGAGGAGCGGCACCGGCACCTCCACGATCACAAGCTTGGCCCGCGCAGCCTGCACCCACACCTCGAGTGGCATGGCGTAGCCGTATTCGCTAATGGAGAGGTTTTGCAGGGCCTGTCGGGTGTAGGCCTTAAATCCGCAGAAGGCATCGGTGAGCGAAAGCCCCAGCCGCCGGTTGAGCTCTGCGGTGATCTCAACATTGATCCGCCTGCGGTCAGCGGGGGGTAGGCTGTCGCCGGGGAATGCGAGTAGAAATCGGCTCCCACTTACGATGTCGGCGCGGCAGTCGGGATCGACGGCCGCAGCGATGAATGTGGGGATGAGGCGCGGCTGATGTTGACCGTCACAATCGATTGTCACTAAGCCGTCCCAATCACCGGCGAGCGTCGTTTCAAATGCCGTGGCAAGTGCAGCCCCATAGCCCCGATTTTTTTCATGCCGCACAACGCGCAGGCCCCGACGGGCTGCCAGCACAGCTGCAGTGCCGTCAGTCGAACCATCGTCGATCACCAGCACGTCCGCTGCATACCGCCCGACTTCATCCAAAACTTCCGCAATGTGCGTAGCCTCGTTGTAAAC
>CAMBUD010000051.1 GCA_945871035.1 Planctomicrobium piriforme | reverse complement strand
CGATACTGCTGGGCTGACAACTGCATCGGTAGCCACGCCCTCAACAGTCTCAAAACGCAACGCAACCGATACGCCTGCGGCCAACGAATCTGCTGTGCCACCGACCGGCACGGACAGAGGCCAGCCGCGCGAACGGAGGCGCGATGGCCGGGGCGGTCCTGCCAAGAAGCCATCGCTCGAGGGGACGCTGCCGCAGCAAAAGCGTGTGGCGATCCCAAACCTTCGGGAGGCGCTCGAGGATGATCTGGAGTCTGATTTTCAAGCAGCGTTGGCCGGAGTCTCCATCGATGATCTCCTGACGGTTGACGCGAATGCTCGTGCCGAAACACCGCTTGAACCCGGTGCCCGCGTGACTGGAACTGTGTTAGCGATCGGTGTGGATACGGCGTTCATTGATCTGGGTGGTCGCCGACAAGGTGCTTTAAAACTCGCCGGCATGATTGCAGAGGATGCGGAACTGCCGACCGTTGGGCAAACCCTTTCGCTCTCCGTCGGTACTCGCAGTGAGGAAGATGGGCTCTACGATGTGGCCTTCGCCAATCGGGCGGTGAGTGTTGAAGACTGGTCACAAATCCAAGCGGGCATGATCGTTGAGGCTCGTGTCACGGGTTCGAATAAGGGTGGCCTCGAATGCGAGGTCGGGGGCTTGCGGGGCTTCATGCCAGCGAGCCTCATCAGCCCATGGCGCATGGAAAATCTTGCTGAACTCATCGGCCAAACTTTGGAAAGCCTCGTGACCGAGATTGTCCCGGCAGCGAGAAAACTCGTGCTTTCTCGGCGGGCTGTGGTTGAAAGACTGGCTGCAGATGCACGCACGAAGATGCTCGAAACGCTGGAGATCGGGGAAACGCTGGAAGGAATTGTGCGCTCGGTGCGCGACTTCGGTGCTTTTGTCGATATTGGCAACGGCGTTGATGGGCTGGTGCACGTCAGCCAGTTGTCTTGGGATCGCGTGGAAACTCCAGCAGATTTACTGACTCTTGGCCAAAAAATAAACGTGGTGGTCAAGAAGATCGATCGACAGACTGGAAAAATTGGTCTCTCCGTCCGCGACCTCGTGGCCAGCCCCTGGAAGCACGCGGGTGAGAAATACCATCTCGGTGCAACGGTGCGCGGCACGGTGAGTCGCATTGCACAGTTTGGTGCCTTCGTAAAACTCGAACCTGGGATTGAAGGCCTTGTGCACGTCTCAGAAATTGCCTCCCGCCATATTCGCAGCGTGGGCGACGTCATTAAGGAAGGCGAGGCAGTGGAGTGTCGCGTGCTCTCCATCGACCCTGATGAGCAACGCATCTCGCTTTCTATCAAGGCTCTGATTCCTCTTCCAGCCGCAGAGGGTCGGCCTGAAAATAGAGATTCGACTGGGGCCGATCAAGCACCGACAACTGAAGAACCTCAGTCTGCCCGCTCATTCAAGCCATCCAAGCCATCCCGCCCACTGAAGGGCGGCCTCGGCGGCACGTCGATTGGCGACCGGTTTGGCCTCACGTGGTAAGAACGGCACCAGCCGCATGGGATTGCGAACGGATCTCGACACGATCCGGCGTGGTGCGCTTGAGAATCAGCGCGTGATTCGCATTTCAATTTTTTTCTTGCCAACCCACGGCACCAGTGCTTCCGGCACGACGACTGTGCCATCGGCGCACTGGTAGTTTTCGACGATTGCGATGATGGCCCGACTGATCGCGATGGCGGTACCGTTGAGGGTGTGCACAAAGGATGTCTTCTTTTCGGACGTCCCCTTTTCACCGCTGTTGCGATAGCGAATCGACAGCCTTCTCGCCTGGTAGTCGGTGCAATTGGATGTGCTCGTCACTTCGCCCCATTCCCCGGCAGCGCCACGCCCCGGCATCCATGCCTCCAGATCAAACTTACGATAGGCCGGTCCGCCCAAATCACCACTGGCCGTATCAATGACGCGGTAAGGAATCCCCAAACCGTCAAACAAGGCACACTCCAGGTCAAGCAGGTAAGCGTGCATGCCGTCGCTCTGCGCAGGCAGAGTGAAAGCAAACATTTCCACTTTCGTAAATTGGTGAACGCGATAGAGACCGCGAGTTGCCCTGCCATGCGCGCCGGCCTCCGTGCGAAAGCAGTGACTGATACCGCAAATCTTCAACGGCAATTCGTGCGATTCGAAAATGCGTTCCGCCATCGCTCCGCCCAGCGTTATTTCTGCAGTAGCCACCAGCGAGAGGTCGGTGCCGGTGATCGAGTAGATTTGGGTTTCGGGACCGCGCGGCATGAAGCCCGTGCCTTCGAGAATGGTGTCGCGAGCCACGTCGGGAGTGGTCATGACTGTGAAGTTCTCGCGCATCAAGAGATCGATGGCATACTTCTGGAGAGCCAGCTCAAGCAGTACGGCATCGTTGGTGAGAAAATAAAATCCGTGACCAGCCACGCGGGCACCAGCATCGAAGTCGAAAAGCGACAGCCGCTTGCCGAGTTCAACATGGTCAACGGGCTGAAAATCAAACTCTTTCACCGGCGTCCGACCGCGACGAACTTCAACGGCAGCATCCTCGCCGCCAAGAGGAGCGGACGGATGGGTGAGGTTGGGAATCGCCCGTAAAATTTCCTCCGACTCAAACGTGATGGCGGTCAGTCGCGCATCCATTGCGGTCACTTCTTCTCGCAATCGCCGCCCCTCGGCCTTCCGCGCTTCCCGCTGGGCGGTGTCGGCAGCCGTGGCAATGGACTTGCTCACCTGTCCGGCCTCGTGTTGCAGCCGATCGACGTCGGCCTGCAGTTGCCGCCGGAGACGATCGAGTTCGGCAAACTTTGGCACATCTGCCGAGGAGCCACGGTTTCGGCAGTTGGCCGTTACCAGATCGACATGATCAGCCACGTAGCGACGGTCAAGCACAAATGAGTCTCCGCAAGGCTAAGATTTCCGCGTGAATTGCTCCGAACCAAATCTCTCTGCTACTGTCGATGCTCCGCAGAGGTTCGCTGCGGAAGCTCCGGAGTGTGCCAGACCCATGCCTTTCTCCGCCAGTGCCGCTATTGCAGAACCGCCTGCCAGCGCAGCGGTAGACACCTCCCCCGCTCTATCGGGTGCTTTCCAGTCATGCACGAAACCGGCTAACAAGCCAAAACAACAGCCGCGACAGCGGGTGATTCTCTGGGACGATAACGATCACACCTACCAGTATGTCATTGCCATGCTGCAAAAACTTTTTGCGCATTCCGCAGAAAAAAGCTATCAGCTGGCCCAAGAAATCGATGTTACGGGCCGAGCCGTTGTGCTGATAACGACCAAGGAACATGCCGAGCTCAAACGCGATCAGATTCATGCCTGTGGTGCCGATCGGTTAATAGCCCGTTCAAAAGGCGCAATGAGCGCATCGATCGAGTCGGAATAACCGTTGGTCGCAGCTTCCCGTTGAGCCAATTCTATGTCTGCAAACCTGCCGCCGTGAATCTTTAAGTGCACTGGCGGGGCAAAACAGAGAACCGGGCCGCTTCTTGAGCCATTCGTGGTAGTGGCAGCGCGTCGACGCAGGCGCGTTTCACTTTTGGTCTCTAGTGGCCCATCTCTCCAACCATATCACCGAGGATGGCAACCGCATCGAGCAGTGCACCTCTGCGCACGATTGAGCACATGCTGATGCAGGAACGTGAGAAGCGATAGGATCACAAGGCCGAAGACGGGCCAATCGCTGCGAGGCGGAGTCGTCGCATGGCGTTCATAGCTGTTTGCAGTGCGCTGGGGAGGGGAGGTGCGTGTGAGAACTCGTGTCATTGGATTCTAGAGCGACGGGTCAGCCGGCCTAAAAGTAAATCGAGGATCCGTCACCGCGTCAGCGGTACGACAAAGACATAAAAAGAACCGGCCGGTTCTTTCGAACCGGCCGGCCTTATTCCCAATCGTTTCAGTTAGCCATCAGGCAGATGTGTCTGCCCAAGACAAACACCGTCTGGCACTTTTTCAGTTGCCGGCCCCACAGGCTGGCTCGGCTTCGCAAGAAGGCTCGCATGGCACCGCACGGTAGACCGTCTTTGGCACGCACCGCGTCACCGTGTAGGCAACCTTCTTGGGTACGATGCGGCAAACGTCGACTGTTTTGGTGTAGTGAACAGGCTTCGTGGTGCAGATTGGCACCTGCTTAGAGCATGTTTCCTTCACCATCGTGCAGACTTTGTAGCACTCTTCTCGGGAGCACTGCTCGGCCACCATCTTGCAAACCTTTGTCGTGCAGGTCTTCACGCGTTGCTCTGGCACCATCGTGCACACCCGGTAGGAGCAGGTTTGCACCCGCTGTTCGGGCACCATCCGGCACACCTTGTACGTGCAGATTCGAACGCACTGCTCGGGCACCATCTTGCAAACCTGATACGTGCGAACACGCTGTTCAGGCACCATCCGGCAAACCTGATACGTGCAGGTGCGAACCTGCACCTCAGGCACCATCCGGCAGACCTGATACGAGCAGGTGCGAACGCGTTGCTCGGGCACCATCTTGCAAACCTGATACGTGCGAACGCACTGCTCGGGCACCATGCGACACACCTGATAGGAGCAGGTGCGAATGCGTTGCTCGGGCACCATGCGGCACACCTGACAGGTGCGGACACGCTGCTCAGATACCATCTTGCAGACTTTGTATTCGCAGGTGCGAATGCGTTGCTCGGGCACCATCTTGCAAACCTTGTAGGTTCGCACGCGTTGCTCGGGCACCATGGTGCAAACAGTGTACGAGCACGTCTTTATCCGTTGCTCAGACACCATCTTGCAGACCTTATAGCACTGCTTTTCAACGACAGTCTCACGCTCGTAGCGCACGCATTCCACCTGCTTTTCGCAGATCTGCTTGACCCATGTCTTCTTGGTAATGGTGCGTGACGGGCACTGTTCTTCGATCTTGGTAATGGCTCCGGCCTTGTAGCAGCGTTTGCCCGTACACGGATCGCATACCCAGCAACCAGGCTCGCGAATGCATCGCGTGATCACCGGACCGGGAACCTCACAGGTCTCCGTGTTCCAGCTGCCGCTGCAGACTTTTATGCTCTTTGTGTAGTGAACTGGCTTGCACACCGTTCTGCAGATGTCGCGGTCGCGAGTCTCCCACACTGGCTTGCACACCGTGTAGGGAATCTCCTTCGTGCGGGTTTCCTGAACGGGCTTGCACACCGTGTAGGTCTGCTGGCGAGTCTCGTAAACAGGCTTGCACACCGTGTAAGGAATCTCCTTTGTGCAGGTCTCGTAGACGGGCTTGCAAACCGTGTAGGTCTGCTGGCGAGTCTCGTAAACAGGCTTGCACACCGTGTAAGGAATCTCCTTCGTGCAGGTCTCATAGACGGGCTTACACACCGTGTAGGTCTGCTGGCGAGTCTCGTAAACCGGCTTGCACACCGTGTAAGGAATCTCCTTCGTGCAGGTCTCGTAGACGGGCTTGCACACCGTGCTGCGAATCTCACGGGTGCGGGTCTCGGAGACAGGCTTGCAGACGGTGTAGGTCTGCTGGCGCGTCTCGTAGACAGGTTTACAAACCGTGTAGGGGATTTCCTTCGTGCAGGTCTCCCAGACTGGCTTGCAGACCGTGCTATGGATCTCACGGGTCTTGGTCTCGTACACGGGCTTCATCACCGTGTAGGGAATCTCTTTCGTGACCGTTTCCCACACTGGCTTACAGACCGTGTAATTGACAGTGCGCGAACGGCTCTCCCACACCGGCTTGCAGACGGTGTATTCGACGTCCTTAAACGATCTCTCGATCTCATAACGGACGCAGTCAATCTGCTGCTGCTCAACAACTTTTTCACAAATTGTCTTGTAGCATGTGAACTGCTTTTGCTCGTACACGACATCCTTGACGAGGCGATTGCCGCCCGCTTCCGGTTCGGCTACGGTCGGCTCACCGGTGGATACCTGACAACTCGAACACTTCGCACGTGCGCTTGCGAAACCGACCGTAGTCAATTTGGCGGCGCCGTGTTTGTAGCTGGCAGTGCCACGGTAGGCGGCGTCGGCTGGATGGACCGACGTCGTAACACAGGCAAGTGCCAGCAGACAACAAAGCCACTTACGTATCATGTCTGCTGCCTCTCTCGAGGACGGCTCCTAAAAAAGGGGAACGAAACGCTGGGAGGGAAAAAATGAACCTGATTCCTACTTCTCAATGATCGGCCACAAACTCACCGCAGGTTGATCATTCCCCGTAATCGATGAGGCTTTTCTAGAGTCCCGCGCTCGTTACAGCCGCTACAACCAGACTTTGGGTGGTGTTTTTGATTGCGGTCGAGAAAGGATCGGTAGTAAAGTCTGTTCGCAGTGCAAACTTTTAAGCGTTTGAAATTGGATCAGCATGACGATTGAAATTCCCTCTGATGCATCAGTGCCGAAGGTGGTTGTCAGCCGCCTGAGCCTCTACCTGCGCGAATTGCAGCGTTTAGAGTCGGCCGGACAGCAGACAATTTCTTCCAGTCAACTCGGCACTTTGCTGGGGTTCAGCGATGCACAGGTGCGCAAGGATCTTGGCTGCTTTGGCCAGTTTGGCTATCCAGGTGTCGGCTACCGCTGTGACGAGTTGATCCTCGCCATCCGTGACATCCTTGGCACCAACCGTTCGTGGCCTGTTGTGATGGTGGGCGCGGGTAACCTTGGTCAAGCATTGCTGGGCTACCGTGGCTTCTGCCGCCAGAACTTCTCGATTGAGGCTGTCTTCGACTCAGACCCGTTGAAGATTGGGCAAACGATTCAGGGCATCTGCATTCAGCACATCGACAAACTGCCGGAGGTCCTGCAGGCCAAGGGGATCCGCTTAGGCATGATCGTGGTTCCGGTCCACCAAGCTCAAACGGTTGCCGATAAACTCTTGGCCGCCGGCATCGAGGGCATTGTAAACTTCGCCCCCATCACCCTAACGCTGCCGTCGCGCGTGCAGCAAGTCTCCGTTGATCTTGCCATCGAACTGGAGCAACTCTCGTTTGCCCTAACAAATAAACTCGCTAAGGATCTGGGCGAATCTCACTCATAGGCCTATTTCCAAACGATTTTGGAACTGTGTTGACCCGCCAGACCAACAGAAATATCCTTTTTGGAGGGGGACAAAACCTCGGCACCCTCTGCTCAGAATTAGGTATGATTCCTATGCTTAGCCCCGAATACTCGGTAGTGTAACGGTAGCACAAGGGATTTTGGTTCCCTTTGTCTAGGTTCGAATCCTAGCCGGGTAACTCGTTCTCGCATTTTGGACAACCAGCCACGCAGCCTGTTTTTCATCTGGAGCCCGTCGTGTCAGTACAAAATGTTCTTGTCGCTAGTCTGTGTCTGCTTGTCACCTCGCCACTTGTCTCCTCGACGCTTGTCACCTCGACGCTTGCCGACACGGTGTATGTCGTGAGCCAGTCCACCAACAAACTTCTGGCTTTTGACACAGCCACACCCAGCACAGTCGCCACCCTCTCGTCCGCGCTCTCAAAGCCATCGGCCATAGCAAAGGGATCGGATGGAAATCTCTACATTGCCGAGTGGGGGAACGGCGACTCCATCGATCCGCGGATTTCGCGTTATAACCCGACCACGCAGCAACTCGCTGTTGTCACCACGCTCAACTACGCCACGCAGTCCAACCCATCGTCTCTTACCTTCCGTCCGTCGTTATTAGGCGGTGAGTTGCTCGTTGGCAGGCTCGGTGCCGGACCCATACTTAAAGTGTCTGGGTGGAACAGTGGCTCGGTAGCAGTCGCTGATTACACGTCTGGGCTCGCACTCGATGGCAGCCTAGGCCTCGCCGTAGCAGCAGACGGCACGCTCTACGTCAGCAATACCGCTTACAACTACAACCAGTCTATTGGGTATGCAGTAGCCTCCGGGCCAATCGTCTCATTCAATGCCAGTGGGACGTCCATCGGCACGGTGGCAACAGCTGGTTCAGAGCAGGGGGGGCTTTCGGGTCCGACCGGATTACTGCTCTCTGGCTCTGGCCAGACGCTCTATTCGACGAGCGTCATGAACGGGAAAATCTTTGCCACAAATCTCAGCACATTCGCAACGACCCAATTCACTACAACCGGCAATCCTTTTGAATCTGGACCGATTGCCCAACTTTCAGACGGTAGCCTGCTGGTGGGCAGCGTTTCCGGACAAAGTAACACGATCTATCAATTTTCATCCAGCGGCGCCATGACCGGAACGTTTAGCAATAATGATTTTGGAACAATCGGCGGAATCTTAGTGGCACCGGTGCCTGAGCCCAGTTCGCTGCTCCTGGTAATGATGGGAATGATCGGAACGATCGGCCTTGCCCGTGTAAACGCTTGGCGTTCCAGACATTCTGGGGGTTCGATCCTGCCATGAAGCGCACGCGGCGAGGTGTCACGCTCGTCGAAATTCTTGTGGTATTTGCCATCATTGGCATCCTCGTAGGCGTTCTGCTACCGGCAGTGCAACAGGCTCGTGAGGCAGCGCGACGGACGAGTTGCATCAATAATCTGCGCCAGATCGGGCTTGCGATTCTCAATCACGAATCAGCCCGCAGTCGCTTTCCGATCGGCGCCGAGTCGCGAGAGTGGACGGCGCAACCAAACTGGCCGCATCAGTTCTTTCGCTGGTCAGTGCTTGCACACCTCACACCCTTCTACGAACAGGAGCAGATTCTTCGGTCACTCGATCTTTCGGTGCCGCTCTACACAGGCTTTTCTCCTGAAGATATCGCCCCACAGAATAAGCCGATTGTTCGGCTCACCATTCCACTTTTTCTTTGCCCCAGCGATCGTGGTGCATCACTGTCGCCAGTGTTCGGCCCAACCAACTACGCCGCCTGCACAGGCAACGGTGCAGGCGGAGGCACGCCATTTGAGGCCAACGGATTGTTCTTCATCAATTCGCGGATAAAAACCAAAGACATCCGTGACGGACTCTCCAAAACGGTTGCCTTCTCGGAAAGCATTCTGGGCAACGGGCCGCAGGCGACCAACGACCGTGCTTACGCAGATCCGGTTGTCGCCTATTGTTTCACGTTCTTTGTTCCCCTGACCGAAACGCGTTGCCAGCGGGCCACGTCTTGGAATTTCACCGATCTACGCGGATTCTCTTGGGCAAACGGCGAGTATCGCACCACGGCCTACAACCATTACCGTGGTCCAAACGCCAGCGAAATCGACTGCATTGGCGTAGAAATGAGCAGCTTGGATAAGACCAAACAGTATGCCGGTTACGGTTGGCGGACAGCCCGTAGTTGGCATCCCGGTGGCGTGAACGTGCTGACGGCCGATGGGTCGGTGCATTTCACTCCCGACGCCGTCGACCCCCTGGTTTGGCAGAGCCTTTCGACTCGCGCCGGCGGTGAGGTGGCGGCGAACGACTAGCTTTCGGCATCGCGCGTGCCGGTTTTTCAACTGCATCCCGGCGCCCCTGATCGGCCCGCTGACTGGCTGGTGTCTGGGCATGCGTGCCACCGACCGAACCGAACGCCGAGCCTAACGAGTGAAGCACTGCCTGCATGTCGGCTGGCAGAGGACTAGAAAATCGCAATGTCTCTCCGCTCACGGGGTGCACGAATCCCAGTTCGGTGGCATGCAGCAGAACCCTACCAGCCCCCGAATCGTCGAAGGCCTGAACGCCCCGCGGGGCTGAGTAGACGCGTTCACCGCAAACAGGATGGCCCGTCTCCGCCATGTGGATTCGGATTTGGTGCGTGCGACCGGTCTCCAATTGGCATTCAACCAGCGTGTAGGCATCGCCAAAGTGCTCCACAGGCTTGACGTGCGTGACGGCATACTTGCCCTCTTGGACTGTTGAGGATCCACGCCTGCCATCACCGCGATCGCGCACGAGATGGGTCTGAATCGTGCCAGCGCCGACTCGCCCCACACAAATGGCAAGGTATCGCCTGTGGGTTGTGTGTGCGCGAAACTGCTCCGCAAGAATCCGCTCGGCAGGTACCGTTCTGGCAAAGACAACCAACCCACTGGTCTCGCGATCGATCCGGTGCACGGCCCGCACGGGGGGAGCGCGACGTGGTTTTTTTCCACCCCCGTTATGCGAGACAAATTGTTTCACGGTTTCGGGCACCATTTCGTCGAGGGTTGGCTGCACCTGTCGGCGGCGTGGGGACCAAGATAATTCCTCTGTGTGCCGCGTTGTTGTCACTCCCGTTGGCTTATCGACCACCACAACCTGATCGTCCAGATGCACGATCCGCACGTCGTTGGCCTGCGGCGGCGCAACCGCTGCAACCGCAAGAATTTTTACAACTTCTCCCTCCTTGAGTCGTCGCGCAACGTCCGTGCAGATATTGCCGTGAATCATCACGTGCCGCATTCGCACCATCTTTTGCACCTGCGACCAACTCGCGCCTTCGATCTGCTCCCGCAGAAACGCTGCAATGGTCTGCCCTTGACCGGCGGTAGAAACGTGATGAACTTTTCCGCTAGAGTGTTTCATCTGTGTAATTGCAAACCTTTTAAAAATTTGTCTGGCCGTCGTAATTCTTGCACGCATTTGCATGCCAATGCGATGGGGACGACATTTTGCCCTCGCAAACTGGCCGCGCAGGAGGGCTTCGCTTGACCGCGTTTCCCTCGATTTTAGACTTTCCTTTAATTCTTCCCCACCGGTAGCGATTCCAGCGCTTTGCCCTTTTTCCCCTTTTGCAAGGATCTCTCATCGTGCCCGGAACATGCGTTATCGGCCTGCAGTGGGGTGACGAAGCCAAGGGCAAGCTCGTTGACATCCTGACGGAAAACCACGAAATAGTCGTCCGCTACCAAGGGGGCGCAAATGCCGGCCACACGGTTGTCGCCGGGAATCAAACGTGGAAACTTTCGCTTATTCCCAGTGGGATTTTGCGCGATGGTGTTGTCTGCGTTGTCACCGGCGGCGTGGCACTCGATCCAGCCAGCGTGATCAAGGAAATCGATGGCCTCGAATCGCGCGGAGTTCGGATCGGGTCAAAACTTCAAATCAGTGATCGGGCACACGTTGTTTTTCCCTGGCACGTTGCCGAAGACCGACTGCTCGACGTCAGTCTTTCCGGAGGCGAGGCCATCGGTACAACTGGCCGCGGCATCGGCCCCTGCTACCGCGACAAGGTCGGCCGATCACTGGCGATCCGGCTCGGTGATCTTTACCGGACCGATTTCCGCTCAAAGCTCGACCATATCGTTGCCATTAAAAAACGAATGCTAGCCAATTGGCAGGCCGGCTCCGGGGATGCTCCCGGCGTTCTTCCAAACGCTGATCCAATCGCCTTAGATGCCGCGCTCATCCACTCACAGTACATGCTGCATGCTGAGCGACTGCGGCCCTATGTATCCGATACGACTACCTATCTGCTCGACAGCATCGAAGCAAATAAGCGTCTGCTTTTTGAAGGAGCACAGGGCGCGCTCTTGGATATCGATCACGGCACATTCCCCTTCGTGACAAGCAGCAACTCCTCGGGGGTTGGTGTGGCGAGCGGATCGGGTGTGCCGGGCCGGTGGATCGATCATGTGATCGGTGTTGTGAAGGCCTATTCCACTCGCGTGGGTGGTGGCCCGCTGCCTACCGAACAGATCAATGCTGCGGGCGAGCGCCTGCGCGAACGTGGCCGCGAATATGGCACCGTTACCATGCGTCCCCGTCGCTGTGGCTGGTTTGATGCCGTTGCCGCCCGCTACACAGCGCGGCTCTCTGGTGTTGATGAACTGGCCGTCATGCTGCTGGACGTGCTCAGTGGTTTTGATGAACTCCATATTTGTGCGGCCTATGGGATCGACGGCAACCGCGTCGAACACTTTCCCAGCCATATCGAAGACCTCCAAAAGGCTGTGCCGATCTACGAAACGCTGCCCGGATGGCAGGAAGATGTCTCCGCTGTGCGCAGCTATGATGCATTGCCTACAGAGGCAAAGCATTACCTCGCTCGAATCGGTGAACTGCTCGGACGTCCGGTGGGAATCGTTTCCGTTGGCCCCGATCGTGAGCAGACGATCTTTTGTGAGCACACCGCATCCAAGCAACGACAATGGCCACGACACCGGCTTTCTACCCCAGCAACCGCGTGAACTCTCTCCCGCATGATGCCGTCGTTGCAACCAACGATCGACTGCCTCGCCACATCGCCATCATCATGGATGGCAACGGCCGCTGGGCGCAGCAGAGGGGACTGCCTCGCATCGAAGGACACCGACAAGGCGTAGCCAGCGTGCGTCGCATCACTGAACACTGCGCACGCTTAGGCATCGGCCAACTGACACTCTATTGCCTGTCTAGCGAAAATTGGCGGCGACCGGCGCCGGAACTCCAATTTCTCATGCTCCTGCTTGAGCAGTACATGATCGAAGAACGCTCTGTGCTTTTGCGCGAACGCATCCGCGTATCGATGATCGGTCGCCGTGAAGGATTGCCCGCTACCACGCTGGATGCCTTGAATCAAACGATTCATCTCTGCTCTGCTAACGACGGACTGCATCTGTGTCTTGCCATCAACTACGGTGCCCGTGCGGAGATAGCCGATGCCGCAAAGGCACTGGCGCGAGATGTTCGTGACGGCCGCATCGATGCCGAGCAGATCGATGAGTCGATGCTGGCTGCACGCCTCAACACTGCTGGCACGCCCGACCCTGATCTGCTGATCCGAACAGCACAGGAAATGCGTGTCAGTAATTTTTTACTCTGGCAGATAAGCTATGCCGAATTGTGGGTATCAGACGCTCTGTGGCCCGATTTCAACGCAGAGCATCTCGATGCGGCGCTCGCCTCATTTGCCGCGCGAGAACGTCGCTTTGGGGGGCTCTCCTTGTCGTGAATACAGCATCTTCTGCAGTGCCGCTAGCCGTTCTAAAAAACTCTCTCGCCGGCAGGGCTTCGGTCACTGCGATTTTAATGACACTCTTTCTCGGACTGGCATGGGCGGACGCCAACGGTTTGGCCGGCGCCAGGCCGGCATGGTGGCTCCTGCCAGTGGCCGTGGTGCTGGCGGTTGGAGGCACTAGCGAAATGGTGCGGCTCTTTTCCGCACACGACGTCATTTTGTCGGCATGGCTGCTGTGCCCTGCAGTGGTGGCTGTGGTGGTATCGGTGGTGCTTGGGGTGCAGTTCTCCACCTCATTCCCTGGGCCGTCATCCCCAGCAGCCATGGGCTGGCCGCTGGTGGTGCAGATCTTTGTGATCGGCTTCATTTTTATTATTGAGATTGTCAGTTACCGTACGCACACGCGGGCGATCGAGCGGATTGGCGCTGCCGCCATCATCGTGGGCGTGATCGGACTGCCGCTGGCTTTCATGGTGGGATTGCGATTGCTTGACATTGAAAATATCGATGCGACTGCGCTCAAACGTGGCCGTCTGGGCATCGTGCCTCTCCTGAGCCTTGTGGCAGTTGTGAAAGCCGGGGACGTCGCTGCGTATGGAGTCGGCTCACTCTGCGGTCGGTGCCGATTGGTGCCGACCCTCAGTCCTGGAAAAACATGGGAGGGCGCAGTCGCCTCGCTGTCTGGTGCAATTCTTGTGGCCTGGCTTGTGCTGGAAGGGCTTGGCATCGAATTGCCTTCCCGTCCGTGGGGCGGCTGGCTGGTGTTTGGTATTGCTGTCGGACTGGCCGGACTGCTCGGCGACCTAGCGGAATCGCTCTTCAAGCGCGAAATGCGTGCCAAGGATTCTGGCCGGTCGCTTGGTGGATTAGGGGGCGTGCTGGATCTCATCGATTCGCTGCTCTTTGCAGCACCGGTAGCCTGGCTCTTGTGGACGCTGGGCAACGCTTAAAATGGCTTATTTTCTAGGTACTCTAGGTACTATCGGCCCTGTGCAAGTGTCTCCGTCAGGATGTCATCCCTGCTGTCATCCTGTGTTGGGCAGTACTGTTCACTCCCCTTCCTCTTGAGACCGGCGGCGACTTTATTCGCCACGGGTTTCGATGCTAGTCAACGGGCCAGAGCGGCTGTCAACCGCCCGTGTCATACCAGTCGCATTGATTTGCGTGCCCGACCGCCAACACCTATCGTGAGCATTGGCACGATCTTCGTTCATTGAACACCAGAGGAATCGACCGATGGCAAAAGTAAAAAAACCAGCCGGGAAAAAACGTATAAAAACAGACAATGGAATTTCAGTCGCGACAGCCGCCAGCATACTGGGGCTATCGCAAAACGGTGTCCTGAAACGCATCCATACCGGATCGCTCAAGGCCGTGCGATTCACGGGCAAGGGGTGGTTAATTTCAAGACGGAGTGCCGAGGGAAAGGGATTTTCTCAGGCAGTGTTTGATGCAGCAGTCTCGAAATACTGCAACGTCGCCGAGGCGTGCGAGATTCTCGGCGTGACGGACAACTACGTCGTGCAACTCATTAATAGAGGGGACATCGACGGATTCCGCCTGCACGGAAAAACGTGGATCGTCTTCAAGAGATCTGCCGAGAAGAACGCAAAGGAGTACGTTCCCAACGCGGCCCCGGGGAGATTGCGGAGGGTCACCAGTGGAAAAAGAAAAGCATAGCCTCTACTACTCGCCCGACTACTGCAGGCAGGAATATAGCTTCGACACGACCCGCAAGGCGCGCTGGATCGCCGACAGCTTAGACCGGAATCCGATCGACAAAATCAGATTGATTGCCCCGCCGCCGCTTTCGCTAGCCGACCTCTGCCTCACGCATAGCGATGCCTACATCTCTGCAATCGCTACCGGCGAGCCAGAGGCTCTCGCGGCAGCCGCAGGAGTGGGCTGGTGTGAAAACACGCTCACCGCCGGGCTGTCTGTCTGCGGTGGAGTTGTCGCGGCCTGCCGCGACGCGGTCGCGTGCGGTGGCGTTGCCGGATCGCTATCGAGCGGACTGCACCACGCCAGACGCGACCGGGGCGATGGGTTCTGCACGTTCAACGGACTGGCTATCGCCGCTCGAGACGCTGTTGCCCGAGGTCTTAGCCGCGTGTTGATTCTTGACCTCGACGCCCACTGCGGCGGAGGCACGGCGTCTTTGATTGACGGAGAAGTACGAATAACGCAACTCGACATTTCGGTAGACAGTTTTGACTGCTACCGTTCAACCGCCCAAGCAACGTGCGTGCTGGTTGGTGCTGCCGGCGAATATCTCTCGACGCTAGACCGTGAGCTAGACCGCGTTGGTCGGGAGTGGGACCTCGTGATTTACAACGCGGGGATGGACGTTCACGAGGGGGACTGTGGCCCGGCCGGGCTCGACTCCACGCTGATTGCCTGCCGTGAGGTGACCGTCTTTGAGTATTTTCGTCAGGTGCCGATCGCGTATGTGATTGCCGGCGGTTATTCGCGTGGTCCCGGCGGCATCGCCGATCTCGTCTCGCTGCACCGCTCGACGCTTCGCGCAGCGGCGTCGGTGCCGAGAGGGTTGTCTCACCCCCTCCCCGGCGTGTAGGCTTAGAACGTAAGGCCGGAAAGTTGAAGGCCAACGAAGAGTATCATCTTCCGAACAGTGACCTGCCCCCATGAATGACGCCAGTTCTTAAGTTAGGGTTTTACCCAGTCCCGTGCGTTTGCGGAGGCGAACTGGGGCGTATCGGGGCCAGCGGGCACCCGTCAGGCTCGTCGTGCAGCCTGCGCGAGGCTCGTTACCCACTCATCTGTCATTCGACGATTGCGGGCCGTTGACCTGGCGCTCTGGAGACAGTCTCATGAATCGCACCATCGCAATCGCATTCACGCTGCTCTTCAACATCACAGCGCCGCTCTTTGCGCAACCGCCCAAAGGCCCCGCCGCTCCTCCAGCGCCGCGCGTGTTTGTCGCCACCGCGCGCGTAGAAACGCTCGACGAACCCAAGAGCTTCGTTGGCACGGTTATGCCCTTGCGCAAAAGCGTCGTCGGCAGCGCTGCACCGGGCCGGGTGGAAGAATATCTCGTCAACGAAGGCGACTTCGTCAAAAAGGGTGCACCCATCGCGCATCTCCGCCGCGGCATCATTAGCGCTGAGAAGCGGGCCGCCGAAGCCGAGTTCGAAGTTCGCAAGTCAGCTCTCGCCGAAATGGAGAACTCACTGCAAGATGAAATCGCGCAGGCAAAAGCTCAAGTGGCCATTGCCGAAGCCAATCATCGCTTTCAACATGCTAAGGCCGAACGCGCAAAGCAATTAGCCAACGCCATCACCAAAGAAGCCCTCGAAGAAGCGCTTAGTCTCGAGCAGCAAGCGCAGGCGACCGAGAATAATGCGACCGCAGTCTTGCGCTTGCTGACCGGCACTTCCTGGGAACAAAAGCGCGAACAATGGCGGGCCCGCGTCGCGGTTCAACAAGCCGAAGTCGAACGCCTCAGCGAACAATTCGATCGCCATACCATGTTCGCGCCCTTCGACGGTTGGGTTACGGCGGAGTTCACCGAAGTGGGCCAGTGGCTGATGCAAGGCGATAAAGCTGCCGAAATCGCCGAACTCGGCAGCGTCGATGTCGAAATCGCGGTGCTCGAAGATTATGTCACTAAGCTCACGCCCGGCGTGATGGGCAATGTCGAAGTTCACGCACTGCACGGTCAGCGCTTCGTGGGTAAAGTCGCGATCATCAATCCCCAGGCCGACGCGCGAGCTCGCACCTTTCCCGTGAAGGTCCGCGTCGAAAACGTTGTGGACGAGCGCGGCCCGCTTCTTAAGGCCGGCATGTTCGCACGCGTGACGCTGCCCGTCGGCGATGCGAAGCCGCTCCCGCTCGTTCCCAAAGATGCCATCTCCATCGGTGGTCGCACTCCGGTGATCTAT
>CAMBUD010000050.1 GCA_945871035.1 Planctomicrobium piriforme | reverse complement strand
CTCGATTGGGCGATCAACTCCACTGGCACCGCCGACGGAGCGATCACCGCCTACACCGGTTACACTTCCTACAACCCCTACGGCAGCGTGTTGGCCAATAACGCCGCCAATAATGCCCGCCTCGACACCGCAGTCGGTTTGGGCGACATCACCCTCGGCGCTGCCACGACCACGGTGAACACGCTCTTGCAAAGCAACACGCTCGGCGCTGCGGTCGTCCAGACCGCCGGTGGAGTGCTCGCTGCCAACGGCATCATGATCGCCGCCAACGGCGATGCTTTGACCATCGGAGGCGCCGCGGGCGACGGCGCACTGCAATCCGCCACCGCCGGTGGAACGCTCGTCCTCAATAACAGCAACTCCGCCACTTTGCTGACGATCAACGCCCCCATCACCGATAACGGTGGAGCCTCGGCGCTGGCCACGGTCGGTACATTGAGGCTCAACGGAGTGAACACCTACACCGGAGCCACGGGCGTCGGTGGCACCTTGACTCTCGACGGCGCGGCTCAACTCGGCGGCGGAACTTACGCGGGGGCAATCTCCATCGCGACCGCTGGCAAACTGGTTGTCAATAGCTCCGCCAACCAAATTCTCAGCGGAGTGATCAGTGGCGACGGCAGCTTCACCCAATCAGGCCTCGGCACGACCACCCTTTCTGGCGCGAACACGTACACGGGTGCGACCACGGTCAGTGGCGGAATTTTGGTCGCGGGTCACGCGGGCGCCTTTGGCGGTACGAGCACCGCCGCGATCGTTTTTGAATCAGGCAGCACGGGCACGGTCCGTTGGAACGGCAATAACATCACGGTCGTCGGCCTCAACACCAATGCCACGCCCGGCACGCCGGTCATCGAGAGCGGCTCGAACGCACCTGGCACGGATACCCTGACCTTAGACGCTGGGCGCACCACGACCGGAGCCTTGAGCAACAGCACGTACGCCGGCGTGCTACAAAATGGCGCGACCCGGCTGCTGGCTCTGGTCAAGAATGGCCCGGCGGATCTCACGTTATCCGGGAGCAGCACCTACACTGGTGGAACCACGGTCAACGCCGGATCGCTGACGCTAGCCAACCAGAACGGCCTGGGCACCGGAACCCTGACGCTGGCGGAAGCCAGTCTTTTCCAGCAGGCCGTATTCGAAGGTAACACCGCCGCCGGAGCCATTGCAAATGTGCTCAACCTGAGCGGAGGGCAGGTGTTTTTTAACATCCCTTCTACGCAAAAAGACATCTGGTTGGATCAGGATGTTTCTGGCCCGGGCGCAATGCGTTTGCTCAGCGATGCCACTGGCCGGACGCTGACCCTCAGCGGGGCCAAGACCTTTCTAGGCGGGATTCGTCAGACCAGCGGATCGTTGATCAGCACCGGCACCGGCAGCAGCCAGTATCCGAGCGTGGCGATCGACAACGTCGCTTCGCTGGGGAGCGGCACCTTCCGAGCGCAGATCATTGGCAGTGATTCCACGAAGGGTGTGCTGCGTACGCTGGCCGATCTTTCCGGCGGTGCCGGCGTGGCCAACGCCTTCGAGATCGCCGCCAGTTCTCGTCTTGTCGTCGAAGCCAGCGACACCAATCACCTCAAGCTCTCTGGCGCAATCACCGGTGGTGGCAGCCTTGTGAAGACGGGTTCGGCTCGGCTGACGCTCGCTGGCACTAACACATACAAAGGCTCCACAACGATCAGTACCGGCACGCTCCTAGCCACTCATCCAGCAGCGTTTGGTGGTACGTCGGGAGTGACGGTGGCCTCGGCAGCAGGGCTTGTTTATGCGGCCACCGTGGATGCCCCACTGGTCATCAATGGCACGCTTTCCATCACTGGTGGCTCGGGCAGCACGGCCACCACGATCGGCACGGCCATTGGTTCTACTGCCACCAGCGCCACTATTTTTACCAATGGAACGGCGACAGCAACAGCCGGTTCTATCACGGTCGATATCGCTGGGATTTTGGGTGTGGTGCCCGTGAACGGCAACTACACGCTGTTAGGTGGCCCAACAGGCAGCACACTTTCTGCACTTGCGAGCTACTCCCTTGGCAAGGTTTATAACCCCAGCAACTTTACAATTGGTTCGCTCGAGGCTTCGGCTACTGCCCTTTCAGTAGCGGTTACAGCCCAAGTCCCGCTGGACTCGATTTACTACACAGGCGGCCTCGCCAACGGCAACGGTGAGTGGGCAACGTCCAATGGTTCAACAGCTAGTAACTGGGCAGCGGATGCTGCTGGACTAGCCACCTCCCTGACGCCGGGTGCCAGTTCAAACGTACAGTTCACAAACCCCGGGGCCGCTTTGCCAAACGCCATGACGCTGGGCCGCGACATGACGATCAACAGCATTGCGGTCAAGGGATCGTCTACCGTGAATCTGTCCTTACTCCCAGCGGGTGAAAATACGCTCACGATTGGCAGCCCCGGTTCACTCAATTCCGGCATTACGGTCGACGCTGGCGCCGGTAGTGTCACGCTCAGTCCCACCACGATCAAACTGGGCACTCTTCAGAGTTGGTCCAATAACAGCACGCAAGCGCTGACGATTGGTGCGGCAGTCGATACCGCTGGGTTTTCGCTAACGGCAGGGGGTTCTGGCACAACAACGCTCAGTGGCGTGGTCAGCGGCAGTGGTGGGCTCACCAGCGGCGGCAGCGGCGTGCTCAGCCTCTCGGGCGTCAACAGCTACACCGGCCTAACAACGATTGGTGCCGGCGTGTTGCAGGTTGCCAGCACGTTGGCTCTTCCCGGTGGCATTGGTGCCACGGGCGGCACCAGTGCGTTGACGTTTAATGGCGGCGTTATCGGTTTGAGCGAGGGCAATTTTTACCGTCCTGTCGCTGCGGATGGCATAGCGAGCGGCGTCCATTTCACAGGTGCCGGTGGGTGGGCCGCCTCTGGCGCTCATCGCACCGTGAACCTCGGCGGTGCGGGCAGCAGCATCGCGTGGGGGGCAGCCGACACCGGCTTGAACGGACAGACGCTGATCCTTGGTGCTGCAACCGCGACGCATACTGTCGATTTCCAAAACCCAATCAATCTAGGCAATGCTCTCCGCACAGTGCGGGTGGACAATGGCAGTGCCGCTGTCGATGGCACGCTCAGCGGACTGTTGAGCGGTTCTGCTGGCGGCACGCTTACCAAAACGGGCTTGGGAACACTGAAAATCACCGGTGCAAACACGTTCACCGGCGGCACTGCCATAGAGGCCGGCACGCTTGTCTTGGCGAGTGAGAGTGCCCTGGGCGCTGGCGGCCCCCTCACCCTCAACGCTGGCACGCTCGATCTCAACGGCAAGAGCATCACCACCGGCGCGCTGGGTGGCGCCGGTGGCACGATCACCACCGGCGTCTCAGGGGCAACCATTCTGACGGTCAACTCCGCCAGCAATTCCACATTCTCCGGCGAGATTGTCGACGGTCTGATCATCGGCACGGTTGGCCTCACCAAAAGTGGTTCTGGTTCGCTGACGCTTGCGGGGGTGAATGTCTATTCGGGGAGCACAGTCGTGGAGGCCGGCCGACTCGCCATCGACGGCAGCATCAACACCGACGTCAGCATTGCAAGCGGCGCCTTCCTCGGTGGCTCGGGCACAATTGGTGACGCCACAAACGTCGGTAGATTATCTGGTGCCGGCACGATCAGCCCGGGCAGCATCACGGGTGGTATCTTGACCGCGTATACCCTTGATCCATTGGCGGGCTTGGGGGCGGCGTTTGAATTTACTGCCGCCGGTGTTCCAGATTTCTTAAACCCTTCCAATAGTCTCAACGACGTGCTCCGCCTCACGAGTCCCATCAACGACCCGTTTCAAAATGGATTTTTTACCAGCAACAACCAGATCGATATTTATTTCAACATCGACTCGATCCAGCCCAACGAGACGTTCCAAGGCGGTTTTTTAGTCAACAGTTTTGCCGGTAACATCTGGTCCGAGCAAAGCCTAGTCGATGCAATCCAAAGCGCGACATTTGGCTACTGGTTGAAGTCCAGTGGATCGGGAACGGCATCGTATAACGGCGTCTCATACACGCCGCTGAGCAGCAACGACGTGGCCCTCACCGCAGTCGTGGATCTCAATACCGGGGGCTACATCACGCAGTTTACGATCGGCACGCTGTCCGTGCCGGAGCCCAACTCAATTGTCTTGGCCGGCATCGGCATCGGCATGGCGGCTTGGTCGCTTTGGAAAAGGCGTCGCATTTAGAAACGGGTGCAGGTATATTTTTCACTCCTGAAAAAAATAGACCTGTCCCCGTTTCGGAGCGTCCTCGATGCAAAGCAAATCCACCCGGCCTCGGTCCGACGCCCTCGTTTTTTTTGGAGCCGCCGGCGATCTAGCCTACAAGAAAATCTTTCCGGCTCTGCAGGCCATGGCCTGTCGCGGCATGCTGAATTTTCCAGTGATTGGCGTGGCACGATCGGGACTAGATGTGCACGGCCTCCTCGAGCGCGCACGGGCCAGCGTGACGGAATACGGCGGCCTGGATCCGGCTGGCTTTGCAGTGCTGGCCAGTCGCTTGCGCTGCGTTTCCGGTGACTACGGTGACTCGACCACATTTGAGAAACTGAAAGCGGAACTCGGCAGTGCTCGCTGCCCGATTCATTATCTGGCCATTCCTCCGAGCCTGTTTGCCAATATGGTGGGCCAATTGCAGCGATCCGGCTGCGCTCAGGATGCTCGTGTGATTCTAGAAAAGCCGTTTGGTCGAGATCTAGAATCGGCGCGAGAGTTAAACCGCGTGCTGCGGGAAGTGTTTCCGGAGGAGCATATCTTTCGGATCGATCACTACCTCGGCAAGGAGGCTGTGCAAAATATTTTGTACTTTCGGTTTGCCAACGCCTTCTTGGAGCCGATTCTTAACCGTCACTACGTAGAGAACGTGCAGATTACGATGGCAGAGGATTTTGGCATCAAGGGCCGCGGGAAGTTTTATGATGAAACAGGCATCATCCGTGACGTCATCCAAAATCATCTCTTGCAGGTGGTGAGCTATCTGGCGATGGAACCGCCATCGAGCACCTACGCGGAAGCCATTCGGGACGAGCAGGCCAAAGTCCTCCGCACCGTCCGGCCGATGGATAACGACAACATGGTGCGCGGCCAGTTTCGCGGGTATCGCAACGAGCCCGGCGTGGCGCAGGAATCCTTCATGGGCACCTATGCGGCGCTGCGGCTCTGGGTCGACTCATGGCGTTGGGAGGGCGTGCCATTTTTTGTGCGGGCCGGAAAGTCGCTGGCGAAAACGGTCACCGAAGTGACGATTCAATTTAAGCAACCGCCGCAGGTGGTTTTTTCTGAGGCAACGCCAGCAATCGGCAATTATGTTCGCTTCCGCTTGAGCCCCGTGGTGGCCATCGCTTTGGGCGCGCGGGCCAAGCGACCGGGTGAGGGCATGAGCGGCTTGCCTGTGGAATTATCGATCGTGGATGGTGGCCAGGCAGGAATGCCCCGACCGATGGACGCCTATGAGCGATTGCTTGGCGATGCGATGGCCGGCGACACCACGCTGTTTGCCCGGCAGGATGTAGTCGACGCGGCGTGGGCAATTGTGGACCCGGTCATTCACGGTCCCAGCGCAATCTATGAATATGAGCCAGGCACTTGGGGGCCGGTAGAAGCCGATCGCCTCGTGGCCGATGTCGGCGGCTGGAAGAATCCTGTTTGAGGGGCCGTCCAGTCATGCGAAGGGGCCCAGAATTACTGGCGATTGTAGGGAACGACTAGCGAATTCGCAGCCAGCGAGTAAGCTATAGTCCTCTAGCCATTACTGAGCGGGGGAAATTTTCATGCATCGCTTTGCTGTTTGCTATGGAGTTGTGTTGCTCGGGTTGAATCCGCTCTTGGCGGCGGACGAAACACCCAATCCCCCAACCAATTCGATCGGTATGGAGTTTGTGGAGATTCAGCACACGCCGCCGTTTGCTCTTGGCAAAACAGAGGTGACCCAAAGCCAGTTTAAAAAAGTATTGGGCATCACCCCTTGGGCGGATAAAGAATCTGTTGAAACTGGTGACGACAATCCTGCTGTGTATGTCATTTGGAATGACGCGATGGCCTTCTGTCGTAAGCTCACAGAAACGGACCACAAAAGTGGCCAGCTTCCGGCAGGTGAACTGTATCGCCTGCCGACAGAGGCGGAGTGGGAATTTGCCTGCCGTGCTGGAACAACAACACCGTTTGCCTTTGGCGCTGAGGAAGCGCAGTTGGACGAATACGGATGGTTTAGCGGCAATGTCAAAGAAGAAAAATGGGCCCACGCAGTCGGCACAAAAAAACCGAACCCCTGGGGACTCTACGACATGCACGGAAACGTGTGGGAATGGTGCTCGGATTGGAGCCCGGCCGGCAGGGGCCGCGTCTATCGCGGTGGCAGTTGGATGCATGGTGCGTCTGGCTGTCAGTCGACGAGCCGTTACGATTACGGCCCATCAAGCCGCACCAGTAACGTGGGCTTCCGCGTAGCGCGCAGCCAGTCGCTCAAGTAGGCCGAGCCGGCAGCACGTGAAAAACCTTCACCCCGCTGCCTACTCGCTGTTTAAGAGAAATAACTTGCCTTCGCC
The DNA here is from genome assembly GCA_945871035.1 of Planctomicrobium piriforme. GTDB lineage: Bacteria > Planctomycetota > Planctomycetia > Pirellulales > UBA1268 > BAIKAL-G1-2R. The sequence continues at coordinate 10,806 of CAMBUD010000050.1, read as the reverse complement.
GGCCTCCAGCGTCACTTCCAGCCGACTGTTTTTGAGGGCTGCTGCCGGCAGCAGTTCGCCGGTTTCCTGAGAAACTTCAGAAGTGGATGCCGTTTTGTCGAGCATCGTGAGAGTGAAGGTATGTGTCTCCGTCATGGAACGATTCACCGGCAGGATGTAGACCTTGCCTGCGGCATCCGCAAAGCAACCGATCACCATGGCGCCGCCTTCGGCCTTCTTGACAGGGGCTTCGGGCAACAGCGGGATCGTTCCGATCGGCAGCGGATCGGTGTTGTAGACGCCTGTTGAGGTCAACTTGACAAGCGTTGGAGCGAGCTTGGCAATGCGTTGATTGATCTTCTGAACATAGAACCACTTGGCATCGCGCTGCCCATCTTTAGTCAACAGCCCCGGAGCGTCGCCGGTGGCCATTCCTGGCACGTGGCAATAAGTGAAATATGTGATGCCCCGAGTGCCGTAGGCTAGGGATGTCCATACCTGCCAACGCATATCTCCCTCACTGCACGCGCGGTAGCCCATGTGCTCGATGGAAACAATGATCTGAGTGTAAGGTGTTTTTGCCTGCACGCAGTTGCGTCGCACCACCTCCAGATTATCCCAGTAGTAGCGTTCATCGCCGCCTTCAAACATCTGCCAGTAAGCGTCCCAGCTATAGAACGCGGGCCGCACCGTTTTCAGGAAAGCGATGAGCTCCTTTTCGTGACGCTTTGGCGCGCTGGCGTAGTTGGGTAGCTCGTTGTAATAAGGCACATGGGTCGGATCTTTCCGCAGGAGGTATTGGGTGACAAAACCCAGCTTTGGATGCACGCCAGCGCCCATTTCGTCTCCCAGGATGAATCCCAGAAACGCCGGGTGGGATGCATAGCGGGCGATCATTTCGTCTAAGGCCTTCTCGAGTTGCGGAATATCCTCGGGCGTGGGTGCCTGATCCCATTTGCCAACGCCCCGGAGAATAGTACCGTCCCAAATGAATGCCTTCATTCCCACCTGCTGGCAGAAATCAAGAACTTTCTTGTTGTGTTCCTCCTGAGCCGGTGTGGCTGGCTCCCAGAGATTGTCGATGGCGGCAAAGGCTACATTAAAACCGCACTCGGCCAGTTCTTTGTAACGTTCAAGCGTTGTGTCAGCCTTGGACGGCCCACACCAGTAGGTAATCATGAATGGCGCATCCACCGGGGGTGGCAGAGCGGCTGGCTCAACTTTTGCAACCTTGTTGGGCGTGTCTGCTTTGGCTCCCGGCACACCAAAAAGTTCGAGTTGGCTCAACGCCAAGCTACTGGACGTGCGATAGATCCAATTCACTGCGCTGGGATTAAAGCAGGAGTAAATGACGATTCGAAAGTGGGTGAAAGCTTTTGTCGGGCGGGTGAAGTCGGCTTTGGCAATCGTCTTACCGGCGAGCTTGGCTGTGATTTTCTTGGCATCGGCGGGCGTCACCGCCTTGTCCATGCCCGCCGAATCAAACGACGTGAACAGGAACGTCTCGATGCGCGAGTCGGGCTGAAATGGGCTTTCGCTTCGGTCTTTCGCGTTGCAGACATAAATATCTGTCCAGTCATCCTCGGCACCGGTGTTGGAGCCTTGAATGGCCCAGTCTTTCGGGTCGCGATCCGGGGCATCGGGGCCGCTGGGCGTAACGGTGAAATGCGTGAGGATAAAGGCGTCTTTGAACTGGATGGCGGTGAAGTAGGGGCCTTCTCGGGATGGCCCACCGTAGCCGCCCTCTTTGAAATCCACATACCACCTCGTCTGTTCGGGCTTGTTCATGAAGATGCCAGCCGCCGGCGCACCCACCCAACTCTGATAGGGATGGCGCTGATGGGGTATCGCGTAGGGTCCGCTGACAGGCGCACAGGTCAATTTGAGCCAGGCGGCTTTGGCGGGAATCATCTCAGCTTCCGGCAATCCTTGGCCTGGATCTTTTAAGAATTCGATGGTGTCCGTCGGATCTGTCAAGTCGCCGCCGAGTAGGCCTGCGTTGCCTTTGCCGAGGGACTCTACTGCGCACGCAGGCTGGAATGCTGTCAGCCCACAGGCAAACACTAAAAATAAAATAATCGCCACGGCCTGCTGTGTCTTCAAGAGAAGTTCTCCACGGATTTTTTCAAGGGGTAGGAAATTATTCACAAAAAAGTCCTTATTCAAACTCGAGGGTTCCAAAAAATTCAGGCAAATGAAACTGAGGCGTTGGAAAATCGACCGGCGACCACGTCAACCAGTGTGGATGAGAACTTGCATCGGCACACTTATAAAAATTGGCTCGCCAGACAACACCAGTCGCGGGGGTATGAACAGCACAATACTTTTTCAAGATCGCCAGCGGCAACCGATACTCCAGCGTCCACGTGATGGGCTCGCAGATTTCTGGATCGACTATTTTGGGCAACGAATGGGCGATCGACATCGTGCCATACTCGTTCTGGGGAATCGTTTCTACGGCATTGGGTCCATGAAATCGAAACAGCATTGTGCCGCCGCAATTCATCTCCAAGTAGAAATGGCCGATGGCAATATCGTGGCCGGGGGTGAAGAAGAATTCAACACAGCTGTCCTTCCAGACCTCACCCTTTTGATGTTCGGTGGTTATGGCCCGAACATAACGGTCCACAACGCGAAAAATGAGATACAGGGCATCATCGTCGTAGGCGATTTTTACCGCCGTATGCGGCAGATGTTCGGGAGCTTTGCCCATCGGCAACGCAATCGGTTGCGAATCGAAACTCTGCCAAGGAGCTTTCTCCCAGACGGCATCAATGGCGACAGGCTGTAGGCACTTTGGCACTTTGCAAGACAACGGTAGAGGACCTTTTTGTGCGGAGAATATGGCCGCTAGGCCACCGGCTGCCAGCAATAGGAGGAGAAGTTTCATCTGCTGCTTTGTGTTTCACTCATTCCAAACAGGGACTCAGAATTCGCCGCAAAAACTATTCCGCCACGCTGCGAACCTCTATGCCTTTAATCGCTGGCCCAGCGCGGTTGGCTAAAAGACTGACAGTCAATTCACGCTGAGACACATCGATCACCTTGCTAAATCTCCAAGGCGTCATCGACCCGCCAGCTTCGGAAAATACATCGATTTTCTCGGCGAGCTTCTCTTCATTGATGACGATATCAAAGGGGCGTTTATTCTTGCTGAAAAAGCTCGGATTTGTTTCGGCAAATACGAGCACCACTTCGTAGCGGCCAGGTTCGACCTCAAACCGATAGCTCACTTGGCGGTTGGCCCAGCGTTCTGTTTGACAGATTTCCTTTAATTCGCCAGACCCGCTAATCGGATTGGGAACGGTGAATACGGCGGTGCCACTCGAGGTGAGATCGGCATGCTCGGGATTTCTGTCGGCCTCCCAGGCCACGCCGTCTTCAGCGGCTATCTCCGGACCACCGCAATTAATGCGCTTGATGTATCGCAGGGGTGAGGCACTGGCGCTCTGTCCCGACTCACCCAGCAACCCTTCCCGGCTGCGCGGTCGAATCTCGTAGCGGTATTGGGTGCCGTATGCAGCAGTCGCATCGAGATACAGACTGGCAGCCATGTCGGTCACCTCGTCTAGCTTTGTCAGCGCACCTTGGGCACCTTCGCCGCGGTGGATCTCCAAGGCTGAAACAATCGGCTCTAAATCGCCCGACCAAGTGAGCATGACAGACTTCGATCCCGGCTGCGCCTTCAGAGACAGCGTGTTGGCCGGCGGTTCATGATCCGGCACATTCACACGGATGTATTCCACCTTTCCTTTGCGTCCCACCACATCCACGGCCTGCACGGCATACCAAGCTGTCTGTTTGGACGGCGGAGAATCGTCGGTAAAGTTTTGTTTGTTGGCAGGCAGTCGTGCCAGTGCTGGCTTGTCGCCAATGGGAAAGGCATCCTCGGTGCCCCGGTACACGCAGTAACCAGCGACGCCACGGTCGTCAGTGGCTGGCTTCCACGTCAGGGCCACGCGGTAGCTCTTGGCAACCGCTGTCGCCAACTCCAGTACAGCGGTGGGCGGCGATTGATCGGGCACCGCCACCAGCGGAGCCTCTGCTCCCAGTCGTGGTTCGCGGATCGGTTGGCTGTCGGGTTCTTGTATCTCTAGGTAGTAGTCAAACGGCGCCTGCGTAATCGCCGCCGGCAACGTGACTTTCAAGTGTGTTGCATCGATCGGCTGCAGAGGGAGGCCAGTAAACGAGGCATCTCCCGATCGTCGCCAGAAGAACGTGCCGGTCGACTTGCTGTCGGCGTTCACCGGTTCAAACTCAATGGCTGTGAGTTGGCTGTCTTCACCACCAAGGATTTCAGCCAGCGGCTGGAAAAAGATCCCCGTTTCTGAAAGCACAAAAAGCCTGCCCTCACCGGCCTCGAGCGCAATGCCAAGCGGTGCATTCTGAGTCGGCTGCGGATCGAGAGTCTTGCCGGTTTCCTGTGATATTTCCGCAGCGGACGTGACTCGGCTGTGGAGTTTTAGGCTAGCGTTCACCGCAGCTTTGAACGATCGATTCACTACCAAAATATACTGTTTTCCTGCAGGATCTTGGAAACAGCCAATGGCCAATGGCCCCCCCTCGGCTTTCGTTACCGGGGCTTCAGCACGCAGCTTTTGCGCGCCCGGCGGAAGCGGTGTGGTGCAGTAGACGCCGGTTGAGGTCAGCGTGGCGAGCGTCGGCCCCAGCTTTGCGATTCGATTGTTGATCTTCTTGGCGTATTCCCACTTGAGATCGCGTTTGCCATCTTTGGTGATCATGGCCGGTGCCTCGGCCCACGCCAGCTCTTTTACGTACCAATAGGTGAAATACTGGATGCCTCGCGAACCATATGCGAGCGATGTATACACCTGCCAACGCAAGTCGACTTCACTGCACTCGCGGTATCCCATGTGCTTGAGTGAGACGATGATCTGGTTGTAGGGAATCCGTTTTTTAATAGACAAGCGGCGCATGATTTCAAGATTGTGCCAGTAGAAGCGTTCATCGCCCCCTTCAAACATTTGCCGGTAGTGGTCCCAACTAACGAGCACAGGCTTGACCGTGTCGATGTAATCGGAAACCAGCGCCTCGTACTCAGAGTTTTGCTTGAAGGCGTAGTTCGGCAACAGGTTGTAATAGGGCAGATGCCGGGGATCTTTTTTCAGGAGATACGCAGTGACGACGCCGAGCCTCGCATGCTGCGACATCCCCATCTCGTCCCCTAGAACGTAGCCGCACAAGGCCGGATGCGAGGCGTATTTTGCGATCAAGTCATCGAGAGATTTTTCAATACCGGGAACCTCAGCGGCGGTGGGCTGGCTCCAGCCATTGCCTTTGGGAATAGCGCCATCCCACACCAGTGCTTTGAGTCCTGCTTGCTGGCAGATGTCAAGGTATTTCTGATTGTGTTCAGTGTTTTCCTTGGAATCGGCTTCCCAGAGTTGATCAATGGCAGGAAACGCGACATTAAATCCGCAATCTTTAATCTCACGGTAACGCTCGAGCGTTGTCTCCGCCTTAGGTGGGCCACACCAATAACTGATAATAAAAGCCGGATCATAGGCCTCTGGCACGATCAATTCTTCGACGGGAATTTTCACCCGCCTCACGCGCGGCTTGACTACGATCGGCTCGGCATCGCCGGGAACTCCAAATAGCTCCAGTTGGCCAAGCGAGAAGCCGGGCGGACGGTTGAAGTTTGCAAACGTTGTCGAGTTTGGATTGAAGCAGGAGTACACAACAATGCGGAACCAAGCGTATGCCTTATGATTGTTGACGAAATCCGCCGTAGTGATTTTGGTGCCCTTCAGCCCGGCCATCAGTTTCTTGAGCTCGCTAGCCCCGAGTTCTTTCGCTATCGATGCCGAAGTGAACGAGGTGAACAGGATCGTCTGTGTGCGACCCTTGACCTGAAACGGAGAGGAGCTTCGATCTGCGGCATCGCAGCGATAGATGTCTACCCAGTCGTCGTCGTCACCAGTGTTGGAGCCTTGAATCGCCCATTGCTTCGGATCGCGATCGGGCATTTCTGGCGCTGATGTCAGCGTAAAGTGCGTCAGCACATGCGGCTGATAGAATTGTACAGCGCAGGCATACGGCTCTGCTTCGGTCGGCCCACCGTAGCCGCCATCGATAAAGCTTATGTACCACTTGCGCGTTTCGGGCTTGTTCAAAAAAATCGCACAGGCGGGTGAATCTTGCCAACTTTGATAGGCATGAATCTGATGGGGAGCTGTTCCGGGGGGAGAAGTGGGCGATAACACAACTGCCCGCCAGGGTGCCTTGGGAGGCTTCATTTCATCGGCTGTTTTGACCATGCCGTAGCTACCGACATCGACAACCGTGTCCTCCGGATCGCTCAGGTCGCCTCCCAGTAGGCTCGAGTTTCCCTTCCCCAAAATCACAGTGGCGGCCACCGAAGACGACAGCGATAAGAGCGCTAACAGCCCAAGTAGTTGAATAAAAAATAAACGTCGCTGTTGCATGGTGTCCTCAGGCAAACGATCTGTGTAGGGCACTCGCGGCAATGCCTAAAGGAATCTGCAGTGTGTCTGCAAAGTTATCGAGGGTCAAAGGCTGCACTCCGTTTCCGAATAAAAATATTAGCGCTGATAGATCGGAAGGTAACGGTAGGGCACACCTAAAATTAAAATCGCAAAGGGTGTGCCCACCTCATTTGCTTCAGGCCAGCTGCCGTCGGGCGCCTGTTTTGCCAAAACAGATTCACGGATGCGCGGATACCATTTCTGATACCACTCATCACCACCCTGAAACATGGCCTGCACAGCGTAGTAGTGCGCGTAAAAGAAGAAGCCATCTGCTTGTTCAAACTGTTCGGGCGGCATTTTCTTGAGCCAGTTTAACCCTCGCAAAGTGACAGCATCTTCGCGCTGCCCGCAAATCATCAGCGACATGACGCCAGCGGCTGTACGGGCCACGCCTGCCGTGCCAGCGGGTTGGTAGCAGAAGCCACCAGTCTGTTTATCCTCGCATGATTTCACATACGCAATTGCTTTTTGAATGACGGCATCGGGCACCAAGATGCCGGCTTCTTTGGCGGATGCCAGAGCGATCGTCTGCATCACCGTCGCCGAAATATCCGCGTCGGTGGGCGTGGGTTGATACCGCCAGCCGCCCAAGGGATTTTGCGATCGCAAAATGACGCCAACTGCGCCTTTCAAGGCATCGCGCAGAGTTTCTCGATCCGTCATGCCCCAAGCCTCTGAGAGCGCGAGCGTGGCCAACCCGTGTTCGTACATGCTGGTGCCGATGTATCCGTTTCCCTTTTTCGATTCTTGCAGCAGAAAATCGATGCCCTTGGACATCTGATCTCCGTACGGCGGTCGATCGGGGAAATGGCCTTTGACCATATACGCCATCAGGCTGACGGCCGTTGTCGCCGCTTTGTATTTGCCCCAACTTCCGTCCCCCAGTTGGGTGCGACTGATGAACTCCAGCCCCTTCTCGATTGCTTGCTCGGCTTGGGGCGTGAGTTCGGCCACGCTCACGGCCGCCCCAGAGCCGTCATCTGCGCAGCTGGGTATTGTCCAGAGCAGCCCTAAGAGGAGTAGAGCTGCTCGGGCGGCGAATTGAATGGTGCATGGAATGGACTTCTTCATCTGATCCCTTCTGCGTTATCTACCGACAGCATAAGTGTTTTTACTTGGCAAGCTCTTCGTAGTACACCTTCAGCATTTCGCGAAACTCACGAGGGAGTTCCCGGGCAAAGTTTTCACTCAGTGCATCGCGTTCCTTATTGCTTAGCGAGGCCCAAGTGGAACTCGTGCTTGCCGGCAGCGCACCCTCGACCCGAGTCTTTTCGAAGATTCTTTCGCCACCAGCCTTGGGGTCATCGGTGGTTCTGCCTGGCGTATTTTTGGCCAGCGTGGGTTCGATGGCAGCATTTTCGTTCGGTTTGCCATCCTCGTCCGGCGGGGAGTCAGGGGTGGGAGGGCCCGGCTTCTTGCTTTTTCCCTTCTTGCCTTTTCCCATATTCCCTTGGCCTTCCTCGTCCTTGTCGCTGTCGCCGTCCCCCTTATCGTCGGTGCCAGCATCACCCTTGGCGCCCGGCACACCGGGGCCCGGCCCCATCGCTTCTTCCAGAGCGGCGCCAAGTGCTGCTTCAGCTTCCATCTGCGCGGCGACCGCCGCCTGCTGAGCAGTCTTCTCAAGTTGGCTGGCGGCTTCGGCCATGGCAGCAGCGGCCTTGCTTTGTGCCGGTAATTCCCGGGCCAGATTCAACTGCTTCAGTTGCAATTCGGAAGCCTGCTTGTTGAAGTCTTCCTCGGACAGCGCAGCGGTTTCTTTTCGAAGCGCGGTTTGATTCTGGAGGAGCTTTGCCAGCGCCTCGATGGCTGCATCCGAAGGCAGCCGTTGGACATCAGAAAGTTGATCGGCCATTTCACTGAGGGCGTTTAACGCCTGTTCCTGCTCTTCGAAAGCGTCTGCTAACTCCTCGTTATCGAGATCATCAACAGCCTGCTGCTCTTTTTCCTCGAGTTGCTGCTCCTCGGCAATCTCCTGAGCTTTCTGCAATTTCTCGCGTGACTCATCGGTGAGGTCTTCTTCCATTGCCTGCTGCATCGCCTCTTTGAGCTTTTTAATGCGCCTGGCCAACTGCCGCTGCTCCTGTGCCAATTGTGTTGGCTCGACCAATGGGGCCTGCTCCTGAAGTTTGTCCCTGGCTGCCTGCGCTGTTCTGCGGCTCAGATCGCGCTGGTCTCGCATGATGTCTTGAATCTCTTGTCCGATTGTGTCTTCAAGCATCAATGCGTTGGCCTGACGCAGTAAGTCCGTCAATTCGAGCTGAGCGGCGTGCACGTGCCCCCCGGCCTCCTTCACGTGCAAGGCTCTCTCGGGGCTATTTTCAATCGCCTTGCGCAACTCACTGGCCGCCATCAGCACCCGATCGCGATTCGTGCTTCGCAGGGACTTCGTCATCTTCTGCAGTGCATCGCCGTCGGCCTGCGCGTACACCTGATTAGACTGCGCATCGCTGACGAGTTCACCGAGTTCGCTGACGAGTTGCGAGAGAACCCCGCTGACGCGGGTCTGGTTGTCGGACTCGCGGGCAAAAGGCTCCAGAGCGGCCTTCGATTTTGTGGGGGATTGGGTCGCGGAGGATTGGCCAAAAGCCGATGCACTAACAGACAAAAGACCGGCGAAAACTACGGCATAGATTTTCATTTGTTTAGTCGTCCTTCGGTGTGCTCTGGCCATCGAGCGTCTTTAATTCTTCTTCTAGGTTCGCCGCCGCTTTCTTCTCGACAGCCTGTAGTTCGCGAATCTGCGTTAACAAACGAGCCCGTTGTTTGGCCACATAATCGACGTACTCGGCGGGTGTCACAATCGAGATGCGACGCATTTCCGACCAGGTGGTCGAAGGTTTGTCTGGACGATTGTCAGTTAAGGCCACGGAGTAATGCACCACATCGCCGGGGCTTAAGTCAGGGATTGAATCGAGCAGGGACCACTTAAAAGCTAGACTGCCGTCGAGTGGCTGATCCTTCAGGGCATCGGTCTTAATGGGCAGCGAAGTTTCCGGAATGGACCCTTTTCCGGTTGTCGATTGATTGAGAACCGAATAAACAATCTGCGCAGAAGCCAAACCATAGTCATCGTTGCCTGTGGCACGAATGTCGAGAACTTTCTGTCGGGTGGCTGTTAGATCACGCGCAGGGGATTCAAGAACCACGCGCGGTGCGCGGTCGGTTACAACCTGAATCGTGTATTGAGCTGGTGGAGAGTAGGCAAAGCCGTGCTCGCCATCCTGTAAGCGAACACTGTAGCGGAGCGTTTTTGTGAGTGGCTCACCTGAGCCGCCAAGCGTGAGGTTCGCCGCGCGACCCCCTTTCTGGAGAACGAACGGGATTGCCTGCTCGGAATCAGGCACCATCTCAGCGCTGGAGAGCACACGGTCAAAATCGAGCGACCAGTCGATTTGTGATCCTTCCAATATCTCCACCGTGAGCGATTCCTTCGTGAGTGGCTTGCGGTTGGTGTACGGTGGATAGGTTACGGTCACGCGAGCCTTTACGTTTGGCGGTGGAACAACCGTGACAACGTATGGATCAGAGACGGCGTCTCCGATCCGAAAAGTGTAGGTAAAACTGCGATAGACCTCGCCCATCTGATAGGTAAATGCCCGCTTGCCGTCACCCTGCGTTTCCTTAGCGGCCGGAACAGACACGATCTCCGCCTCGCCGTCGAGCGGCCGAATCGTTAGGCGGGCCTCTGGGGGGAGCGTGCCTCCGGCCAGAGCACTCGGAGCAAATGTGCGACCTTCCTGAACAACGGCATGTTTCGTGACAGATTCTAGCTGGGTGTTTGTTGGATAGCGGAGCGTTGAGGAGGGGTGAATCAGACGGCCAAAAAAAACAGCGACCAATTCGCGATTGAGTAATCCTGCCCAGCCGACAGCCAGCACGATGCTGCAGCAGGCCAAAAACAGAGGTCGCAAAGCGCGAAAGCTTACGATGGCGCCGAAGTCGATAGGAGCCGCCACACCAATCGCTTGGTTGCACATCGCATCGACCAGCGTCGGCGAAATCCCCGAGTTTTGATCGATGCGCTGACGCAGTTGCACATACGACACCAGCAGGCTGTTGAACTGCGGGTAGTAAGTTTCAACCTCCAGCGCTGTGCGCAGCGCATCGTAGCGTTTGACGTGACGCAGCCAATAAAAGTATCCCAGCCCAGCCAGAATGAAAAGATTCAACGCCAGCAGAATGAGCCGGCCGAGTCCGGAAAGATTCAGCGTCCAGTCGATGCCGAAGTCGACTGCGAGGAGGATCGTCAACCACAGCAGCACGTGAAACGTCCCACGCAGATCTACGAAAAACCGCTCGCGTCGCCACGCACTCA
>CAMBUD010000049.1 GCA_945871035.1 Planctomicrobium piriforme | reverse complement strand
GATGTCTATTCACTGCCTCCGGGCCAGGATGTGATCTTCTGCCGGAATGTGATGATCTATTTCGATGTGCCGTCGCGGCAACTGTTGGTCGAGCGACTCACCAAACAGTTGTCGCCAGGAGGCTATTTGTTTGTTGGTCACTCCGAAAGCCTGATCGGCATCCGGCATGATCTCAAAGCAGCGTGGCCAAGCGTATACATCCGACCCGAGTAAGTTTTCTATGAACCTCATCCCTTCACAAAAGCTTCGCGTGCTTGTCGTCGACGACTCCGCGCTTGTACGCAAAGCGATCACCGATGCGCTGAGTCAGGATCCAGAGATTGAAGTAGTGGGAACAGCGTGCGATCCGTATGTCGCCCGAGAGAAAATTGTTCGGCTCCAGCCCGACGTGCTTACGCTCGATCTTGAGATGCCGCGTATGGATGGGCTGACGTTTCTACGCATTCTGATGGAGCACTATCCGCTGCCGGTGGTCGTCGTGAGTTCTCTCACGCAGGCGGGCTCACAGGCGGCCATGGATGCGATGGAAGCCGGTGCCGTGGATGTGCTGGCCAAGCCCGATGGCACCACATCGATCGGCGCGCTCGCTGGCAAACTAGCCTTTCACGTAAAGGCCGCGGCGGCGTCAACGCGATTTCAACGTATTTCAAAGCGTGATGATCTGGTTCGTGCATCGACTGTTGCCGCTTTGAAGGTGCCGCCAGAGACCGTGGCACCTTATGCGGGCCGCGTCGACCCTCGACAGTTCATCGCCATCGGATCTTCGACTGGTGGCATCGAGGCTCTCCGTACCCTCTTACAGCAACTGCCTTCAGGCCTCCCTCCGATTGCCGTGGTGCAACACATTTCCCCCTATTTTTCAAAGGTCGTTGCCGATCGACTCAATACCATCTGCTCGGTGAATGTCTGCGAAGCGCAGGATGGCATGATTCTAGAACGAGGCATGTGCGTGATTGCGCCGGGCGATTCCCATCTGGCAGTCTCGTGGGATCGAGATCGATACCGCGCGCGGCTGCTGCACACCCCACCCATCCATCACTGCCGGCCCTCGGTGGATGTCCTGTTTCGGTCGGCTGCGGAGTGTGCGGGCAAACGTCTTGTAGCCGCACTCCTCACCGGCATGGGTAGCGACGGCGCACTGGGAATGCAGGCTATTCGAAACGCGGGAGGCAAAACGATCGCCGAGCATGAAAGTACCTGCATTGTCTACGGTATGCCTCGAGCTGCGATCGAACTTGGCGTGGTAGACGTAGTGCTACCGCTGCCGCAGATCGCCGCCGGTATTATCGAGTCGATCGCCACAACTTGGGCTTCATAAAAGGGGCCGATGTCACCAGGGTGCCGCACCGTTTGAGGTATCGCTGGGGGGCTCCTTGGGAGCGGCACCTCCAGACGCAGATCATACTGATCGATCAGTGTTGCTCAGATAGGGTTTCATGCTGCGCTGATCTCTCTTTGGTCATTTGCAACGAACCAACATCGAACCAGACTGTGCCTTCTGTGGCCCGTAGCTCGGCAACCAATTCAACTTCCTGCGTTGCATTCCTGACAACAAACTCGTGCTCAAGTTTTGTCCACTTGGTGGTTCCTTCGAGTTTGTTCATGCGCTGACCGCCAGAGATTCGTATGCCGGCACCGGTGCCCGCTGCCTCAGTAACCGCGATCACATCTAGCACGCGAGCTTTAGCATGTAGTCTGTAGGTTCCAGCTGGCAGCAGGACTTTTGTCCGCCAAGAGTCAGCACTGCGTCTGCTCGGACCAACTCTAATGACAAAAAACTTCACACCATTGTCTGCATCTTCTACGAGGATCGCATCACCGGCGGGCTTGGGTGCCCACGCTGTCAGCTGAGCCACACCACTGCCATCAAACTTCAGCGGGCGTGGTTCGATAGTGGCATTCTGTTGCAGCAAGTTCTGCGCACGATTTGTGAGCCGTTCTTTCAGCCTCTTCACGTGCGCATCGTGATCATTGGCAATCGTGGTGCCCATAGCCGCGAGCACCGGCCGCGTGCGGGCATGAATCTGGTCGAGTCGCTGGTGGAGCGTATCCGGGGGGCAAAAGAGCGGCATAAGTTCGTTAATTTTGTCTCGGTAGCGGCCACGCCATTCTGGATTTTGCATAAGCGTGTTCGCGACGAGTGCGCTTGGATGATACAAAATGGATGCATTTGTATCCCCAAACATCTGATCCATACCGTGCGGCATAAAAAAAGCCTTCTTCGAAGTGGGATCAAAGTACACGCGGTAGTTGTTACGGTGATTGCAATAGCCGTCCCAGTGGCAACACATGAGCTCGACCGCCATGAAGGTGAGGAATGCATCGACGTCGAGTAAATCATTGACTCGCATCGTGCGACTGGCTGGGTCACTGTCGCGGCAGGCAGCGACGAGCGACTGTAAGTCGCTGCGATCGTCGGGACCTTGTCCTTCATCTTTTTCAAGCGTGGCATCGATATCTTGCGAGAATCCACCGTCGTAGAGATTTCCGGTTCCATCTGTGAAATGCCGCTTAAGAAACTTTTTATCAAAGCCCTCTTTGAGACCGTACAAACCAAGGTCACGATTATTGACCCAAACACGGGCATGTGTGGCGCGCGCACAAGGGACCCCGGCAGCCAGATTGATGTCGCTGCATAAAATCTCATGCATGAAGGTGGGATCCTGCAAACTGTTGTTGAGATGAATCTTATCCATTGCATGAAATGCCTGCTCGCGGCTGTACTTATGGAAATTGAGGGTCAGAGCAGGACGGTCGTCGATGCTCCGAAAACTACCTGCTGCGCCCTTACACTTCACGCCAACGTCTCTGTACTCCGTCTGATCATTTTCCAGCACGCGGCATTTGACATATGCCCGTAGATTGCCGCGCAGGGTGTTTAGCTCTGTGTCCTCGATAAAGATTTTTATCGACGGTATACCGTCAGCCATGAAGAACGCGTCGCTGTCATCTGGTGTCTTGCTTTGCTTACGCTGGAGCAAACTATTCTGCGGCTCTCCGGCGGCAATCGATAACCATTGACAGCCGATGAGGGGGCCACCGATCGCCGCAACGAGAAACGACCGTCGTTTCATGCTTTTTGATTCAGGCACGATGCTTGCTCTCCGTAGGCAACGAGCATGGGCAGCGAGACTCGCTGAGATTCTTCTGACTCTACCCAGTTTTGAGGAAACATTCTTCTGGAAAGAATCGAGCGGGGGGCCGGAGGGTCAACGCCTCTGACCCTCAACGATGACCGTGAGTGAATCGGCTAACTCACTCAATTCCTGCGCCTGAGCGGTAATCTGAGCACTGGCAGAAGCTGTTTGTACGGCACTGCCGGCATTCGCCTGAGTGACATTATTCATCTGTTCAAAAGCTTGATTGAGTTGCCCAATGCCGTCGGCCTGCTGGATGTTTGCAGTCGCCACTTTAGCAATGAGGGTAGCTGCTTCGCTCGCGCTTGCAATGATCTCTTCGAGCATAGCGGCCGCGTCAGCCGCAACGGTAATGCCGTTGCGAGTGCTGTCTTTCACTTGTTCGATAAGGTCTGCTGTACTCTGGGCAGAATCGGCACAGCGTTTTGCTAGGCTGCGAACCTCCTCGGCAACCACTGCAAATCCTTGGCCTGCCTGACCAGCCCGGGCGGCCTCCACGGCGGCGTTGAGCGCAAGCAGATTTGTCTGAAAAGCAATTTCAGAAATTGACTTTACAACTTGAGTCGTTTTGTCGGTCGATGTCTTAATAGCGTTCATCGCCAAAGACATGCGCACAACAGACGGTTTGCTACGATTGGCAAAGTCGGCCGCCGCTATCGACTTCGTGTTCGCGCGACCAGCATCCGTAGCGTTCTGGCGAGTCATGTCCGTGATGACACCCACCGAACTAACAGCTTCCTCCAGTGACGCGGCCTGCTCCTGAGTGCTTGCCGCTAGCGACTCGCTACTGCGAGAGATTTCCTCTACACCCAACGCGACCTCATTCGCTGCGGTATCCAGCATGCCGACAACCTGGCGCAGAGGCCCCGTTATGCTCCACGTAATCAACGTCACCAGACCGGCAGCCACCAGCCAGGCCAGTGCCGCCAAAAACAAAGACCATGCTCGGAGTTGATGGTAGTGGTCGAGACGCCGATCCAAGAGTTCATCCAGCCAGCCAACGCTCTCATGCCAGAACCTGAAGCTGGCTATACGAGCAATGTCCGTCTGCGCGAGCAAACGCTTGACCAGTGGTGCAAACTCCTCCTTTAATCCTGTCTCTTGAATACCAGTCAGCGTTTGCAGCATGGGCTGCACGACTGCTTCGTAACGTTTGAGCGCTGGTTGCAAGCCCGACTGCAGGCCGGCAATGCGACCGTAGAAATTTTTATCCTCTACGTCAGCGGTGTTGCAGTCGGTCGCAAGACGGCTGAAATCAGCAGCAAACTGTGCCCCCAGTACGGCGAGCTTCACGCGATCGGTGTTGCTCATTTCAGATTGCTGCGACAGTTCTTCAAACACCTCGAGCGCTGAGGCATATCGCCGCTGGGTTTCCGGCAGCGCTAGAAGTGTGACGTCCATCAGATAATAGCTGTCCAGATCTGGATCCAGAATTAAGTTGGACGTATCGCCAACGTGCTTGATCATTAGGAGCACTCGCTCCAAAAGTGTGCTGTGGGCCTCATAGCTGGCTGCTTTAGACGTAACCAGAACGTTCTTCTTGAAAGCCTCCCACTCCTGCTGGACCTTGGCGGGAAGTGCGTCTGATCGATTCCTGTCGGCTAGAGCTTCTGCCGTAAACTGCAACTCGACTGCGTGCTGGCTGTTGACTGCTTGCAGCATTCCGAATGCCTTGTCAATTTCCGCTTGCTTGCCAAAGAGCAATGCCTGCTGAGTTGTGCTGCCAGCCAGAGCCTGGCTCACCATGCACTGGTGGTGCGAAAGATGCTCCAGCAGCAGAGACAGCGGCCGCTGATATGCGTTGCCGTACTTCTCGAGTGTGGCAAACTGGATGTCCTGATTGATCCCGCTCACGACAAAATAGAGCAGCACTGCAATCGGCAGACTGTAAGACACACTAATCAACAAGAGACGTCGGGAGATCGGCAGGCGTTTCAGGTAGTTCAGCACGGGGCCAGACTTTCGGAGTTAGGGCGCGAGGTTCGCGGGGCTGGAGTCAGGTTACAGGCTTGCGGAACCGAAAGTTGCGCAGACGCACCAGCGATACTACCCAGCCAAAATAGGTTTTGCGAATGCACTGCGTGTACGCAAACTCTGCTAGGCACTTTTGTCAACGATTTGCCGACAGAAACGCGACCAAGTCGGATAATTCTTGGGGCGAAAGGAGCGTGTCGTACCCCTTGGGCATGAGTGAAACTGGACTGGTTGTTATCGACTCAATGGCATCTCGCGCAAAACGTTCAACGGCTGTAGGGCCCGTTTGCAGGACGATCTCTTCGGCACCTGCGTCTTTGATGATTCCGCTGGCCGATCGGCCGTCTGCTGTGATCACAATCGATGATTCATAGCTGCGTACAAAACTACTACTCGGCAACACAATCGCTTCTAATAAATCGGCTGCTGTGCGAATGCGGCCAATAGTGGAAAGGTCTGGGCCAACCTGACCACCCACAAAGGCCATGGCATGACAGGTTAGGCACGCACTTTTTCGACCTGAGAAAACAGCGTGGCCGCGAGAAGCATTTCCGGGCGGTAGCGATGCTGCCAGTTCTTTTAGCCGTTGGTGATCACCAATCACCGTTGCTGCTGCCCGCGCTAGTAGCAATTCAACTCGCAGCGCCAATGCGGTCGGCAAGGCTTGCACGGCAGTCGTCAGTCCGTCATCGCGAATGACGAGCAAATCATTCCTGCGTTCCAGAACATCGATTGCCTGCTCGACCGCTGGACCACCCGCACGGATCACAGCCGGTAGCAGCAGCCCTATTTCAAGGGATCGCATGCGATCGAATGTGGTTACAATTTTTTGCCAAGCTGCCGCGGGCAATACCTGCCCGGCCAGTAAGGAAGCGGCTGCAGAGCGATCGAGGGGCGATTCCTCTGTCAGTGCAATCGCAGTCAATCTCGATACCAGCGCTGCTGGTAGTGCACCGCGTGAATCTGCCGTAATCCGCAAGCATTGCAGGCAGACTCGCGAGGAGGCGGCAGGATTTTCTGCCAAGACATCAAGCGCCGACTGCAGGCGCAGGCGCTGTTGTTGCGTGAGGGAAAGAGCGCTCAGCGTTGTCAGCACTTCCTGCAGCAGTTCCCCATCAGGCGTCGAGCTTTCCGCGACAAGCAACCGCTCCAGAACTGCAATCCACTCCGATGGCGTTTCGTGGGCGGCGGCCGCCTGCAGAACCAAAAGCGTTATCGATCGCATGTCATTCAAGTCGGCATTCGACCGATTCGGCCCGTTGTTGTCCGGCTGGTCGAGCGCGGCAGCAAGAGCCGCGGCAATACCGCGCTGCGAGGCGATTCGGGCTAGTAGTTGTACGATACGATTTTTTTCTTTTGCATCCCCGCTGGCGGCTCGGGCAAGCAGCGGTTGCACCTGCGGCACAAGGCTGTCAGACCACTCCGGATGTTGCGATGCGATCCACCAAGCAGTTTCGCAAAGCGCAGGATCTTCCTCAGCACACAGCCGAATAACCTCATCACGATCGAGCACAAACTGCGGCAGACGCAACGCCATCTGGTCGAGTGCAAGGATCGCCGCGCGTGTCGATCCATTCTTTTTCAATTGACGGAAAGAGGGCAGTGTTTCAAGAATGATCTGCGGATTACCAATCTCGATCAGAGCGTAGGTCAATGAGTGCTGCAAAGAACGATCGGCTAACCGTGCGGATGCATCGAGCAGGGCGCGGCAGGCTACTGGGTTACCGAGTCTGCCAATTGCTTCGGCGGCAGCCCGTGCAACTCCATGATCTTTGTGAGCGAGCAGCAGCAGGAGCCCTTCCAAGGCCGCTGCATCGCGATGAAGACCGCTGACGTGTGCGGCGACCTGTTGCACGGCGGGGTCGGGATCGGCCAGCGCACGTCGAACCAATGCACGCGCGTCTGGATGCTCGATCCGTGATAATGCCCAGATGGCCTCACGCCTCGAAGACGGTTCACCGGCCGTACCAGCACCCGCATTATTTTCTCCAACATTCAGCAGTTGTGCGACTGCGGCTAAGCAGGCAACTTTTCGCTGTGCAATCTCGGTTACAGCTCGCGCAACAACCGCTGGACGGGGGTCAGACAGCAGCGCTACCACGTGACTCGCGACCAAGCCATTCCAATCGATTGCAAGCCCCCGCGGATCGGCCAACGCAACGGCGTCCTTGCGACGAATGCGATAAATTGCTCCCAGATTTGCTGGTTTCTCTATGTGGGATGTTGGGCAGCAGAGCTTGTACCAGCCGCCTGTATCAGCCACGATTAGTGATCCGTCGGCATCCTCGATGACATCGGTGGGATGAAAGTCGGCCGAATCGGATTCTAGGAAGTCTGATTCGCTTGATAGAAACGTTGAACCCTGTGGTACGAGATGATGCCGCGACACTTTTCGCAGGTTGAATGCGCAAGCAAACAGGTCGCCGCAGTAGTCTTCGCCAAATCCGGCACCCGAGTGAGCGTGTAGGCCGCAGACCGCAGCGGGCCCCATCTGCACCAGCGGGGTGAGCAAGTCGCCTGTGCGGGCATGGCCATCCAGCACGCTGTGCTGCTTGCCATAGACCCCGCCGTAGAGGGCGTGAACCAATCCGTCACGCAGGCCACCACTGGGATGCGTGAGGAACGTGCTGGAAAGCAGGCGTTCGCCCCGGGCGGTAAAGGCAACGTCGATCGGGTTGTCCATCCCACCGGTTAGCACCGGTTCGATTCCAGTGCCATCGGGACGTGAGCGAAAAATGTGCGCAGCACGCGTGTGCCATTGTGCACGGCCCGGCAGATCGTAGACCTGCTCGGCGAATCCACCCTTGCACCAGTAAAACCAACCATCCCGTCCAAGATACGGACCGTGCAAATCGTTTGCGCAACTCGTGAGCGTTCGGCCGTCGAACCACACCTCTCGCGAGTCGGCAACGCCATCGTCATCGGTGTCTGTCAGTCGCCAAATCTGTGGCGGTGCGGCGACGTACAACGATTGATCGTGCCACAGCGTACCCTGCGGCAACATGAGATGATCAGCAAAAACTGTTCGAGCATCGAAAACGCCGTCGTTGTCGCTGTCTTCCAACCGTACAATCCTGTGATTCGGTGCGCTGAGTTGTTGCTGCACGGGTGCGTTTGATCCGCTTGAATCGGCCACATAGAGCCGACCCCGTTCATCAAAATCAAACGTTAACGGACGATCCACCAGCGGAGGTCCGGCGACTTGCTCGAGAAGACAATGATCCGGTACGGTGAATGTCTGGGATCCGTAGCGAAACTCCGTGCCCAGCGCGCTCGCGCTGAGCCAACTTGCCAACGGCCAACCTGTAACCGTTGAAAGTGCACAAATCGCTAACACGGACATCGGCCAACGTAACCGGGGAAAACTCGCGTGCATTGCTCCCCACAGGATGAAAGAATGGGTTGTCACGACTCCGATACCCTCATCATACGCTGCAGCGGGAACATGGCTTCTCATAAAGCCCCGCGCCTAAAGCCCCGTGTCTGAGCCATCCTTAGGGTTGCCAACAGCCGATGGCGCAATCCTATGGGGCAGTGCTATCGAAGCGATAATGCTTGTACCGATGAGGCTGACAACAACCAGCAGCGAGACCCACGGGGGTACCAAATGGCCACCGCCATGGGCATCCCATCCGCCGCAACTGGCAAGCCACTCGTTGTGTTGCGCGGCCTCGGCGAGCATCTTTGCACCAACAAAAACAAGCACCGATGAAAGGCCGTAGTTTAAAAACCGAAAGAGATCCATTACGCCTGCTAGCAGAAAATAGAGGGCACGGAGGCCAAGGATCGCAAAAACATTCGATGTGAAAACAACGAACTGAAAATAGTCGGCCTGCTGGTCGACTACGCCGAAGATCGCCGGCACACTATCGACAGCAAACAGCACGTCAGTACTTTCGACGACCAGCAGCACAAGGAACAGCGGCGTGGCTAGTAATTTCCCATTTTCACGAATGAAAAATCTGTCACCGGCTGGTTGGTTTGTGATCGGAATGAACTTCCGCACAAACTTGATGAGAATGTTGTTCTCCGGATGCATCTCGCTGTTGCCGAAGGCCAACTTGAAACCGGTGTAGACCAAAAATGCACCAAAGAGCCAGAGAATCCAGACAAAGCGGCTGATGAGTTCTGTGCCTACAAGCACAAACGTAAGCCGCATCAGCACTGCCCCAAGAATGCCCCAGAAAAGTACGCGGTATTGGTATTTAAGTGGGACGCGAAAATAGCCAAACACAACTGCAAACACGAAGACGTTGTCCATCGACAGCGACCACTCAACGAGGTAGCCGGTGAGGAATTCGATGGCCGCTTGGGAGCCAAGCCACCACCAGATAACCCCGTTGAATGACAGGGCCAGCAACGACCAAAAGCAGGTCCAAAACGCGCTCTCAGACAGCGTTGATTCCTGTGCATGTTTATGAAAAACGGTCAAATCAAGAGCAAGCAGCACCGCCACCATTGCGGCAAAAGCCAACCAGTGGGTGATCTGAATCGATCCATCAAGGGGGAACAGGGCCGTGAAATCTGACAGGCTCGCTTGCAAATGAAAGGTTCTTTCTTATGGGGGTTCGCTGGGGAAGGCGATTGCGGAGTCTAGGTCATTGTGCCAGCTATTGTCGCGGTAGTGTTCACAGCGGCACTGTGCAAAAGGTTTGTAAGTTCAGCCAGTTTACGGGACTTACGGCCCACCGGAATACCAGAAAAAAATACAAAGACTCTTGGAAAAGTCGCCGGAAACAAGCCTATTTTGAAAAATTGGCCGCTAGCCAGGGCGTTTTTATTCGACGCAATCCACCCGATTGTTGCAATCGGTTCAAAAACAGTTTTTTTGCGTTCGGGATCGCTTCGGCACGTCAGATGCAAGCTAGGGTCTGTTGTGGTCACTGTATGCCAGCATGGGTAGTGCCCGAGGCCGAGTCGCGGATCTTAGTTGCAATCGTTGCCTATTCGAGGCGATACGATGCCCCAGGAGGGTATGCCATCTTTCCGCGACTCGCCTTGCCACCGGTTTTTTCCCCATGATTTGGCCCCAACTCAAACTGCTTTGAGTGCGGTGATGAAACTGGCCGTCATCGCCGCAAATACGTGGGAAACTCGCACCCACTCACGATCCTCAGCCTGACAGAAAAGGAGGTAAATGGCCGTCGGCGTTTCGAGCGTTCGCACCTGAGCCGTATTGGTCAAATCAAGACAGTAGAAATTGAGATCAAATCCAGAGAGTGTCCGTCCACCAATATTTTCCTGAACGGCCTCCTGATCCAGATCGGTGTATTCAGCACTCATCTGTTCCACAACAGCTTTTGCAAGCATCAAAGGCGTGCCACCTGCGGCGTGAGCACTGAGCGACCAAAAAGCGTCTTCGGGCGAATAAACCGTCACCGTGGCGTAGCGATCGGCAGAATCTTTGGTGTCAACCAACCAGTTTTCTGGGTAGTCAAAGATGAGCCCGAAGCGGTTAAATTGCATCAAAGAACCAAAATCTTTTTTGAGAGAATGTTCCGATTCGGAGCGGATACACACGATCCATTCCCTACGCAAGCGGCGGGAAGATCAGGAATTATAACCGGAATATCGGCTCTGCGAGCGGTCTAGACCAGCACCATCGCACTCGCTACTGTCCCCCTTCGAAATTGATCGGTTTCTAGACGCATCCATGCGGTGGCATACCGTGCGCACCATTTTCTGAGATTGTACGTATGAGACAGCTGTTTGGGACATCCGCGGGGCCCTCGCGTACTCTCTCAACTCACGTGCTGGACTACGCGATTCCGACAGCCATTTTGCTGGCTGTCTTGGTGGTGTTGGCACCGGTACCCCCAGCACTGGTTGATCTCCTGCTGGCAGCCAATTTGACGGTGTCTGTGCTCGCGCTGCTCGGAGCGCTAGCCGCACGCACGCCGCTAGAGATGAGCATTTTTCCTACGTTCCTTCTCGGCTCAACGCTGGTCCGACTGGTTCTGAACATTGCGACAACCCGATTGATCCTGTCGCGTGCAGCGATTGATGGTCCCGCTGCTGCCGGACAAGTGGTGGAAGCCTTCGGCACGTTTGTGGCTGCCAACAATCTCATGGTCGGCGCAGTGATCTTTGCAATCATTGCTGTCATCCAGTTTGTGGTCATTACGGCTGGTTCTACACGCACCAGTGAAGTAGCTGCCCGATTTGCTCTGGATGGACTGCCTGGGAGACAGATGGCAATCGACTCTGAGGTGCAAGCTGGCACGATCACTCGTCAACAAGCCAGCGAAATGCGTATAGATCTCCAACGGCAAGCCGATTTTTTCGCTAGCATGGACGGCGCAAGTCGGTTTGTGCGGGGCGAGGCTGTGGCCGGCGTCATTATCACGCTCGTCAACCTCGTGGGCGGGTTGGCGATTGGTGTTCTCCAGCACTCTCTTTCACTTCCACGTGCTTTGGATATCTATTCGCGACTCACTATTGGTGACGGACTCGTGAGCGCGGTGCCTGCTCTATTCGTTTCAGTGGCGATGGCCCTCCTGATCTCACGTTCGAGTCAGACGGTCGATTTATCACGCGAACTGGGCCGCCAATTTACCTCGCGCCCGCATGTGCTCGTGATAACGGCGGCTTTCTTAGCCGTTCTTTCTCTGACAAACCTACCTTTTTGGCCGCTGGCCGTAATGGCCGTTGCCACAATCTGTGCAGCATTTTTTACTGCTCGCCACCAGTCGCAATCCGGCACTGTTGATGCAGCAGGAACTGAGCAATCACCAGCAACCGCTGGGGCAGGGGCTCGATTATTGGACAGGGATGTGTTGTCCGAGGATCGCGTTGTTGTCGAACTCGGCCGCGGGCTGATCGGATTAATCGCCGGAAAGAATCCTCTTATCCTGGAGCGGTCAACCGAGATGCGAACGGGGGTGGCCGTTGATCTGGGCATTGTCGTGCCTGAAATTATTTTCCGCGATGATCTCACGCTTGCCGATCGTGGCTACCGCATAACAATCGCCAGCGAGAATGCTGGTGAAGGGGAATTGCTGCAGGGACGGCTACTGGCAATTCCTCAGCCCGGCGAAATGCTCGACATTGACGGCCCTGAGGGTTTAGATCCGCTGAGCTTGCGTCGCGCAGTGTGGATCAGCCATGCCCAAGCAGAGACGGCCCGCCGTCGAGGAGCAACCGTACTGGATGACAGTGAATGTGTCTGCCGTGCATTGCAAGCCGCGCTGCGGCAGCATGCCGATCAGCTTCTTTCCCGCGATGCAGTGGCACGCCTCATTGAGTCACTGCGTGCCCTTCAGCCGGCACTCATTGAGCAAATTGTGCCCCAAGTTCTAAACGTTGCGCGGATTCATCGCACGCTGCAGTGCTTATTGCGCGAGGGCGTACCGGTTCGACCGCTATCGCAGGTACTGGAAATCATGGCCGATCATGCCGCCGAAGCGACGGAGCCGTGGCAACTGGCTGAATGCGTGCGTCGCAGGTGGGCCAAGGTGATCTGTCGGAGAGCACGTAATCCACTCGGCAGGCTTGTGGTTGTGCGACTTGTGGAAACAGCCGTCGAATCGCTGCACGCGGGGGCCGATTCGCCTGCCCATGCTGCCAGCCCTCGCATGCCGCAGCAATTGGCTGCCAAGCGGCTCATCGTTGCTAACATTGTGGCCGAATTGCGGCGGGCGGTGCGTCCTGCCGTCGAGCGCGGAGGGGCGGCAGTGCTCGTTGTGCCTGGCGATGCTCGGCGCAGCGTGCGCGCGGCTCTGATGCATCAGATTCCTGGTTTACAGGTATTTGCCGAGGAAGAAGTGGCAGACGAAAACCGACTAGAGCTCTTTGCAACCGTGGGCAACGCAGCGTGTGCTGCCGCTTAAAATGCCCACCACGCGACACTTCGCTCGCTATAAAAAGAAGTCAAACACCTCTCACAAAACACTACGGATCATGAATAACTGCGGAAAATAGGCTGGGAATAGGGACACTGTAAAATACATTTGAGAAACATCTGCCGACTGGACGAAGATAATTAATTCGTCGATTCGGGACCATCACCACGGAAGGTGCGGGTAAGAAAGTGAGACGGTCGGGCGTTCGAGCGCTGCTGCCGCCGGCCTCACGTGGAAAAACTAATCAAGGAGGATGATGTGGCACTGCAACTTTCCGCTGATGAAGTTCAAGCTATCTGGAAGACGTTTAAACTCGATCAGTCAAATGAAGATCTGCGCAATCGACTGATCGAGAATTATCTACCGCTTGTGAAATACAACGGTGAGCGCATCTGGTCGCGGCTTCCCGAGGGTGTCGAACTCGACGATCTTACGTCGGCTGGCGCATTCGGCCTGATGGATGCGATTGACGCCTTTGATATGTCGCGGGGAGTGAAGTTTGAAACGTATTGCGTGCCCCGTATTCGCGGAGCAATGCTCGATGAACTGCGGACGATGGATTGGGTGCCGCGGCTGGTTCGCTCGAAGGCTAGCAAGCTGAATGAAGCGCTCAAAACACTCGAAGCCAGATTGGGGCGCCCGCCCGCAGATGCCGAGGTGGCGGAGCACATGCAACTGACACGTGAAGAATTTGAAAAACTACTCGTCGACGCCAACGCAGTCGGATTGGTCAGCCTCAACAAAAAATGGGGTGAAACCGACAGCTCCAAGGAAGTGCAAGAGATTGATATCATCGAAGATAAGAAAGGGGATGATCCCACACGACGCATCCAGAAGGGCGATCTGATGCGACTGGTGACAAAGGGCCTCAACCGCAACGAACGACTGATCATCATTCTTTATTACTACGAGGAACTGACTATGAAAGAGATTGGGCTTACGCTCGATCTCTCCGAAAGCCGCGTCAGCCAGATGCACAGCGCTATTGTGGAGCGATTACAGGGGCAACTGGAATGCCGCCGACCGGAATTCGCCATGTAGCAAAACATGATTTGATCCTGCCAAGCAAACCATGGCAGGGCTGGAGAAGATGGGCAGTACGGGCAGCCTCTGGGCAGGCACAATACCCATAATAGGAATTCAAAAAAAATATTGGAGTTTGCGATGGAGCTGTGTCGATGAAAGATAGTTAGGCCGGATCGGTCAGCGATAAGCTTGCGGTGAGTGGACAAAAGAGAACTGTTAACTGCAAAACTTTTACTGAACCTTCCAACCTCGACGCTCGTACCGAGTGCTGGTTGGGGCGGCTACAAACGACACGTTTATCAACGGCAATTTTTTCGAGGAGATCTTTATGCAAATCTGGGGTGTTTCTTCCGCGCATGCTTCACAGGCGCTGACTGGTGTAAAAGGTATTGAATCGACGTCTGCGACGCAGGCTGCCGTTGGGCAAGGCGTTACAGAAGTTCATGATTCCGTCACTCTTTCGGTGGACGCTGTGCGGGCCGCTGATTCCACATCAGACATTCGCTTTGATCGTATCCATTCGATACGAGCAGCGATTGCCGACGGTACGTATGAAACAGCCGATAAGCTTGATGGAGCCATTGAGCGGCTGTTGGATCGCCTCGCGTAACTCGCACGAGAAAAAATTGCGTTGCGATTCCCCCGTAGAGCTTGGCTCGGAATCGTACCGTAAACCGATCGATGCGGCACGCGTAAGCGGCGTGCCGCACGGGCGACTGGACGTTGGAATCGATCACCGTTTCAACACCAATCAGCCTGATAATTGAGCCTTTTCATAAGCAGGCGTGAAATCAACCGGCCCGCCTTTGCAAAACACCGACCAAGGTCGGTCGTATTGCCCGCAGGAACAGCTACAATTTATGGCCTGCATCAGGCCTTGGCTCTCCGGCAGGAATGGTAGCCAGTTCCAGCCAACCGCAGGCCGCGAGGTTAGACTATTCACCGACGGCCTTTGAACCGGACAACTTGGACTAGGGATTACCCATGGCAACCGCAGCTGATTTTTCTCTCGGTAAAGTCGCTGTGGCGCTCACACCACAGGAGCGATTTGCTGAATTTCTGCAGACGCGTGCCAAACGCATCACACGCCAACGTCAAACGATCGTGGAGCATGTCTTTAGCCACCACGAACACTTTGACGCCGATCAACTCTTGGCTGATTTACACAAGACTCCCGAGGGAATTCGTGCCAGCCGGCCCACCGTCTATCGCACGCTGACAGAGCTAGTCGATGCAGGCCTACTGAAAAAAATGGACCTCGCCGGTCGAGCCGTTTACGAACACGACTATGGCTATCCACAGCACGATCACCTCTACTGCAATTCCTGTCACATACTAATTGAGTTTTCCAGTGCTGAACTCAATCGCATTCGCGAAGCCGTGGCCAATCAACACCACTTTCGAGCTCAAAGCCATCGGTTGATCATTAGTGGGGTGTGTGCGCGGTGCCGTAGCACCCGCAGTAAATCAAGGCATCAGGATCGGGTCTGACGATCACACCCGCAGCACTGATTCGTTCAGCCGCTTGGGATGTGCGGCCAAAGCATCCTTGACGGATCCTGAGAGAAACTCTTTGACTTGTGCCGAAGCCCTGCCGGCCAGGCCGTGCCCATTCATCGCTTGTGCAAGATCAACACCTGCAAACAGTGGATCGGCTGCCAACCGTGCAGTCAGATCGTTGGGCATTCCTTGGCGAATGCCAGCTGTGGCAGCATGGCTGTGGCGACGCATCGCCTCGTGCAATGTTTGTCGATCACCACCGGCTTTAGCAGCTGCCATTAAAATGCGTTCACTCGCTAGAAATGGCAGTTGCTTGGCAAGATTGCTGGCAATCGCTCCAGGCAGCACAACAAGTCCACCGGCGATATTTGCGTAGATCACCAGTTGAGCATCGGTTGCTAAAAATGCCTGCGGCAAGACCAGTCGCCTCGGTGCCGAGTCGTCGAGCGTGCGCTCGAACCACTGCACGGCTGCGGTCTGCCCGGCTGTGGCCGCCAAGCCCATCACAAATCGAGCGAGGCCACACATGCGCTCAGCACGCATCGGATTGCGCTTGTAGGGCATTGCCGAGGAACCCACTTGGTCTTCCTCAAAGGGCTCTTCCAATTCACCAAATGACGCGCTCAGCCGCAGGTCATTGCCTGCTTTGTGTGTTGATTCCGATACGCCAGCCACAGCCGCCACCACCTGTGAGTCAATCTTGCGCGTGTAGGTTTGGCCACTGACTTCGTAGGAAGATGCGAACCCTAATTTGCGCGAAACAATCTCATCCAGAGCGCGGACTTTAGCGTGGTCACCGGCAAATAATTCTAGGAAGCTCGCCTGGGTGCCAGTCGTTCCTTTCACGCCCCGAGCTCGAAGCAGGGTGCGACGGTGATCTATCTCCTCTAAATCAAGGAGCAGATCGTGAATCCAGAGACAGATGCGTTTGCCGATCGTTGTGGGCTGTGCAGGCTGCAGGTGCGTGAGACCGAGGCAAACAATATCGCACGTTTTGAGAGCGACCTCGGCCAGTCGCTCGATCACGGTGGCCAACCGTATGCTGATCAGATCGAGCGATTCTCGCATCAGAATCAGATCGGTGTTGTCGGTCACAAAGGCGCTGGTCGCGCCCAGATGCAAAATTGGTCGCGCTTTTGGACAAGCGTCACCGAACGTATGCAGGTGTGCAAACACATCGTGACGCATCTGTTTTTCATATTCAGCTGCCTTGGCAAAGTCGATCGGTTCCAGATGGGTTCGCAGTTCGTGCAGTTGTTCTTGGGAAATTGGTAAACCAAGTTCGGCCTCGGCCTCCGCCAATGCCAGCCATGCTTGTCGCCAAAGCCGGTAGCGATGATTGTCACTCCAGAGCTTCGTCATTTCAGCCGATGCATAGCGAGTGGCGAGAGGATTTTCCCAAACACTGCGGGGGTCCAACTGTTGCGGGGAATTCACAAACGCTCTCCTGATCGGCTATAGATGGGCTAAAAAATGTGTGGCATCAGTGGCTAGGGCTCGTTTTTCGACTCTCGGCACTGTTTGTTTGCCCGCGGACTCTGGCAACTGTAGCCTGTCGAGCCATCTTGCAGAACAGTCTCTCGAGAGCCAGTCGGGCACGCAATCCTCGCGAGGCATCCCCCTTCAGGGCTCGGTCCAGTTCCAGCAGAGCGGCCGGGAGATGGCGAGCACGATGGGCACCGAGTTGCAACAGTGCATCGCGCGCCTGATCGAGTGCCTTGGGCCATGCTGCTACGCCCGCCTCACGCAACGCTTGCTCGATGCCCACTGGTCGTCCGGCGCCGACAGGCAGTGCAAGCAGCCTCGCAGCTGTTGAGAATCGCCTGAGAACCGTAGCCGCCTGCGCACTTAAGCCGACAGGATGCTCGCCAGCGTCCAATAGAGCAGCGAGTTGCGAAACAGCTTCACAGGCATTGCCTGCAGCAGCGCTGTCGATCATGCCCCATGCTGTGCGCTGCTGCGGAGTACCCGCAAAGGCGTCGACGGCCTCTGGAGGGATGGTGGGGGTCATGAGGCTCGAAGCAGACGGCGGTAGCGAAGCGGACAAACGCGCCAATGCCTGATCGACCTGGCCCAGATTATTTCCCAGCCGCTCCAACAATCGCTGCGCTGTGGCAATAGCTAATTGTA